>JAJDZM010000158.1 GCA_022824615.1 Candidatus Binatia bacterium | reverse complement strand
CCGTATGACTGGTCCCAGGGCTACTGGGAGTTGGAGAGCGGCTATCGCCAGCAGGGGGCCGGCCGTACGCCCGAGCCGCGCTTCTCTGTCGTCGCGTACGATTTTGGCGTGAAGTTCAACATCCTGCGTCATCTGGTTGAGGCGGGCTGTCGGGTACGGGTGGTGCCGGCCTCCACGCCCGCGGCAGAGGTCCTGCGCCTCAAGCCGGACGGCGTTTTTTTGTCGAATGGTCCGGGCGACCCGAACGCGGTGCCCTATGCCAAGGAGAACATCGCCGCCCTGGTGGGAAAAGTCCCTTTATTCGGCATCTGTCTGGGACACCAGATTCTGGGTCTGGCCTTGGGTGGACAGACCTATAAGCTCAAATTCGGCCATCACGGGGGCAACCAGCCGGTGATGGACCTCGCAACCCGGAAGGTTGAAATTACGGCGCAGAATCATGGTTTTTGTATCGATGTCGATTCGTTGCAAGAGCGGGCGGAAGTCACCCATCTCAACCTGAACGACCGGACGGTTGAAGGCTTGCGACATACGCAGGAGCCGCTCTTTTCCGTGCAATACCATCCCGAGTCCTCTCCGGGGCCTCATGATGCAGACTATTTGTTCCGGCGCTTCACTGCGCTGATGGAGCAGTTTCGAGGTTGATTCCTGAGCAGCAGATACAAGCCATGCCCAAGCGTACAGACCTCCATTCCATTTTGCTGATCGGTTCCGGCCCCATTGTGATCGGCCAGGCGTGTGAATTTGATTACTCGGGCACCCAAGCCTGCAAGGCGCTCAAAGAGGAGGGTTACCGCGTCATACTGGTCAACTCGAATCCGGCCACGATTATGACCGACCCTGATTTTGCGGACCGGACCTATATTGAGCCGCTGACCCGACCCGTCCTTGAGAAAATTATCGAACGGGAACGCCCGGACGCCCTGCTGCCGACCATTGGCGGTCAGACCGGTTTGAATCTGGCTATTGACCTGGCCGAAGGGGGCATCCTCGACCGCTACGGAGTGGAACTCATCGGAGCCAAGCTGCCGGCCATCAAGAAAGCCGAGGATCGTGATCTGTTCAAGGCGGCCATGGAGCGCATCGGCCTGGACCTGCCCCGGAGCGGCTATATCCACTCTCTTGAGGAAGCCTATGCCTTACGCGAGACCCTGGGCCTGCCGTTGATTATCCGCCCGTCCCGCACCCTTGGGGGGGCCGGAGGCGGGATCGTCCAAACCCCGCAGGAATTTCAGGCTATTGTCGAGTGGGGCTTGCAGGCCTCTCCTACACATGAAGTCCTGGTTGAAGAGTCGATCGCCGGCTGGAAAGAGTTTGAATTGGAAGTGATGCGTGACACCCAGGACAATGTGGTCATCATCTGCTCCATCGAAAATTTCGATCCGCTCGGCGTTCATACCGGCGATTCCATTACGGTTGCGCCCGCCCAGACTCTGACCGATAAGGAATACCAACTCATGCGGGACGCGGCGCTGCGTATCATCCGCGAAATCGGAGTGGACACCGGTGGGTCCAATATCCAGTTCGCCGTCCACCCGGAGACCGGCCGGCTGGTCGTGATTGAAATGAATCCGCGGGTGTCCCGCTCGTCCGCGCTGGCGAGTAAGGCCACCGGATTTCCAATTGCCAAAATTGCCGCAAAGCTGGCCGTGGGTTACACCCTGGACGAAATTCCGAATGATATTACGCGCGAAACACCGGCCTCTTTTGAGCCCACGATCGACTATGTAGTGGTCAAGGTGCCGCGTTTTACTTTTGACAAATTCCCTCAAGCCCGGGATTTACTCGGACCGCAGATGAAATCGGTCGGCGAGGCCATGTCCATAGGTCGGACGTTCAAGGAGGCGCTTCAGAAAGCCCTGCGTTCGCTTGAAATCGACAGCTACGGATTTGAATCAACCCTTCGACCGGGCTCAGGACAGGCAAACGGTAGCCCTGTCCCGAGCGGAGACGACGGGGCGGAGACTCCGTTGGATGCCATTCGCGCGTCCCTGCAAACCCCGAACGCCCAGCGGCTGTGGTCTGTGGCGGAAGCGTTCCGCCTGGGCGTGGGTGTGGATGAGCTCTATCAGCTTTCAAAAATCGACCCGTGGTTTCTGGATAATATCGTGCAGATCGTAGAGTGCGAAAAGGAAATCCAGCAGGCGAGAGGGTCGGGGGAGGCCACCGGGTCGGCTGCCCAACCGGTCGAGGTCGTAGCGGCATTACCGCCCGGCCTGTTACGTCGGGCGAAACAGATGGGCTTTTCCGATGTTCATCTCGGCCGTCTGCTCGGTGTCAGCGAGGGTGATGTCCGGGCCGAGCGCGAGCGCTTGGATGTGATTCCGGTCTATAAAACAGTTGATACCTGCGCGGCTGAATTTGTGGCCCATACGCCCTATTTATACTCAACCTACGAAGGGGAAGACGAATCTCAGCCGACCGATCGCAAAAAGGTGATCATTCTGGGTGGTGGGCCGAATCGGATCGGCCAGGGCATCGAGTTCGACTATTGCTGCGTGCACGCGGCCTTTGCACTCAAAGAAGACGGTTTTGAAGCCATTATGGTGAACTGTAACCCCGAGACCGTCAGTACGGATTATGACACGTCTGACAAGCTGTATTTTGAGCCGCTGACGCTGGAAGATGTGCTGAGTATCGTGCGGCGCGAACAGCCGTATGGGGTCATTGTTCAGTTCGGCGGGCAGACGCCGCTCAAGCTGGCCGTGCCGCTCGAACAGGCCGGAGTGCCGATTCTGGGCACGCCGCCGGATGCCATTGACCGGGCCGAGGACCGCGAACGCTTCAAGCTGCTGCTCGAACAACTCGGTTTGCACCAGCCGGCCAACGGCACGGCCCGGTCGGTCGAGGAAGCCGTGGCCATTGCCCAGGACATCGCCTATCCGGTGTTGGTCCGCCCCTCCTACGTCCTGGGCGGCCGGGCCATGGAACTGGTGTATGACGAGGCGAGCCTGCGACGCTATATGCGCGAGGCCGTGTCCGTGTCCGCGGAGCGACCCGTTCTGATCGATAAATTTCTGGATGACGCCACCGAGGTTGATGTGGACGCCCTGAGCGATGGCCAGCAGGTCGTGGTCGGCGGCATTATGGAACATATCGAACTCGCCGGTGTCCATTCCGGCGACAGCGCATGTTCCCTGCCGCCGCGCAGCTTGTCTGCCGCCGTGCAGAATGAAATCCGGCGGCAAACCACCCTGCTGGCCCAAGAACTCGGTGTGGTTGGCCTGATGAATATCCAGTTCGCCGTCAAGGAGCAGCAGGTTTTTCTGATTGAGGTGAATCCGCGCGCCTCACGGACCGTGCCGTTTGTGAGCAAGGCGATCGGTGTCCCGCTGGCAAAAATAGCCGCGCGCGTTATGGCGGGCAAAACCTTGGACGAGCTGGGTTTTACCCAGGAGGTCATTCCCGAGCATGTCAATGTCAAAGAGTCGGTGTTTCCGTTTATTAAATTCCCCGGTGTGGACACCATCCTCGGACCCGAAATGAAGTCAACCGGCGAGGTCATGGGGGTAGATCAGTCCTTTGCCATGGCCTTCGCCAAAGCGCAATTTGCCGCAGGGAATACCTTGCCGGAAACGGGCAAGGCCTTCATCAGTGTGCGCGACCGCGATAAGCCGGCTCTCCTGCCCATTGCCAGGCAGTTGGTGGAGAATGATTTCTCCCTGGTGGCGACGCGTGGCACCTGTGCGTTTCTTCAACAGCACGGACTGCCGGTTGAGATGGTGAATAAAGTCCTGGAAGGTTCCCCGCATATTGTGGACGCCCTCCAGGCGAGCTCGATTGATCTGGTCATTAATACGACCGAGGGGGCGCAGTCCATCCGGGACTCCTTTTCGATTCGACGGAGTGCCCTGGAGTGCCAGGTGCCGTATTTTACGACAGTGGCCGGAGCGGGAGCCGCGGTCGAAGGCATTGCCCGCCTCAAGCAGGGTCTGCTCGGCGTGCGTCCGCTCCAGGCCTATCACGGTGAAGAGCACGGGTAAGAGGGGTATGGCGGTCGGAAAGTCGAAAGGTGGAGGGGCAGAAAGACGATCGTCGGATGAAACGTCCCGTCTCTTTGACAGGACATCCTCCCCAGCCCCCCGTATCAAGGAGGGAGAACCGGCACGTTCTTTTCGGTCGCGCCAGCCACCGCTCAAAAATTCGGTGCAGTACGTCAAAGGCGTGGGACCGCGTCGGGCTGAGCAGTTGGCGCGGCTGGGCATAGAGACGGTCGAAGATCTGCTCTACCACATTCCCTTCCGCTACCAGGACCGGCGCGAAATCAAGAAAATCTGTCATCTTCAGATGGGGGATGAGACGGCGGTCACCGGCCAGATCGCCCGGATGGAGCGGCGCTTTCTGGCCCGTCGGCGTCGCTGGGTGCTCGAAGCCGTTGTCCGAGACGAAACCGGTTTTCTTTTCCTGCTGTGGTATCACCAGCATCGCTATTTTCAGCAGCGCTATCAGCTTGGCCAGCGGGTCCTGCTGTACGGCAAGGTCGAGAAGGGCATGAAGGGCGGCAAGTGGATGATCCACCCGGACATGGAGCCGCTGGAAGAGGACGACGAGACCGCCCGCGTCTTGCCCATTTACAATAAGACCACCGAAATGACGGTGGCTGCCATGCGCCGGATCGTGCACGGTGCGGTTGACCGCTATGTCGATCAGGTCGCCAACGGTGTGCCGCAGGAAATCTGTGAGCGTCTGCAACTGATGCCGCTCAATCACGCCCTGCGACAGTTGCACTTCCCCCCGCTCGATGCTGAGGTTGTCGAACTCAACGAGGCCACCTCTCAGGCGCACCGGGCCGTGGTGTTTGATGAACTCTTTTATTTGCAACTGGGCATGGCCCTGCGCCGGCGCAATACCGTCCGGGAAGAGGGGTTGTCCATTGTGCCGGGGCCGCTCGTCCAGCAGATATATGGCATTCTGCCGTTTCAATTGACCGCCGCCCAGGATCGGGTGGTTGAGACAATTTTTCGGGATATGGCCGCTCCCCACCCCATGAACCGTCTGGTCCAGGGAGATGTTGGTTCGGGCAAGACGATCGTGGCCTTCTTTGCCGCCCTGGCCGCCCTCGACAGTGGTTACCAGGTGGCCTTCATGGCTCCGACGGAGCTCCTGGCCGAGCAGCACTACCGGACGCTGACGCCGCTGGCCGAGCAACTTGGTTTGTCCATGACATTGCTGACCGGAGAAATCCGCCCAAAACGGAAACAAGAGATCTATGGTCTCCTGGAACGGGGCGAGGTCGAGATCGCGGTTGGTACGCATGCCCTGATCCAGGAGGGCGTGCGCTTTCGGCATCTGGGCCTGGCCATTGTGGATGAGCAGCATCGCTTTGGGGTGATGCAGCGCGCCGCCCTGCGAAAACGGGGTGCGAACCCGGATATTCTGCTGCTGACCGCGACCCCGATCCCCCGCACCCTGGCCCTGACCCTGTATGGCGACCTGGATGTCTCAGCTATTGATGAACGCCCGCCTGGCCGCAAGCCGATCACGACACATGTGTTCCATGAAGGCGAGCGGAAAAAAGTTTATCGGCTCGTCAAAGATCAGATCGAACAGGGCCATCAAGCCTATGTGGTCTATCCGCTGGTTGAGGAGTCCGAGAAGTCCGACCTGAAGGCCGCGACTTCCATGGCCAAAGAGTTGGCCCAGACTTTCTTTGCCGACTATTCGGTTGGGCTCGTTCACGGCCGCATGAAGGGCGACGAAAAAGACGCGGTCATGCAGCGTTTTAAGGCTGGCCAGCATCACCTGCTGGTTTCGACCACCGTCATTGAGGTCGGCATTGACGTGCCGAACGCGACCGTCATGGTGATTGAGCATGCCGAACGCTTCGGCCTGGCTCAGTTGCACCAGTTGCGTGGTCGAGTCGGACGCGGGCAGGCGGCCTCCCTGTGTCTGCTACTGGCTCAGTACGCGCCGGGTGACGAGTCCCAGCGGCGTCTACAGGTGATGACGGAAACCGACGACGGCTTCAAAATTGCCGAAGCCGACCTGGCGTTTCGCGGGCCGGGCGAATTTCTGGGCACACGCCAGTCCGGCATGCCTGACTTCCGGGTGGCCAATATCGTGCGTGACAGCAAACTGCTGGAAACCGCGCGGGACGAAGCCCTGGCCTGGCTCGAACGCGACCCCAACCTGACCACCCCCGAGTCCCGCCGGTTACGTACCGTCCTCGAAGACCGCTGGGCCGGCCGGCTGGAACTGGCCAGGGTGGGCTGATGCGATGCCATTCACTCAACCTGCTGATCCCGGCTGATGAGCCTTTTGGAACACCTTACCCCACTCACCAGCATGGTTTATCTCCAGAGACTCGATATCACGAGTGTTCAAATACACCCCGCCAACCTTCAAATCCCGTTGGACATGTAGGTTATTGTCAACGAGATAGGCCGGGCGGAGGAGAAAGTCATGATCTTTGACCGTGGGGTCAAAAGAATGTCGTTCGAGCCAACCGAAGTAGCGTAGGCCCTGCTTGGTGCAAGCGAGCACCCAGAGGTTTGCCTTGGGGGCATCGGTCGCAACAAGCGGCCAAATGGCCAAGGGGTCAGGCTGTGGCAGAAAGGGTAGGTGAACGCGAATCCACCGATAGTAGGTAATGAGCAGACAACCCCAGAATAGTCCGCCACTGAGCAGTATCAGGATTGTCGAGGGTTCAGCTATGGAAAGCGATTTGCTTTGCAGTGACGGAAGGCCTATTTCTTTCCATCTGGGTAAACACGACGCGTAATGGAGACCTACGTATATGATGACGCTGTGCAAGACGCTAGGGACGATAATCTCAAACTGAGACTGACGTTTAGCCGGGTAGAATGTGCGATACAACTGCACGGCGAGGAAGCCGGGCAGGGCGTAGAGAAGGATGTCACTGACATTACTCAAGAGGGACTGATCCCGGTTTTAACGGGTTTCTTACTTGCCCTGCTGTTGCGGTTCCTCCCAAATCAATTCTCCATCGTCGTTCACTGTCGGAACGGAGGGCGGAGACGGATTAGTATGTGTGAACGACTGCTCCATAATGTAGTACGGATATTCGCTTTCTCGCGCGGCTAACTCGGTAGCCCGGTCTGATTTGGCATGCCACCATTTCTTCCCAATATTCTCGAAGAAGGATCGGGATTTTTCCCTCGCCATACTCGCCTCCTGATAGAGTTTAGATAGGATCATATCTCTGTTACTGCCAAAATGCAAAGGCCGGGGTTCCCTGCTCGTTTCAAGACTGACTTGCTCGGCGACCAATGCCTTGGCCTCTCTGGCCAGCCGTTTCCGATTGGATTGGAATATACGTTCCTCGCCAGTTGTCACATCGTTTCGATATAATGCACTGTGGAAAAATACAAGTCGTAGCAACATAGGGACTATCCACTCATGAACATTGAGAGCGCAGTACAAGGCAGTTTGTTTGCCCGCGACTTTCTGACGGAATCCATCTCGCAATTATCCGACTGGCAGGCTGTTGACGACGCAGCCTTGGACGAATTTGAACGGGCGCTACGAAGTGTCTTCGACCCCTTCCCAACCGACCAGACCCCCAACGAGAGCCAGACCGAGGACGATCTGATCTGGCCGGTGCTTGAAGCCTTGGGCTGGACGGCCAGCCTGCGCCAGCAGAATCTCTCGTCGCGCGGGCGGGACGATGTGCCTGACGGTTTGCTCTTTGCCGATGAAGCGGCCAAGGGGCGCGCCAACCGATACCGACAGGAATGGAGGCGTTACGAGTACGGTTCGGCTGTAGTTGAGTCCAAGCGTTGGCAGCGTCCGCTTGACCGGCGCTCCGACCGACGGGGCGAGGAGACCGCGCCTTCAACCCAGATGCTGCGCTACCTGCGACGGGTGGACGACCTGACGAACGGCACGCTGCGCTGGGGCGTGCTGACGAATGGAGTCAGGTGGCGGCTGTATTATGCCGGCGCGCGATCCGTGTCGGAGCAATTCTTCGAGCTCGACTTGGCGGCGGCCCTGAATCTGCCCGGCCATAACGACGGCCTGTTCGCGCTGCCCGAGGCCGAGCGCCAGCACTGCCTCAAGCTGTTTTTGCTCTTCTTCCGGCGTAACGCCTTCCTGTCCGACCCGGCCACCGCAGATTCGCGTACGCTACACCAGCGCGTTCTTGATGAGGGCCGCGTCTACGAAGAGCGCGTTGCGACCGACCTGTCCGAACTGGTTTTCGAGCAGGTCTTTCCCAAGTTGGCTCGGGCTATTGCGGAAGCGGCACCGGATGCGCCGTTGCCCGATGTGCGCGAGGCGGCCTTGATTCTGCTCTACCGGCTGCTGTTTATCCTGTATGCCGAAGACCGCGACCTGCTGCCGGTCCGCGACAATCGTTACGACGATTACGGCTTGCGCGATAAGGTGCGACGTGATGTCGGTCGTCGCAAGGACCTGGGTGACACCTTCTCTGCTAGTGCGGCCCTTTACTGGTCAATCATTGACAATCTGTGCCGAGCGATTGACCAAGGCGATGCCTCCATTGGCCTCCCGCCCTATAACGGCGGTCTGTTCGACCAACAGCGCACGCCGCTACTGACCACCGTTCGGTTGGGCGATGCGGTCATGGCTGACGTGCTTGACGCGCTCTCGTTTGAGGCGACCGACCAGGGCCGGCGCTACATCAACTATCGTGACCTGAGCGTACAGCAACTCGGTTCAATCTATGAACGCCTGCTCGAATACGAAGTCGTCCGCAACGGTGACGAAATCAATGTGCGGCCCAATGTGTTCGCTCGCAAGGGCTCGGGCAGTTATTACACCCCGGACGATCTTGTCGAGGTGATTCTCAAGGAGACGGTCGGCCCGCTAGTTCGGTCCTGTACGGAGGCTTTTGCCAAGAAGGCAAAGCGTGCTCGTCCCTCTTCTATCAAGAAAAAGGGTCGCGAGCCGAGCGCCAGGCTTGCCGACCTCAAACGGCTCGATCCTGCCGAGCGGCTCTTGGAACTGAAAATCTGCGACCCGGCCATGGGTTCCGGGCATTTTCTGGTCAGTCTGGTGGACTATCTGGCCGACAGCGTAATTGCCGCCATTGCCGAGGCTCAGGCCACGGTTGAGGACTATGTTTCGCCGTTGACCGAGCGGATTGACGATATTCGCACCACTATCCTGAATAATGCCGGAGAGCGCGGCTGGACCATCGACGCGGAACAGCTTGACGACCGCCATATCATTCGCCGCATGGTGCTCAAGCGCTGCGTGTACGGCGTGGACAAAAACCCTATGGCCGTCGAATTGGCCAAGGTGTCGCTGTGGCTGCATACCTTTACCGTGGGAGCGCCGCTGAGCTTTCTGGACCACCATTTACGTTGCGGCAACAGTCTGTTCGGCTGCTGGGCGCGTCAGGGCATCGAGAAGATGAGTGCCGGTGGTCATGGGCTGTTCATCCATGAGCCGGTGAACCGGGCAGCGGACGCGGCCAACGCCATGCAGGTCGTTGAGCATCTGACAGACGCCGAGATTGCCGAGGCCCACCAGTCCGCCCAGACCTTCGCGGAAGTGGAAGCTATGACCGCGCCGCTCGATGCGTTTCTGTCGCTGCTGCACGCCCTGGACTGGCTGGACATCCGAGAGAGCGACGACACGGCTGCGCTCCACGCCTTTTTCGAGGGCCGTTTGGGCGACCCGCTCGACATTGCGCAGGGTAAAGTTGAAGGGCCTGTCCTGAGTCAGGTCGAAGGGCTTGCTACACCCGAAGGCGAACGGTTCGCCGGGCTGTTGGAACGGGCGCGCACTCTCATGGCCGAAGAGCGCTTTCTGAACTGGCAGGCCGCGTTTCCCGGCGTGTGGACGAATCTGAAAAATGTAGAACCGGACGGCGGCTTTGACGCGGTGATCGGCAATCCACCCTGGGACCGTATTAAGCTGCAACAGGTCGAATGGTTCGCGGCCCGCCGCCCTGAAATCGCCTTGGCCCAACGTGCTGCGGAGCGCAAGCGTATGATTGCCGCCTTGGAAACGGACAGCGATCCGCTGAGCCACGATTTTGCCAAGGCGAGCGAACGAGCCGCCGCCGCTACGCGCATGGCGCGGACGTGTGGCGATTATCCCTTGTTGTCGCGTGGCGACGTGAATCTGTATTCCCTGTTCGTCGAGCGGGCCATGACGCTGGTCAAGCCGACAGGTATGGTCGGCCTGCTGGTGCCGTCCGGTATTGCGTCGGACAAGACCGCCGCTGCGTTTTTTCAGGGCGTGGCAACGGAAGGGCGGTTGCGGGCGTTGTACGACTTTGAGAACCGCCGCACGCGCTTCGGCGCTCCGCCGTTCTTCCCGGACGTGGACAGCCGTTTCAAGTTCTGCGCGATTGTGGCCAGCCCAACATCATTCAGCGAGCCGGCCCACTGCGCGTTCTTTTTGCAGGATGTCTCCGAACTCAACGACCCGGAACGGCGTTTCCCGCTGACTGCCGAGGACTTCGCCCGTGTCAATCCGAACACCGGCACCGCGCCAATCTTCCGCACCAGCCGTGACGCCAAGCTGACGACTGCGATCTACGAACATCTGCCGGTATTGATAGATCGTTCCGGTGACGAAGAAGTCAAGGCGTGGCCGGTAAAATACGTTCGCATGTTCGACATGGCCAATGACTCCGGCCTGTTCCGTACACGGGAAGAACTGGAAGAAGGGGAGGGGGCGTGGTCCATTGGCGGTAATCGTTTTGGCAGTCCGAACGGAGAATGGGGGCCGCTGTACGAGGGCAAGATGGTGCAAGCCTTCGACCATCGCGCCGCGGATACGACCTCGAACCAGGGAAACCTTTTCCGTCCCGGTCAGCAGGAGGCCATTCCAGCTTCAGAGAAGGCTGATTTTAATCGCAGCCCCAAGCCGCGTTACTACGTGATGGACGATGCAGGGCGCTGGTCCTGGCCGAGTCAATGGGTCATCGCATTCAAGGATATTACCGCCGCTACCAATATGCGCACGATGATTGCAGCCCTCATCCCACGTGCCGGTGCGGGACATACGCTTCCCGTCCTCCCGTTCCTTGATAGTGTCGATGACATGGCGTTACAGGCAAGCCTGGTTGTCGCGAATCTGAACGCTGCGCCGTTCGACTTCGTGGCGCGGCAAAAAGTGCCGGCAACGCATTTCACATGGTACGTGTTGGAGCAAATGCCGGTCGTCCCGCTTCATCTCTTTCAGGCAGTCCGTTTCGGCCCCAAGACCGCCGACGAGATTATCCGCGAGGCCGTTTTGGAACTCACCTACACCGCCCACGATATGGCCCCGTTTGCCCGTGACCTGGGCTATGTCGATGAGGCTGGCAAAGTGAAACCGCCGTTCGTGTGGGACGAGGAACGCCGGTTACGCCTGCGAGCCAAGCTCGACGCGGTGTTCTTTCATTTGTACGGCGTCACTGATCGAGACGATGTGCGTTACCTCTATTCGACCTTCCCCATTGTCGAACGCCAGGAAACGGAGACCTATGACCGCTACCGCTCGCGCGACTTGTGTTTGGCGTGGCTGAATGCCTTGGCGGCGGGGGAACCGGACGCGGGGGTGGAGGGGTGAGGAGAGCACTAAATCTTGACGTATCAGGTGGGCCAAACTCGACGCAGTGTTCTTCTCCCGCTGCGATATTGCTGACTGCACCGAAATCTGTTTTGGAGGCCCTGCCGGACGAAGATATCGATACGAGCGATATTCCGGAGGGTGCAGACTGGAGCGATGCCGTCCGGGGGAAGTTTGATCGTCCAGTGAAAAAGAAAAATCGGTCGGATTAGCGTAGCGTAATCCGACGATACGGCCCGCCCGAACATGTAGGCTTACGCCTTCTGCTCACCCGCCCTACGGGACTTATCGATGTTGTTACTCTAGCCTGCTAAAATGGAGTGATGAAAACAAACCTGACATTACAGCTTGATGCCGATCTCATTAGAGAGGCCAAAGTTTTGGCGGCAAAGCAAGGGACTTCCGTCAGCCGTTTGCTGACAGATCAGCTAGAGGCCCTTGTTCGGCGCGATAAGGGATACGAGCGGGCAAAGCGTCGTGCGTTGACAAGGCTGGAGCGCGGTTTCAATCTCGGCTGGACACCCCCTGTTTCACGAGACGAACTCCATGAGCGCTAGGTGTTTTGTTGATACCAACATCCTTGGATGAACAGCTTTCGACACTGTGGGACTCTGTACTGAACCTCGCCCTGCCTGCGAACGAGCAGCTCGCAATTCTTGAGGCCATCGGGGACAGCCGAGCGATTGACGAACTCGCGCTCGACTACGATGACACGAGCTGCATCATCACCGAAGCAGAGTTTCAGAATGCGCTCACGCAGGACGAACTTTCGGCGCTCCGATCTTTGGACCGACAACTCGATCAAATGAGTGGAGAAGCGAATGCCAGAAATTGGACGGTCGAAGCCCTGCGGTTCTCCGATTGTTGGAAAGAAGTCCGTGAATTAGCCACTCTTGCCCTGGCGACGCGACAAATCGCAAAGGTCAAGAAATCAGCGGCATAAAGGGCGAAGCTGAAAGAGTTCTGCCCTTTCTCCCCATAGCCGTCGAGGCCGTGACTACACCCACGGTGGTTTGACCGGTTTCGGTAAATCCCCTATATCCTTAGCAGGAATTGAGGCCCTCGCGGAGATGAGCTGAACAGCCTGTCTCCCATGAGGTGAGACAAGAGACGTATGGAATTTCCACGTATTAAACGGCTTCCGCCCTACCTCTTTGCCACCCTGGATAAGATGAAAATGGAGGCACGCTGGGCGGGTGAGGATATTATTGATTTTGGGATGGGCAATCCCGACCATCCCTCTCCGCAGCATGTTGTGGACAAGCTGGTTGAGGCCGCAGCCAAGCCACAGAATCATCGCTATTCAACCTCACGGGGGCTCTATAAGCTGCGCCTGGCGATCTGCGACTGGTATAAGCGCCGCTTTGAGGTGGAACTTGACCCCGATTCCGAATCCATTGTGACCATTGGCTCGAAAGAGGGCCTGTCCCATCTGGCGCTGTCGATTCTCGGGCCGGGTGATGTGGCCATCTGCCCGAGTCCGACCTATCCCATTCACCAGTATTCGATTGTGATGGCCAATGCCGATTTGCGGGTCGTTCCGCTCCGACCGGGGGAAGACTTCTTTACCTCGCTTCAGGAAACGGTCCAACAGTGTTGGCCGCGGCCCAAGGTCCTGCTGCTGTGCTTTCCGCATAATCCGACGACCGCCGTTGTGGACCTTGAATTTTTTACGCGCGTCGTGGAATTCGCCCGCGAGCATAAATTGTTTGTCATTCACGATTTTGCCTATGCCGACCTCTTTTTTGACGGCTATACGCCGCCGAGTTTCCTCCAGGTGCCTGGTGCAAAAGAGATTGGCGTCGAGTTCTTTACTCTGTCAAAATCCTACGATATGCCGGGCTGGCGGGTAGGCTTTGCCTGCGGCAATCCCGAGGCGATCATGGCCCTGGGCCGACTCAAAAGCTATTTTGACTACGGTATTTTCCAGCCCATTCAAATCGCCGCGATTCATGCCTTGAACGGTCCCCAGGACTGCGTGGAAGACATGCGCCGGCGCTACCGTCAGCGCCGCGATGTCCTGATTGACGGTTTGGAGCGGGTCGGCTGGCATATCCTCAAACCCAAGGGCACGATGTTTGTCTGGGCGCAAATCCCGGAGCCCCTGCGAGCCATGGGCTCCATGGCTTTTGCGGAATTTCTCCTGACGGAAGCCAAAGTCGCGGTGTCTCCAGGGATCGGTTTTGGACCGTATGGAGAAGACTACGTCCGCTTCGCCTTGATCGAGAATGAGCATCGAACCCGACAGGCGGTGCGCGGTATCCGTAAAGCCTTTGGCGGCGCCGGTGCTCCAGCCGAGCCGGCGGACAAAAAGCTTCGGGCGGTATAATGGCGAGGGAGGGGGTCAAACTCGGGCTTATCGGGTTGGGCACGGTCGGTTCCGGTGTGGTCCAACTCCTGGACCGGCAGCGCGAGGCGTTTGCCCGAAAAATAGGCGCTCCCCTGCGACTCGTCCACGTTGCGAGCCGGAGCATAGACACAAAACCGCACCCGCCCCTGCCCGGTGTCCGCTTATCGGCCGACCCGTGGAGCGTCGTGCACGATGCTGAGGTTGATATTGTTCTGGAACTCATTGGCGGAACCGACCCCGCCCGCTCCCTGGTTTTGGAAGCGATGGCGCGGGGCAAAGCCGTTGTGACGGCGAACAAAGCCCTGCTGGCCCTCCACGGCGATGAGATTTTTGCTGCGGCCGAAGCGCACGGGGTGCGCCTGGGGTTTGAAGCCAGCGTGGCTGGCGGCATCCCGGTTATTCGGACGCTGCGCGAAGGTTTTGTCGCGGACTGTAACAAGGCGTTGTTCGGGATTGTGAACGGAACCTGTAATTATATCCTGGCGACGATGAGTGAGGACGGTGCCGAGTTTGCTCCCGTCCTGCACAGAGCCCAGGAGTTGGGCTTGGCGGAAGCCGACCCTCGTATGGATGTCGATGGCATTGACGCCGCTCAGAAGCTGACGCTGCTCATCATGCTCGCCTTTGGCGTGCGGGTGCCGGTCGAGGCCGTGTATACCGAAGGGATTCGACAGCTTGACCAGATCGATATCGCCTTTGCACGCGAGTTCGGTTACGCGATCAAGCTATTGGCGATTGCCAAGGAAGAATCCGGTGTGCTGGAAGCCCGGGTCCATCCGACCATGATCCCACAGGACAGCCTGCTGGCGGGTGTGGGCGGTGCGTATAACGCCATCTTTACGCAAGGAGAAGCCCTCGGCTCTTCGCTCCAATTCGGACAGGGCGCGGGCAGTTTGCCGACCGCGGCGGCGGTCTTGTCCGACGTGGTTGATAGCGCGCGGGCACAGACGAAGCAGCAACAGCCCCAGCCACCGCTGGGCTGTGCCTGGACGGAGCTGAAGCCGGCCGCGGTCCGGCCTATGGACGAATTGGTGAGTGAGTATTATCTGCGTTTCATGGCCGTCGACCGTCCTGGGGTGCTCACCCAGATTAGCGGGATTTTAGGCGACCAGGACATCAGTATTGCTTCGGTGATTCAGCGTGGGCGGAGCGACGGTGATAATACCGTGCCCCTGGTCATGCGCACGCATGCCGCGACTGAACGGAATTTGAAGACAGCGATGACACTAGTGGACCAATTGCCCATCGTGCAGGGCAAGTCCGTGTATGTCCGTATTGAGGAGAGTCTCGGTTAACGCAACGGACCGGATGGCAAGAATCGGTCAGAAACAGATATGACACACAGCGCGATGATAGATGCTCCTGCTCTTCCTTTGACAGCCCCGAGCCCGTCTCCGTTTCGAGCCTGGTTTGGCTGTGCGGCCGGCTGTCCGGGCGAAAACCCGCTCAACAAAATCCTGTATTACTGCCCGACCTGCGGCGGGCTGTTAGATGTCCAGCACGATATTAACGCCCTCAAGACGCGCACGCCCCAAGAATGGCGTCATTTGTTTGACGAGCGCTATCGACGCACACTCTACCCCTATGGCAGCGGGGTGTGGGGCAAGAAAGAAATGGTGTGTCCGGCGATTGACGACGCAAACATCGTTTCCACCTATGAGGGCGGCACCAATCTGTTCTGGGCTGAGCGACTCGGACGCTACATCGGTATTGACGACCTGTGGGTCAAACAGTGCGGCAACTCCCATACCGGGTCATTCAAGGACCTGGGCATGACGGTGCTCGTCTCCATGGTGAAGCAGATGATTGCCGACGGCGTGTCCATTCCCGCGGTTGCGTGCGCCTCAACCGGCGATACGTCGGCGGCCCTGGCGGCCTACTGTGCCGCGGCCGGCATCCCGGCGATTGTGATTCTGCCCCGCAATCGGGTGTCTACGGCCCAACTCATTCAGCCCATGGCAAATGGGGCATTGACTGTGTCGCTCGATACCGATTTTGATGGCTGTATGCGGGTCGTGCGCGAGCTGTGTACGAAGGAAAATATCTATCTGGCCAACTCGATGAACAGCCTGCGGCTTGAGGGCCAGAAGACTATTTCGATTGAGATTGTTCAGCAATTTGACTGGGAAGTCCCCGATGTGGTGATCGTCCCCGGCGGAAATCTGGGCAACGTCACGGCGATCGGGCGGGGCTTCCTGCTCATGCAGGAACTGGGGATGATTGATCGCCTGCCCCGTCTGGTCTGTGCCCAGGCCGAACGCGCCAATCCATTATACAAGAGTTTTACCACCGGTTTTGCAAAATATCGTTCGGTCAAAGCCAAAAAAACTCTGGCATCAGCCATTCAGATCGGGAACCCGGTCAGCGTGCATAAGGCCATCCGGGTTCTCCAGGCCTTCGATAGTATTGTTGAGCAGGCCAGCGAAGAAGAGTTAGCCGAAGCGTCGGCCCTGGCAGATTTGACCGGCCTGTTCAACTGTCCGCACACCGGGGTAGCGCTCGCCGTTCTCTTGAAACTGGCGCGCGGTGGGCAGATCCGGTCGCACGAACGGGTCGTTGTGATATCCACTGCCCATGGGCTCAAGTTTACCGACTTTAAGCGGCGCTACCATGAAGGGCGGCTGCGTGGGGTGGCTGCGCATTCCGCCAACAGGCCGATTGAATCGCCGGCCGATTATCACAGTGCTCGAGCCGCGATTTTCGGCGCGCTCGAGCGCAGGCAGGCATCTTCTGTTCACGGATTCCTAGATGGGTGAAGCGTATGAAATACATCGTTCTCCAAGGTGATGGCATGGCGGACTGGCCGGTCGATGAACTCGGCGGGAAAACGCCGCTTGAGTACGCGCGGACGCCGCGTATGGACCATATTGCCTCCCACGGCATATTTGGCCTCACGCAGACGATTCCCGAGGGCTATCCCTCGGGCAGCGATGTCGGAACCATGAGTTTGCTCGGCTATGACCCGCGGCAATACCACACCGGACGTTCACCCATTGAAGCGGCCAGTATGGGGGTGGACCTGGGGTCGGAAGATATTGCGTTTCGGTGCAATCTGGTGACCCTGGGCCGTGCCGCCGATGGAACGGAAACCATGCTGGACTTTGCGGCCGACCACATCCCCAGCGCCGATGCGGCCGAGTTGATTGGGACGCTTCAGCACGAGTTGGGCAGCGCTGAGTTTTCCTTTTATCCGGGTGTGAGCTATCGGCACCTGCTGGTCTGGCACGGCGGCAAGGAAAAGATGGACACCACACCGCCGCACGATATTACCGGCCAACCCGTACAGGAGTACTGGCCCCAGGGAGATGGTGGCGAGCAACTGTGCTCGCTGATGAAACGCGCCCAAGAGATATGCGTCCAGCATCCAGTTAATGCCAAGCGCCGGGCCGAGGGGCATCAGCCGGCCTCGGCGATCTGGCTGTGGGGACAGGGCCGCCGTCCTGCCGTGCCGACAATCCCCGAACGCTTTAGACTCAGTGGTTCAGTCATTTCTGCGGTTGATCTGGTACGTGGTATTGGCGTCCTGGCCGGACTTGAAGTGATCCTGGTGCCTGGCGCGACCGGCTTTCTTGATACGAATTATCTCGGCAAGGCCGAATATGGTCTGGCCGCCCTGCGTGACAAAGATTTTCTTTTTCTGCACGTTGAGGCACCGGACGAAGCCGGTCACATGGGCGCGGCCGATAAAAAGGTCCAGGCGCTTGAGGATTTTGATGAGAAAGTTGTGGGAACTATCCTGGATGGTCTGGCCGATTTTCCTGAGTGGACCATCCTGCTGATGCCCGATCATGCCACGCCCGTTGCAATCAAGACCCACTCGTCCGACCCCGTGCCGTTTGCCGTGCTCTCGTCTCATGACCGGACACACGCGGCTCCGGCGGTGGGCTATAACGAGCCGTGTGCCAAAGCAACGCAGGTGTTTGTGGCTGAGGCCTGGCGCTTGATGGAGCACGTGATTCGCGGACAGGTGCGGGCCTTGGTGTAGGTAGGAGTCGGGAGCAACACAAGAGATTCGGCATGGATCGGAACCTCGCGCTTGAGTTCGTTCGGGTGACAGAAGCCGCGGCTTTAGCCGCAGCGGCCCATATGGGGCGGGGCGATGAAGCGGTCGCCGACGCTGCCGCGGTGGAGGCCATGCACCGGCTGTTCCCTGATATTGAGTTCAGGGGCCAACTCGTCCTTGGCGAGGGAGATGAAGACTCGGTGCCCATGCTGTACGTCGACGAAATGCTCGGGACGGGGGCGGGGCCTGCCATTGAGGTCGCGGTCGATGCGCTTGAAGGGGCAACCACCTGCGCGCTCGGTGCGCCGAATGCGATTGTCGCCATTGCCGTTGCTGAAGAAGGCGGTTTTCTCCGCTGCCCAGCGGATGTGTATATGGAGAAGATTGCGGTCGGACCCTGGGGTCGGGGGGTGATTGATCTGGATAAGTCGATGGGTGACAACCTTGCCGCCCTCGCTGAGGTGAAAGGGGTCAAGCCGCAAAACCTGCGTGTGGTCATGCTTGACCGGCCGCGTCATGCCAAGCTGCTGAGCGAACTGCGTGACATCGACGTCCATGTCACCCTGATCAGCGATGGGGACCTGTCGGCGGCCTTAGCCACTACGCGGGAGGAGTCCGGGATTGACCTGTTGGTTGGGACGGGACGCGCCGCACAGGGTATTCTCGCCGCGGCGGCCCTGCGGTGTTTGGGCGGGGAGATTCAGGCGCGCTTCCAGCCGGGGAATGCGGCAGAATTTGAACAACTGCGTGAAAGCGGAGTGGAGGATATTCGGAAAAAGTATACGGCCGAAGAACTTGCCCGCGGCAGCGTGGTCTTTGCCGCAACCGGGGTAACCACCGGGAACTATCTGCGTGGGGTACGGTTTTTTCCTGGGGGGGGCGAGTCGCATTCCGTGGTGATGCGCTCAAAGAGCCGGACCATCCGCTTTCTCAATACGGTTCACTACTTTGAGGAGCAGCCGGAGTATTAATATGACGTATGAAAATATCGTATTTGAAAAAGAAGAGGCGATTGGCATTCTGCTGATCAATCGCCCCAAGAGCCTGAATGCGCTGAATCCCGTGACCCTGAATGAGATTGCCGACTGCCTGGACGCGGTACAGCAAGACGCCGGGCTGCGCTGTCTTGTGATGACCGGTGCGGGCGACCGGGCTTTTGTTGCCGGGGCGGACATCTCGGCGATGGTGTCAATGTCTCCCTTGGAAGGAAAGGCCTTTGCGGCCTCGGGACTCCGCGTGGCGCGGACGCTTGAGGAAATGCCTATTCCCGTCATTGCCGCGGTCAACGGCTTTGCCTTGGGCGGCGGCATAGAACTCGCCCTGGCCTGTGATATGATTATTGCTGCGGATACGGCCAAATTCGGTCAGCCTGAGATCAACCTTGGGGTCATTCCCGGCTTTGGCGGCACCCAGCGCCTAGCGCGTCGGATTGGGCTACCGCTGGCCCGAGAACTGATCTACTCTGGCGATATGATCGATGCCGAGGCAGCGGTCCGCTACGGCCTGGCCAATCGCGTCGTGCCGGCGGCCGAGTGTGTGAATGAGGCCAAAGCCCTCGCCCATAAGCTGGCCACCAAACCGCCGATTGCCATTCAGCAGGCAAAGGCGGCCATTAATGCCGGTATTGATATGGATATTGTTAATGGCTGTCGTTTTGAAACCGAGGCTTTTGGGTTGACGTTTGCGACGCAGGACAAGGCCGAAGGGATGGCCGCGTTTCTTGAAAAACGAGCGGCGAAGTTTTCTGGAAAATAAGACGAACGTGCCCTATTCCGGGCCTGTTCGTCATGCTATGTAGCGTAAAATTTATTGCTCTCAAAAGGACTTGGAACGCAAAGAGTAAACGTGTCCTCCCATTAGATATGAGATGCTGGACACGTTTACTCTTCAGAGCGAATATGCTGGAGAGACACTTGATTCTCCCGGAGGAAGCATGAATAAGCAAGCGTGGTTGAATGAAAAATATCCTCAGCAGGAGGAACGTTCGCAGCGGTTCTCGACCATATCCGATATGGAGATTGAGCCCGTCTATACGCCGGACGATCTCAACGGTTCCAACCTCGAAGGGATAGGCTATCCGGGGGAATATCCCTACACCCGTGGGGTTTACCCGAGTATGTATCGGGGGCGTTACTGGACCATGCGTCAGTTCGCCGGGTTTGGCACGCCTGAGGATACGAATCAACGCTTTAAGCTGCTGCTGTCCGAGGGTCAAACCGGCCTGTCAACCGCATTTGATATGCCGGTGCTGATGGGCTATGACGCGGACCACCCGCGCTCCTTGGGCGAGGTTGGTCGTGAGGGCGTGTCGGTCTCGACCATCAAAGACATGGAGCGCCTGTTCCAGGACATTCCGCTCGATAAAGTCTCCACCTCGATGACGGTGAACTGCACGGCCAGTATTCTGCTCGCCATGTATGTTGCGGTTGCCGATAAGCAGGGCATCCCACGCAATCAGATCAGCGGGACGATCCAGAACGATATGCTCAAGGAGTATATCGCCCAAAAAGAGTGGATCTGCCCGCCCGAGCCAGCCGTCCGCATCGTGACCGATATGATTGAATTCTGTGCCAAGGAGGTGCCGCGCTGGCACGCCGTCTCGATTTCGGGCTATCACATCCGTGAGGCCGGATCGACTGCGGTCCAGGAACTGGCCTTTACCTTGGCCGACGGCATTGGCTATGCCCAGGCCGGCATAGAACGGGGGCTTGACGTTGACGAATTTGCCCCGCGGCTGTCTTTTTTCTTTGATATCCACAACGACTTTTTTGAAGAAATCGCCAAACTGCGCGCGGCACGCCGGATGTGGGCCACGATCATGAAGGAGCGCTTTGGCGCAAAGAACCCCCGCTCCATGCTGCTGCGCACCCATTGCCAGACGGCCGGTGTCAGCCTGACGGCTCAGCAGCCGGTCAATAACGTCGTGCGGGTGGCGATTCAGGCCCTGGCGGGCGTCCTGGGCGGCACCCAGTCGCTGCATACCAATTCCATGGACGAGACCCTGGCCCTCCCGACCGAAGAGTCCGTCACGGTCGCGCTACGCACCCAGCAGATTATTGCGGAAGAGAGCGGGGTCACCAACTTCGTTGATCCGCTGGGCGGCAGTTGGGCCATAGAAGCTCTGACGGATCGCATGGAAAAAGAAGCGTTCGCCTATATCGACCGGATTGACGAACTCGGCGGTATTATCCGGGCGATTGATATCGGCTTTCCGCAAAAGGAAATAGCCGATGCAGCCTATCGCTATCAGCAGCAGTTGGATGCCAGAGAAAAGGTGATTGTTGGGGTGAATTCGCACGCGGTTGAAGAAGAGCGACCGATGGAAATCCTCAAAATTGATCCGGAAGTGGAGCGCAGCCAGATTGCCCAGGTCACGCAGGTGAAACAGGAGCGTGACCAGGCTGCGGCCGAAGAGCAGCTTGGCCGGGTTCATGCCGCGGCGCGTAACGGGCAGAATCTGATGCCGGTCCTGATTGATGCCGTTAAGGCCCATTGTACGGTAGGCGAAATCTCCGATGTCTACCGTGAGGTGTTTGGCGTCTATCAAGACCCTGCCTGGCTGTGACGAAAAAGGGACTGAGAACTGGAGATTAGGACCTGGGGAAGGCCAACCCTCAATTCCCAACCCCTCATCCCTTCATGGAGGTTAGTGTGTCCGAAGAAAAAATACTCCGCATCCTGGTGGCAAAAGCTGGGCTCGATGGTCATGACCGCGGCGCAAAGATTATTGCCCGCGCGCTCAGGGACGCCGGCTTTGAGGTGATCTACACTGGCTTACACCAGACGCCGGAAATGATCGCTGAGGCGGCCGTGCAGGAAGACGTCGACGCCGTCGGGTTAAGCATTCTGTCCGGTGCGCATATGACCCTGTTCCCCGCTATTCTGGGTGCGCTCAAAGAACGGGGAGCCGATGATGTCGCCGTTTTTGGTGGGGGGATCGTCCCGGAGGACGATATGCCCGGACTGGCGCAAGTCGGCGTGAAAAAAGTGTTTACTCCCGGAGCCAGTACCCAGGAAATTGTCGACTGGATCTGGGCCAATGTTGAACCGCGTTCCGGTCTCTAAGCGAGGGAGCGAGCCTCGCGGGTAAGGGCATCATGGTCAAACTTGTCGTCTGTGTAAAACGCAAGCCCGGCATGGGAGTCGAAGAGTTTCACGACTACTGGCGGACGCACCATGGGAGTCTGGTGAAGAGCGTCCCAGGCCTACGGCAGTATATTCGGAAATACGTCCAGAGTCATACGATCCCGCAGGCGTACGAGAACGATGCCGCGCCCTTCGACGGTATTGCGGAACTGTGGTTTGACGATCACGCGGCGGTGGAGGCTTTTTTAGCGGACCCGGACTACCTGGCTCAGGTGCGACCGGACGAACTGAAATTCTCAGACCACCCCAACCTTGTCTGGTTCGTGACCGAAGAAGTTCCTATAATTGACGGCTAATTATCTGCTTTCAGACGGCCCCCGCTGCTGTGGAGTGCTTTGACGTTATTATTATCGGCTCCGGTCCGGCCGGAACCGCCACCGCGCTCAATCTGTTGCGGGCCGACCCCGCGCTCGCCGGCACTATTCTCCTGCTCGACAAAGCCGTTCATCCCCGAGAGAAGATCTGCGCCGGTGGACTCATTCCCCATACCCTCGACTGTCTCAACGCCTTAGAGATTCCGTTGAGCGCTCCTCACGTCCAGGTTAACCGAGCCCGTGTCAAGGCTTTGCCCGGCCACGAGGTCGTGTGTGAAGAAGGGGGGATGTGCTCTATTATTCGACGGAACGAGTTTGATTTTTTGCTCGTGCGCACTGCCGCGGAACGTGGAGCGGAAATCCGCCAGGGAGAAAAGGTTATCCAACTGGTCCGAGAGCCGGGCGGCATTCGGGTGGTGACCGAAAAGACGACCTATCGCGCTCGGATTGTGGTCGGGGCTGACGGGTCCGGAAGCCGGGTGCGACGACAATTGATCGGGCAGACCCACCAGCCAGTCGGCAAGGCCATGATGGCCGATGTTCCGGTCTTGGAAACAGACTGGGACGGCTTCGTACAGCAGCGCTACGACTTTAATTTCCTGCCCGTCCAGGGTGGGTTGCGCGGCTATCTGTGGGCCTTCCCCTGTCTGATTGATCAGGTTCCGCATGTGAACCTTGGTATTTATTCATTGGGCGTCAATTCTCTCTCAAACGCCGCCCTCCAGGATTGTCTCACCGCGGAAATCGACGTGTTCACTACAGCGACGGCATCAAAGAGTGAACGTGTCCAGCATCGCATGGTTAGTGGAGGACACGTTCACTCTTCCGGACAGACCCGACGGCTGCGGGCTTTTCCCATTCATGGCTATGCTCCCGAACGTCCGCTCTCCGCTCCGCATGTTGTGCTCGTCGGCGATGCGGCAGGAGCCGAACCGCTTATGGGGGAAGGCATCTCTTTTGCGTTTGAGTATGGAGCCTTTGCCGCTCAGGCCATCCGCGAGGCGCTGCGGACCAAGGACTTCTCGTTTGATGCCTATACCCGGACGATCACTCAGTCGTGGCTCGGCAAGAAGCTGGCACGGCTGGCTTTTGCCACCAAGCTTTTCTACGGTCGAACAGCCCGCTTGTGGTTTACGCTTGCGGCGCGGAATACGCGTCTCCAATCTATTGGCTTGAAATGGTATAATGGGGTGGATGGTTGGCATCAGCGGAGTGGATGGGATGCCGTCCGAGCGGTCATCAACCGATATCCGAGGCAGCCGTAAGGAGGCAAGAGCGTGGCACGACAGAAAAAGACTCGACCGGCAGCACCAAAGCGTAAAACAACACGTAAGAAAGGACGCTGGCTGTGGATCCCGAAACTCATGCTCCTCATGGCGTGTGTGGGGTTGGTGCTGTTTATCGGCGCAATTTTTGTGATGGAAGAAGAATCACGTCGGATCGGCCTGTTCGGTCCTGAGGAAGGGGAGGCAACGACTCCGAGCCAAGTCGTGGCTCAGCCGAATCCTGAAAACAACCCTGCCGACGTCGTTGAAGAGGTCACCCAAGAGGAACGTCAAGAATTAGAAGCCATTCTGCAGCAGGTGAAGGAAAAATAGAGCAAATTCCGCCCTGACCCGAAACGATGGAATTTCTGGACGCTTATAAACGTTCTGTTGCGCTCCCGCAGGTGCCACAGCGCATTGTTTCGCTCGTCCCGAGTATTACCGAGACGGTGTTCGCGCTTGGGGCTGGTGAACGTGTTGTCGGTGTAACGGCTTATTGTACCCATCCACCAGACGGGCTGGCAGGTGTGACGCGCGTTGGCGGGACAAAAGACCCTGATCTCGACACGATTGCACACCTGAAACCCGACCTCGTTATTGTCAACGATGAGGAGAATCGGCAGGAGGACTTCAGCGTGCTGGAGAAACGAGGCTTGCCGCTATATGTTACTGCTCCGCGCACGGTAGCGGAGGGGATACGGATGGTGGAACAACTCGGCCCGCTCATCGGCTGCCAAGCGCAAGCTCGGAGGCTTGCGCTCTCACTCTGGCAGCAATACGAAGAGAGTACGGCCGGGCTCGAAGAGGGCGAACGGCTGCGTGTCTTTTGTCCCATCTGGCGCAAGCCCTGGATGTCGTTTAATCGCGAGACGTATAGCGATGATATGCTATGGCAGTGTGGTGGAGAGAACATCTTTCGCACCAAGGACGAGCGGTATTTCTCTCTCGCTCTTGACGAAGTAGTTGCGGCTGACCCCCACCTCGTTCTGCTCCCGAGTGAGCCCTATCCTTTTGCAGAAAAGCATTTCGTTCATCTTGCCCCACTCCAGGAGACCACAGCGGGCCGCGGCGGTCACTTCTACTGCATTGATGGTATGGCGCTGTGTTGGTATGGACCGCGCATCGCTCACGGTTTAACCGAACTGTCCCGCTTATTTGCTTTTGTGCGGGACACAATGGACGAGTAGATAGCTGAGTCTATTGTGTCTATTGTGTCTGTTGAGTTCGTTGAGTCTATAGAATCCGTTGGGTCTGTTGAGTCAATGACCCTATAGACTCAACAGACCCAGCAGACTCAAAGGACCTTGTATGTCAACGCTTGAAGATGCCTTACGCAAAGTGCCGCCGCAGAGCCTGGAAGCGGAAGAGTCCGTCCTGGGGGGTATCCTGCTAGACTCCCACGCCCTCGACCGGGTGATTGAGGTCATGGGTCCCGATGATTTTTATCGCGAGACGAACCGGAAAATTTTTCTGGCCATGCTCGCCTTAACCGAGCGGGGTGAACCGATTGACCTGATTACGCTCACCGATACCCTCAAAGCGCGCGACGAATTGCAGGAGATCGGCGGAGCCACCTATCTGGCCGAGTTGAGCGATAAGGTGCCGAGCGCGGCCAATATTGCCTTCTACGCACGTATCGTGAAAGAAAAGGCCGTCCTGCGCAGTTTGATTAATGTGTCCGGGGAGATTGTCAGTCGGGCCTATACCGGCCAGGAGGACATCGAGCGATTTCTTGACGAAGCCGAACGGCTGATCTTTGACGTGTCCGAGCAGCGGATTCGCCCGGCCTTTGCCAAGGTCGGGGATATGATCATGGACACGATCAAAATCATCGAACAACTGTATGAACGTAAGGAGTTGGTGACTGGCGTTCCGACCGGTTTTCTGGATCTCGATCAAAAAACGGCCGGACTCCAGCCCGCTGACCTGGTAATCATCGCGGCGCGACCCAGCATGGGCAAAACCGCCTTTGCGCTCAATATTGCCCAGTATGTGGCGATGCAGACCGAGACCGCGGTGGGTATCTTCTCGCTCGAAATGGCGAAAGAACAACTGGTGATGCGGATGCTGTGTGCGGAAGCCCGCGTGGACAACGCTAAAGTCCGCGCCGGGTATTTGGCGGAAAGGGACTTTCCGCGTCTGGCGATGGCCGCCGGCCGTCTGGCCGAAGCCCCGATCTATATCGATGATACGCCCGGACAGAATGTCCTCGAACTCCGGGCCAAGGCGCGCCGGTTGAAACGCGAGACCAACCTCGGCCTCATTATTATTGATTATCTCCAGTTGATGCGTGGTCTCACCGCGCAGGAGAATCGGACCCAGGAGCTTGCGGAAATTTCGCGCAGTCTGAAGGCCCTGGCCAAAGAGCTGGCCATCCCCGTGGTCGCTCTCTCTCAGCTCAACCGCCAGGTCGAACTCCGCTCTGATAAACGGCCTGTCATGTCAGACATCCGTGAATCGGGCTCTATCGAGCAGGATGCGGATGTCATCATGTTTATCTACCGGGACGAAGTTTACCACCCAGAGTCGGAAGAAGAAGGGACTGCGGAAATCATCATCGGCAAGCAACGCAACGGCCCGATCGGCACAATCCGGCTGGCCTTTCGGAGTGAGTACACGCGGTTTGACAGCCTGGTCGCCGATACCTTTGCCGAACCCGAAGAAGAACTGGTGGAGGAAGGATAGCACGCTTCTGGAACGCCAGGAGTGCGAATCCTATTCTACCCGCCCGTTTCCCCTCTCAGCGTTCGGGACTGTCAAGCTGCCGAAGCAGGGTTTTGACCCGATATTGGATATCCGGGGCGAGAACAATATCGCTGATCAGCGCGACCGCGTCTGCGCCGGCCTGGAGGGCGGCTGGCGCCCGTTCGGCCGTAATCCCCCCAATCGCCACAACAGGAATACGAACCTGCTGACGAATTTCCTGCAACTGCTCAAGGCCGCGGGCGGCATAGCCGGTCGCTTTTGTCGTTGTGCCGAAGAGCGGTCCAAATCCAATATAGTCAGCACCCTCCTGTTCAGCGCTCAGCGCCTGCTGGACCGTGTGGGTTGAAACGCCGATAATCTTCTCGCGTCCTACGATCTTGCGGGCGGCGGCTAGTGGGAGGTCTTCCTGACCGAGATGAACGCCGTCCGCCTCAACTGCCAGGGCAATATCCACCCGGTCATTGATGATGAGCGTACACTGATAGCGCCGGCAAATGCGTTGGACTTCTGTAGCCAGGGCGACAAAGTCTCGCGTCGGCTGCTGTTTGACACGTAGCTGGAGGAGCCGTACGCCTCCAGCGCACAGATGATCGGTCAGTCCCTGGAATGACAGGCCGGGCCGATTCAACGTGTCAGCCATGGCGTAGAACGGACTGGGAAAGGCGAAGGGCATATGAGGAGCCGCTCACTTTTTGACGGCTATTTTGAGATCCGTCATTTTCTTGCGTAAGGTATTGCGATTAATCCCCAAAATCTCTGCGGCCTTGAGCTGATTCCCGCGGGTATGGTCCAAGACCAGTTCGATCAGCGGCTTTTCGACTTGGCTAATGACCACCGCATGCAGGTCGCCGGTCTCGAGCAGGTCGGGTTGCTGAAGATAGGCCGTGAGTTGGCGCTGGATGACCTCCTCGAACGAGAGTTCCGCAAGATCGGCCGACAGCGGGGCTCTCGTCTGCGGGAGCGAGAAATCTGCCGGCGTCAGTAACGGCCCTGGGCTGAGGACAGTCGCTCTGAGGAGGGTGTTTTCCAACTCCCGCACATTCCCCGGCCAGGCATAATGGGTGAGCAGGGCTTGCGCCTCAGGGGTAATCCCTGTGGCCGCAGTCCCCACCTCCTGCGTGATCTTATCGAGAAAATAGGCGGTGAGTTCAGGAATATCTTCACGCCGTTGGCGCAGTGGGGGCAGGGTGATCGGCACGACACGAAGACGAAAATACAAATCTTCTCGAAAGCGTTTTTCTTTGACGGCGGTTGCCAGGTCCTGATTTGTGGCCGCGATGATGCGAACGTCCGCTTGGAGTGCCCGGCTACCTCCGACCCGGGTGAACTCACGCTCCTGGAGGACGCGGAGCAGTTTTGCCTGAAGTGATGGGGGCATGTCGCCTATTTCATCTAGAAAGAGGGTCCCGCCAGCCGCCTGTTCAAACTTCCCGGCATGCCGCTCAACCGCACCAGTGAATGCCCCACGTTCGTGGCCGAATAGCTCGCTTTCGAGCAAATCGAGCGGAATGGCCGAACAGTTCACCCCGATAAAGGGCGCTCGCCAGCGGGCCGAGTAGTGGTGAATCACTTTTGCCACCAACTCCTTGCCGGTCCCGCTTTCACCCTGAAGGAGCACGGTTGCATCGCTACGGACGATACGCCCGATAGTTTTGTACACCTGTTGCATGGCTGTGCCGCTGCCGATGATTTGCTCATCGCGGCCTTGGATGGCTGGCAGTGGATGTTCGGTATTAGCCGTGAGCCGTTTGGCTTCTATGACGTGGGAGACCAAGGCGTGAACGTCATCCAGGTCAAACGGTTTTGGTAAATAATCGAAGGCCCCATGCTTCATTGCCTCGATCGCGTTGGTCAGCGTAGTTTGACCGGTCATGATGATGATCGGTAGGTCGATCTGAGCGGCTTGCGTCTTCTGTAAGAGATCCAAACCGTTGAGTCCCGGCATGCGAATATCGACAAAGGCCAGATCGAAGACCTGTTCCTGCACGGTCGACCAGGCTTGAGAGCCGGTCGCGACTGTTTCGACGTGATAGCCCTGCTCGGTGAGCGTATCGTGCAGGACCTGACGGATGAGGTCTTCATCGTCGGCAATGAGAATCGTTCCGTTCACCACAGCATCCTATCCTGGTGGGACGGGTAAATACACGTGGAAGCCCGCCCCTTGTCCTGGGCTGCTTTCTACCCGAATGGTCCCTCCGTGTTGCGCAATAATCTGTTGGCTGACGGGCAACCCCAAGCCTGTGCCCTGGCTCTTGGTGGTAAAAAATGGGGTAAACAGATGGGGGAGATGGTTCGGGGTAATTCCTGGCCCGTTGTCAGCAAAAATGATGGACAGAAAACGACCGCCAGTGTGTTTGTCGTAGAGCGGCTGTTTTCCTGGAGCGTCTGGGGGCGGCGTTTGAGGAGGGGGCGCAAGGCTCCCTGGCTGAAGAGGGACAGTCCGGTCATGGGGTAAACGTACAAGATGGAAGTCTGTCGCCATTTTTGTCGCAATGCTGAGCACCCCACCACGTTGCCCGCGGAGGGCCTGCAAACTGTTTTTGATCAGGTTGCGAAAAACCTGGGAGAGGCGCGCTTCATCGCCCAACACGAGCGGCAAACTCGGGTCAAAATGGGTTTGGACGGTTGTTCCTTTGGGGGCCACTTCTTGTTCAAGCAGCAGGACATCAGTGATCGTCTTGTGGATATTGACCGGCTGGGGATCAAATTGGGGACACGCCGAGAGCTCAAGCAACTGCCCAAGAAGAGCGCTGAGGCGGTCAATCTCGTCTACCATAATAGTCGTGTATTTGACCGCAGACTGGTCGGTCTTGACCCGAGACTGGAGGAGTTGCGCCGCGCCTCGGATGCCCGCCAGAGGATTTTTAATTTCGTGCGCGAGTCCGGCAGCCACCACGCCAAGGGAGGTCAGTCGATCATCCCGCTGTTGCTCCTCTTCCAGTTCTTTCTGGTGGCTCAGATCGTGTAAGACCAGGACAAACCCTAGGGGACAGTCGCTCTGGTCGAAAATAGGAGAACAGGTGACACGGACCGGGACGACGCGGCGAAAACGGTCTCGCAATTCTCCCTCTCCTGCCGTCCGGCTATAGCCAAGTTCCTGCGCCCTCCGGATGAGGGTCACAATCCACGGATTCTCGTCAAAAACCTGGATATACGAAATCCCCCGGACCTGTGTTTGAGCGACACCGGTGAGGGACTCCGCGGCGGCATTAAAGAATACGATATTGTGCTGGTTATCGATGATGGCCAAGCCTTCTTCGAGATAGGTAGCAATATGCTCCCAATAGTCTGAGGGAAAGTTTGAAGGAGATTGGCCTGAGGTGAATCTTTGCTGCGTCACTCAAGGTCCCATCTCAAACCTTGTTTTTCTTGTCAAGACGGGGTTGCCAAACAGCGCTGGCGCCAGCTATGCTGTTTTGACATGCAGGACCCAGAAGCACTCTGTCGCCATGTGAGTCAGGTTCTGGTAGAGGCATTGTGCACGAAGGGTGCGGTCCGCCTGAGTGGGCAACGGGCTGCGGTTGCGAACAAGGTTGCGAGCGCGTTACTCGCGAACTTCCGCCAAGAAGCCGCCCTTGAAAAGGAAGCCGAGCGGTTGGCTGAAGCGCATATCCAGAAAACGCCAACGGTTGATCGCTATAAGGTCGTCCAGCTCATCAAGCGACGCTTAGCCGAAGAGCGGGACTTTGCACTATGAGCGATCTGTCCGACAACCGCATTACCGCCTTGGCCCGTTCGGCTTTACGGGCCATTGCCGCAGAAGGCAAAATTGTTAATGAGAGAGGGGCATTGATCGAGAGCAAACGGATATTGAGCTCGCACTTTCAGCAGGGAGACGCCATTGATGCGGCAGTGCGGCGAAAGATTCGTTCCCTGTCGAGAAAAGTCGCTCCAGGAAGTACGGAATGGGATGTCCTGTATCGTCGGTATTTCGAGGAAGAGTCCCGAAAGCGAAAATTCTGAGCGCTGACGGTTGACAACATTAGAAGAGTGATTATTTTCCCTCCAGCCTGAGTGTGGGGAAATCCCTCCCATAGAGAAGATTCACAGTTAAGGAAACACGTCTGAGAGAAAGGAGACGAGGTATGAAAATTCGACCTCTACAGGATCGGATTATTGTCAAGCGGATTGCGGAAGAAGAGAAGACCGCAGGTGGGATCATCATTCCGGATACCGCAAAGGAAAAACCCCAAGAGGGGAAAGTGACCGCCGTTGGAAACGGAAAGGTCGGAGAAGATGGCAGGGTCACCCCGCTCGATGTCAAGAAAGGTGATAAGGTGCTCTTTGGCAAATACGCCGGGACAGAGATCAAGATCGACGGCGAAGAGCACCTGATTATGCGCGAGGATGATATCCTCGGCGTAGTCGAAGGATAATCCGGGATATTAAGGGAGGATCAGGAATGGCTGCGAAGCTTGTCAAATTCAGTCAAGACGCGAGAGACAAAACCCTCAAGGGAGTGAACATTCTGGCCGATGCGGTGACCGTCACCCTCGGTCCAAAGGGACGCAATGTTGTCATCGAGAAATCCTTTGGCGCACCCAATGTCACCAAAGACGGGGTGACGGTTGCCAAGGAGATCGAGCTTGAGGATAAGTTTGAGAATATGGGCGCTCAGATGGTCAAAGAGGTCGCCAGCAAAACCTCTGACGTCGCCGGTGATGGGACCACGACGGCGACGGTGCTCGCGCGGGCGATCTATTCGGAAGGCGTGAAAATGGTCGCTGCCGGCCACGACCCCATGAGCATTAAGCGCGGTATCGATAAAGCCGTGACCACCATGGTCAACGAACTGCGCAACCTGTCCAAGTCCACCCGCGATCAAACCGAAATTGCCCAGGTCGGCACGATCTCGGCCAATAACGACTCGACCATCGGCGGCATTATTGCCGAAGCCATGAATAAGGTCGGCCGAGAAGGCGTAATCACCGTCGAAGAAGCCAAAGGGCTGGATACGACGCTCGACGTCGTCGAGGGAATGCAGTTCGACCGGGGCTATCTCTCTCCCTACTTCGTGACCGATCCGGAACGGATGGAGGGCGTGTACGAGGATGCCTACCTGCTGATTCATGAGAAGAAGATCTCGGCCATGAAAGACCTGCTGCCCGTGCTCGAAGCAGTGGCCAAGAGCGGTAAACCCTTGCTCATCATTGCCGAAGATATCGAAGGCGAAGCGCTGGCCACGCTGGTGGTGAACAAGATTCGTGGCACCCTCCAGTGTGTAGCGGTCAAGGCACCGGGTTTTGGTGATCGTCGCAAGGCCATGCTTGAGGATATTGCTATTCTGACCGGTGGTCGGGTCATCGCCGAAGAACTGGGCGTGAAATTGGAGAGCCTGACGCTCAATGACCTCGGCCGGGCCAAACGTCTTGTTGTCGATAAAGATAACACCACCATCGTGGACGGCGCTGGGAAGAAGGGCGACATCGGCGGCCGTATCAACCAGATCCGTGCCCAGATCGATGAGACGACCTCAGACTACGACCGGGAGAAACTGCAAGAACGCTTGGCCAAAATGGTCGGCGGTGTTGCCGTCATCCAGGTTGGTGCTGCCACCGAGGTCGAAATGAAGGAGAAGAAGGCTCGCGTCGAAGATGCCCTGCACGCCACGCGTGCTGCGGTTGAAGAAGGCATCGTCCCCGGTGGCGGTGTCGCCCTCATCCGCTCCTCCAATAAGTTCAACAAGGTTGAGGTGGGCGAAGAGGAACAGATCGGCGTCAACATTATCCAAAGAGCGATCCAAGAGCCCTTGCGCTGGATTTCTTCCAATGCGGGCGAAGAGGGTTCTATCGTCCTGGATCGGGTTCGGAACAGCAAAGGTGCGAATGGCTTTAACGCGGCAACCGGTCAGTTCGAAGACCTCATTAAAGCCGGTATTGTTGATCCCACCAAGGTCGTGCGGACTGCATTGCAGAATGCCTCGTCCGTTGCCGGTTTGTTATTAACAACCGAAGCCACAGTTGCAGAGAAGCCTGAGGAGAAAGGCGCTGCCGCCATGCCTCCAATGCCTCCGGGCGGTATGGGTGGCATGGGCGGTATGGGCGGCATGGGCGGCATGATGTAGGCCCCCTTATACCGAGTACTCATCAAAAAAGGCCCTACTTTTGTAGGGCCTTTTTTCTTGCTGGCGCGGGGCAATCGGGCGGGTCTAGTTCTCGGAGAGTCCGGTGATCCGAATCCCGGCGGAATGCACTTTATTCCGAATATTCAAACGAATGAGCAGGGCGGTAATCGGCTCGATCAAACTGGCGGCGGCCAGCGGACCGACGTCAACCGTGGAAATGCCCAGTTTCTGCACCAGCTCAATCACCGTCGGCCTGGCGTCTTTATCTCCACAGACCAGAACATCACAGTCAATTTCGGCGTTGACATCACGTAAGAGATGAGCGGAAATATTTTGGAGTGCACACACGACCTGGACATTGTCGCCCAGGATTTGTTTCGCCTCTTCTGTTGCAGAGCCTGCCTCCGGCATGACCACCCGCCGGGCGTTATCCGGGTCAAGCGGAACCGACACGTCCACAAAGATCTTTCCCTTAAGCTGCTCTTTCACGGACTCTATCGTCTTGACGTGGGCGGAGTACGGGACGGTAATAAACACCACGTCGGCTTCTGCGGCGGCCGTGACATTATCTGTTCCGCGCAGGAGGTCTCGACCGAGTTCCTGATTGAGCTCGCTTGCGACACGTTCCCCTTTTTCCTGTTGACGCGAGCCGATAATGACCTCTTCTCCCGCGAGTGCCCAGCGTAGGGCCAGGCCAGGACCTTGTTCTCCAGTTCCTCCCAAAATGGCAATCTTCACGCGTTTTCTCCTCTCTTTCCTACAGCTTGATTTCTTATTGGCTGCTGCCAACTGAGGCTTTGATATACTTTTCCGTGACCGGCGATAAGTCACGCGGCGACACCATAACCTCAATGATGACAAAAGACGAGGTCCGGTCGGCTTCCAATAAAGCCTGGCGCAGCTCTTGGACGGTCGCGGCCCGTAACCCCTTGCCGCCCCACTCTTGGGCCAGTGTGGCATAGGGCCACGGAGGAATGGTGAGCAAGTCCTGCCGTTCGGAGACCGGCCGAAAAATACCCCAGCCGCCGTTATTCATGACCAGGACAATGGGATTGAGTTTGTGACGGGGCGCGTGCGAGATCTCTGAGCCTGTCATTTGAAAGGCCCCATCCCCGCACAACACAAGCGGCCGCTGACCGGTCCCCAATTGAGCGCCGAGCGCACCGGGGACGCCAAAGCCCATCGAAGCATAATACCCTTGGGCAAGATAGCCACCACCGTGGCCAATCTTGATATCCAGCCCGGCAAACAGCATGTCGCCCGCCTCGGCCACCACCATATAGCCTTCGCGCCCATCAAGGAATGTATTGACTTCCCATAACATATCCGAGACCTGGATCGCCCGATCATCTCCGGGTGGCTGAGGAGCGAGATTGTCATAATAGGCAATCTCTTCCCGATGCCGCCTCAGCGGAGCCTGTAGCAAAGACTGGACGTAATCCTCAATGGTGACCTCGGTATAGGTATGAAAGCTGCTATGCACCTTATTCTCCGCGGCCCAGATCGAGTGGTGACGGTCGATGTATTGCGGCCGTGAGCCCAGATTCATATCGGTCAGCAGGGAGCCCAGGTGGAGCACCAGGTCGGACTCCTCAATCCGTTTGCGGATGGGCGCCGGTGAGATGGCCCCAATATGGACGCCCATATATTGGGGATGGTCCATAGGAAAGGCGCCCTTGGCCAAAACGGTCGTCAGGCAGGGTCCGCCGATCTTTTCGACCAGGGTAATGATATCGGTCGTGAGATGATGCCGGAACGTTTCAATACCAATGATAACGGCTGGTTTACGGGCCTGATTGAGACGGGTAGTTGTCTCCCGGACCGATTCCTCAACCTTTTGAGTGTCGGACGGGGTTCGAGAAAAGCTGCCGTCCCACTCTCTGATCCGTACAGGGACGCCAATCTCCTGCTCAACCATATCCTGATGGATCTCGATATAGCCCGGTTGCTGATGCCGCCAAATCTCCTGGACCACCTCATCAATATCCGTTGCCGCGGTCCGTGGGTCGTCAATGATTTTCGCTGCGCAGGTAATTTCCTGAAAAATATGGAATTGAGATTCAATCTCTCTGGCTTGGTGATGGACTAACACTCCGAGTTTGCGTTTTTCCTCACCCGGTCCACCGCTGATGACCAGGACTGGCACCCGTTCGGAATACGAGCCGGCAACACTGTTCACAACGTTATGCCCCCCGGCTCCGTAGGTTACACACAGGACGCCGATTTTTCCGGTGGCCCGTGCATACCCATCGACGGCGAAGCCGGCACCCGGCTCATGCGAAGACGTAATGACTTGGATATCGTGGGGCTGGCCGAACTTCATGAAAAGCTGAATGACCAGATCGCCCGGAATCCCAAACAGGTGGGTCAGGCCAATCCTGCGCAAATACGCGACGAGATAATTCCCAAGTTGCATCCGCGCTTCCATACGCCCTCCCTGTGGATAGTATATCAGACTCACGGCAAGAAAAGGCTATACAGTGCAGGACGGAAGTCTTCAATCAGGAATCTCTTCCTCGTCTACGTTATCAGCGGTTAAGTATCCTTGGATGTCTGTTAGTTCCTTAACCACCTTCTGGCAAATGGCCGCAAAATGAGCCCTGTATGAGCCGTACCTCTCTACCGCACCCTGCGCATGATTTGTGGCGGACTTCCCTGAGGAGTGTGCATCCATGTTTCTTATAGCAATAACTTCTTTCAACCCCTCTACGGATAACTCCAGACGCCCCAACAGGGTCAGGCTTTTATCCTTCTCATCGTAAGATATTTTCTCGGAAGCTACTCGGCTTCGAATCTCCTTAACCTCAAAACCTTCGACAACCAGCTTCGCTAGATTTTTGAAAGCAATCATCCATTCCGTAGAACTGGATATCGGCAATAGATAGGCGACTGCGCTAAATAGAGATTCATCCCTCAACGTCCACCAACTGACCTTTTTGCTTTCCCACTCCTGCAATATGAATTCTATAAGGACGTGGGGCGGCAACTCCGATTCTTTTGGCCAACGATTGAATAAACATCTACTGACAAATACCTGCGATATCCCTCGAAAAGCTGTCTTTGACATGGAAGTATTGGGCAACCACTCAGGTTCAACGTTGTGGGATTTCCAATAGAGTTGCTCCTTTGGCGGCAACGTTTGGAGGTCGCAGATGCAAGCGTGGACTTGCCCCACATCGTTGATGTCAACATCTCGTAAGTACCATCCATCTCCACTTACACCATAGTCTAGGCGGTACTTGTCTCTATGAATAGAATATTTTGTCAGGACCTCAGGGTCGAAACACGCAACGGACAATTCAAGAGGGCGCTGAAGATAGTCAGCTCCCATGTCGAAGTAGCTGGACGTTTTTGCTGGATCGGTAGGTACATCAACCACCCGATTGGTAATATCTTCGAGTTCGGTATCTCCGAATCTGGGCAGTCCAGAACATACACTGTGTAAGCGGCCCATATCCAACGCTGGATTTGCTTTCATGAGCATCTCGATTATCCTGGGGACGTAGCAACAACCAAAAAACCAATCAATCGCCACGAAGTCGGTATAGGTGGAGAAGCTCATGTAGCACCATCCATTTCAGAAACGGAAATTTCAGAACTGATAAACTCCAGAAATTTGATTAGATCAATAATACTCAGCCTGGGGAACCGGATTGTGTATTAGTTTGGAGTCACGGACGCACGGTCACGAGTTTAATGAACGCCAAGAAGTTGGAGGCGGTTTTTTCATCGGAATAGTAAGTTATGGGCCTAAACCTATCGACAAGCGAAAGATCAGCGATCCAGGCATTTTTCCTGCGCTCCCCGATACTCGTAATTTTTTGTTCCAGCGCTTGTTTTTGCAAACATTTTTTCGCAATTTTCGATCTTTTTTATGCAAGCAGCTACACAGCACTACCGTTGACGCTATGGGACTGGTGGCCAAGACCGGTCTGCCTAGGGCGGGGGGCGCAGTGGACCGAGGGTGTCAGCCATCTTCTTTAATTCTTCTTAGGAGCTTTCCTTTCTCTCTTTCTGCCCGTCTTGCTGAGGCGATGGCTGTTGTTTTTTCTGCTTCAGCATTCCGGGTAAGGAGAAAAGATACTGGAACACCATATCCGTAAATGCTTCCAACCGCCTCGCCTCTTCTTCTTGGTATGGCCCTTCGTCGTGGACCGCTTTATTGCCTTCATTCCGTATCTCGTGTGACCACTCTGCTAAATCAGGAGTCAGGGCATGTTGTTCTGTCGCCTTCTGAATGCGAGAGTGCAGGGTGCCGGAAAGATCGGGAAACTTGTCTGTCAAGGCGGCTTCCAGCGCCTTACGAAACATGGCCCCAGCCGCGTCCCAATTTCCTGACATATTACTGTCACGGCCCTGTTTGAAATATTTCGCTGCTGGGTCTGGGGTGTAAGGCGGAGCATCAGAGGATGGGGAGGCGGGAACGATGCAATCGGGTTTCCGAAGCATACCGATGGATAAAAACCGTTCAGTGAGATCGTTGATGGAAAAGGTGGCGATGATTGTTCGAGCACAATCTTCATATCCACATTCTGCAAACACGTCGTACGAGGACGAGGAGCCTGGCTGTGGGACCACATCTAAGGTTGTGAATGCCACGCTTTTTGTGAGACAGTGCGGACAGTCTGCTTTAAATTGTTTGCCTTCGTACTCTTGTTGAATGCCTTTCTCCCTTGGCATCTTCTCCCTCCTCACTTTTCTCTTGGCCCTGCGCTTCACTTGGCGGCTGAGGTCGTCAATCCACGTCTTCAACAAGGGAATTACATACCTATTTACCCACAACTCACATAGGCTGGATCGACATTTAGTTGCGCCGGAGCGCGAAGGCCGCGAAATGTAAGAAGGCGAGTTAGCTCCATATATCTTCTCGGGATTCCCAGTATGCCTTCACTTCGCCGAATCTCCCGATTCGATCTTGTATCTTGAGAATCTCTTTCGGGTAAAATTCGAGCATGGTGTCACACAGTTGGAGCATCCATCTCTTTCGGGAATAGCCCTTGACTACTTTTATGATGTTCGAGTTGGCAATTTGAATCTGCCCCCAGCCCAATGCTCCCACTGTTAAGCATTCCCAATCCAGAAATTCGATCGGTGTGAATATGACTTCATTTGCAATAACCTTCGTGCCTTCAATGTCATACTTGACTAATATCAGGGAAAATATATTGGCATCCGATTCGTAGAACCTCGACAGTCGCTCAACAGAAGTAAGATTGGGCATGTTGAATCTCGTATCGGCCCGGTGTGTCTTCACATCAATGACCGAATAGAAACCTTCTCTGTCGGTAAATGCGAGATCCGCCATTGCGCGACGTGCAAAATCGTTTGAATATTCGACACACCAATCGCCGAGAAAAGAATCGAATTGCTCTGAGATTAAAGACTCAAGGGCATCACCTACGGCACGGGTACTACGAGCAGTTTGCGGGGAAAGAAATTCTGAAGAAGTGTTGATATGGTCCTTTATTTTCTCGGCAACTTTTAGGTCATCATCCCCATAGTAGAAGTTTGACTTCATAAGAAAAGCTCTTTCTGTTGTATACGAGACACGCCTGATTTCGCCTGATCGCTCAGTGAGTTTCTTTCCCAGAAGACGCCTCCCGTATACCCCTGAATAGTCGGGTCATCAGCGGCACGTTCGAGGCGTTTCAACGTCCAACAGCAGTATTCTCGATTCAGTTCTATACCACAAAAACGTCGGCCTAACTTTCGGGCAACGACCGCTGTTGTGCCACTGCCAAGAAATGGATCAAGAATGAAATCGGTTTCTCTTGAGCTGGCAAGAATAAGCTTCGCGAGAAGTTTCTCGGGCTTCTGAGTCGGATGGTCCGTGTTCTCAGGCATGGACCAAAACGGTACAGTAATGTCCGTCCAAATGTTTGACGGGTGAGTCAGGCGATAGTTACCGTGCTCTTCTGGCTGCCAGTCTTTTGGCTTGCCGTCCGCGGTATAGGGAGCAATAACCTTGCGCTTGAGCTTAACGGCGTCAACATTGAAATAATATGAGTCCGATACGGTACAGAACCATATATCTTCCGTATTATTTTTCCAGTTTGTCTTCGCTCCACGCCCTTTTTCCCTCTCCCACGTAATACGATTACGAATATGAAGTTGTGATTCAAGGAGAGGTGCTATCAGAACAGAAGTCCTCCAGTCAGCGCATACGTACACGGTTGCACTCGATTTCAGGGTCGGTTTTAAGGCTTCGAGGACACGCTGAAACCATCTCTGATATTCTCGCTTCCCCTTCTCCTTAAATGGAGCGCCGTTGTAGTTCTTAGAAAGATTATAGGGCGGGTCCAGGATGAGCAAATCAACAAAATTGGTAGGTAGATGTGGCACGACATCAAGCGTATTGCCGCAGATGACTCTGTTTTCTATCTCGTCTTTTCCTACGGGCTTCTCGGCTGAGAGGATTTGACTGGACAGGCGTTTGATATCAGTCGGGGTACAGGTTAGCGTCCTATTCTTTGAGGCCCTCTCTTTCATCGTCCATTGATTCCTTTAATAGGAGTCCCAAGTTTAGTGGAAAAACTCCGTTCTACTATGGCAAGGCATGTAGACCGCTGACCTCTTCCTTGGTTTCTGGACTCATAAGTGCCCCATCTTCAGTATATTTTATATACATCTATTTTCCCCTTATTCTTGGGGAAATAGGTATATCATCCCCCCCAAAGGCCATCCTAATCCCCGTTTAAGGCCCATTTAAGCCTGATTTTCGGTGAAATTATATGAAAAGTGCGTGAAATTTTCTATCGTGTGAAAAAACGCCTAAAATACTGCTATTACCAGACTTTTAGGGATTTTTGAGGGAAATGATCGTGAAATATTTTGCGATTTCTCGGGTTCTGGGGGAAAATGGTCCCGGACTTTTGGAAAACCACACTTTCACTCTTGAATGGCTTTCCTGCTGCAATAAAGGAGGAAGCCTACAGGGTAGGGGAGAACTCCGACGGACGGTTGCTGACAGGAATGGCGCTTAGCCGAAAAATTCCTCGACATTGCCGGAAACGACCGGAACACTCTGAACGGCATTATTCCGAAAGACACGGAACAGAACGGTCTCGCCGGCGGGCCGGCTCCAGAGTTGTTCATAAAAGGCGCGGCGGTCGGCTATTTCCTTCTCGTCGATAGCGAGGATGACATCCCCGGATTTCAGCCCCGATTTGGCTCCCGGACCATCGGGCAGAAGGCCGGCGATAACGAGATGCTCTTTGACCGTATACGAGTACATGCCGATCCAGGCGCGGGAGGGCCGGGTGACCCGCCGTCCATAGCGCAGGAGTTCGTCCTGGTGTTCGGTGAAGTGCTCAACCGGAATAGCTAGGGAAAACTTTCCAATTTCATTGAGATTGAGAGAAACGACGCCGACCATGCGGCCGCGCATATCGAACATGGGACCGCCGCCTAAGCCCGGGTTCATCGCCGTGCTCGTCAACGCCCGATCCAGGCTATACTCCCAGTAGGCATCAAAATGGGAAACCGAGGTGAGTCCGCCGCCATTCACCCGCCGGCCATTTTCTTCTCCCGCACTGGCGACCAGGAAAACCTCATCGCCCGCGTGCAGCGCGGTGGAAGGCTGAAGGGGAATAGCGGGAAAACCGGCTTGGGAGACTTTGAGTACGGCAATACCGCTCGCAAAATCCTGGGCCACCACCTCAGCTTCGAGCTGGGTGTTATCAATCATGTTGACCTGGACCTGAGACGCGCCAATAGCAATATAATTGACGGTCAGAATATAGCCATCCGGGCTCACCACCGCCCCGGACCCCATACGCTCAGTGCCTAACAGTTGGGCGGAATGGTGCTGTGAGGGAACGGTGACCTGAATGGCAACCGTCGAAGGAACCACTTGTTCAATAAGCCTGACCGAAGCGTTCACGCTGTCCCCTTTGAGTCTGCGGAGTCAACAATAACTAATGCCTCACTTATGTGAAAGCAACCCCTCAAGACCCTGACCTGCTGACGCCTGCCCGAGCAGACCGGCGTATGCTAATATCCCGTACTTTTCAGGCCCGTTCGCTTTGGTCATTATGGCGAGGCGCGGACACGACTGACCAGAAGGAGTAACCGTACCGTGATGAAACGTTCGACCGAGCCGCCCACATCGACCCTGTCCGAGTATGAATCAAAGCGTGTGATTGCCGGATACGGGGGCACGGTTTCTCGAGAAGTCCTCGTCCAAGACCCGTCCGAGGCAGGCAGCGCAGCCGCGGAGATAGGGCTTCCCGTTGTAGTGAAACTGTGCGGGCCGCGTATCGCTCATAAGACCGAACGGCAGCTCGTCCGCCTCGGACTTGATACGGCCCAGGCTGTTGAGCGGGCGGCGCGCGAGCTGTGGGCGCGACGTCGGGATGAAGATGGGGAAGTCGGTCTGCTCGTTGCTGAGATGGTTGCCGGGCGGAGAGAGTTGATCGCCGGTATGGTCCGTGACCCTCAATTCGGTCCGTGCGTCCTCCTGGGTCTTGGCGGTGTTCTGACCGAAGCGCTCGGTGATGCGGTCTTTGCCCTGGCACCGCTCTCCCACACTCAGGCGAGAGCCATGGCTGAGGGAATGCGGTTCAAACATCTTGTCATCCAACCGTTTCGTGGCGAGGAGCCGGTTGATCTCGATGCCCTGGCCGATATCCTGGTTGGGCTGGGCCGTCTGGCCGTCGAACGGCCCGATATCGAGAGTGTGGACGTGAACCCGTTGATCGTTGTCAACGGAAAACCCATTGCGGTTGATGCCCTGATCGTCACGAATCCGACAGCCCACACCGGACCAGCGGTTCAGCGGCGTGCCTCTGAAGAGATCCTGGAACGCTTCCGTCCCCTGTTTCACCCGCGCGGTGTGATCGTTGCCGGGGCGTCCTCCCATCCAGGAAAATTCGGGTTTGTCTCTTTGCACAACCTCAGACGCTTCGGCTATCAGGGCGAAATATTTCCAGTCAATCGTGACGGCGCGGAGATTCTCGGCCAACCCACCTATCGGACGGTAGAGGAGATTCCGCCGGATAAGGCCGATCTCGTCTTTGTATGTACCCCTGCTGCGGCCAACGTCGAACTGCTGCGTTCCTGTGCCAAGATCGGCGTGCGGGCCGCCTTTGTCGCCAGTGGGGGATATAGGGAGGCCGGAGAGGAGGGCCGCCGCCTGGAAAACGAACTCGCCAAAACCGCCCAGGAGCTTGGCATGCTGCTGGCCGGGCCGAATGGCCAAGGGGTGATCTCGACGCCGGCGTCAATGTGCGCCCAAATTGTGGCGCCGTATCCTCCGGCGGGTCGCCTGTCCGTTGTGAGTCAGAGCGGGAATCTGTTATCAGCCTTCTTGAACTACTCTGTCCAGACCGGAGTCGGCGTGAGCAAGGCGGTTTCTGCCGGCAACTCCGCCCACACGAATATCGCCGATTATCTGGAATATTTTACGGCCGACCCGGAAACCGATGCCGTGCTGGCCTATCTTGAAGGCGTGCCTGACGGTCCTCATTTTATTGACGCAGTCCGCAGTCTCACCCGGCGCAAGCCGCTGGTGCTGGTGAAAGGTGGCGCTGCAGCAGAGGGGCAGCGGGCGGCCTTATCGCATACCGGTTCGCTGGCGACGGACGACCGGGTCTTTGACGGGCTGTGTCGTCAGTTTGGCATATTGCGGGCACCGACGATCGAACATGCCTTTGAATGGGCGGCGACCCTGGTGACCCAGCCGCTGCCCAAGGGCAGACGAGTTGTGGTCTTTACCACCGTTGGCGGCTGGGGGGTTCTGACCGCGGATGCCTGCGCCCAGGCCGGGCTCACCCTCATTCCCCTCCCCCAAGACCTCGTCGAGACGATTAGTACCCTGGTCCCGGCCCGCTGGAGCCACAATAATCCGATTGATCTGGCGGGCGGCGAGACCCGGGATACGGTTCCTCAGGTCCTTGACCTCGTGTGCGGGCACCCCGAGGTCGATGCGGTGCTGCACCTCGGTCTGGGTATCCAGGCCGCAACCGCCCACGGCTTTAAGGGTGGGGCATTCTATCCGGACTACGGCCTGGAGCGTATGGCCGGATTTCACGAAAACCAGGAGCGACGCTATGCCGAAGCCGCGGCCGAAGCTTCAGACAAGCATAAGAAACCCGTCCTCACGACCACCGAACTCGTCTACACTGCTTGGGACTACGACAATGCCGGCCCCCTGGCTGTCCGCGCAGCCGGTCGTGTGTGCTACCCCAGCGCCCATCGAGCGGTTGCTGCGCTCCGGGCCATGATAGAGTATGCGGAATTTCGGCGGCGTTATGATACGCCCTAGCGAGCAGCCGGAAAGAAAAAGACAGAGGAGGGAAACATGCGACCTGGATATACTGTCATTGATGCCGATGGACACGTCGATGAAAAGGCTGTCAACTGGGTTGAGTTACTGCCCGAGCGCTATCACAAGGATGCTCCCTGTTGGGTGAGCTACCCTGATGGTCGTAAGCATCTGGTGGTTGAGGGCAAAATGTGGCCCAGCCGGCGTGATTTCTATGGCCGACTCGGCATGTGGCCCGAGCCCAAGAAACCCGACCACCAATGGGGCTGGGACCGAGCGGGGATGCAGGACCCGCACAAGCGTATCCCTGATATGGATCTCGAAGGAATCGACATCGCCGTCCTGTTCGGGACCTTCATCGGCCTCGGTGCCGCCGCATCAATTGAAGACCCCGGCCTGGGTATGGCCGTCTCCGTCGCCTATAACAACTGGCTGGCCGAATACTGCAAACCCTACGCCGACCGCCTCAAAGGCATCGCCATGATTCCCATGCAGGACCCCGAGGCGGCTCGGGTCGAAATCAGACGGACGGTCGAACAACTGGGCATGGTCGGTGTCCAGGTCCTGACGAATTTCGGTGGCAAGCTCTTGCACGAAGCCGAGTTTGATCCGATTTGGGAAGAAGCCCAGGGTCTCGGTGTCCCCATTTGCGCGCATATCATCTCAACCAACTCCGCGGGTGTCGATCGATTCGATCGCTACGTGTTCAAGCACGCCTTTTATTCGCTCGATACCATGCTGGCCGCGGCTTCGTTTACCACCGGGGGGATTTTGGAGCGCTTCCCGAAGCTGAAGGTGGCCTTTATGGAAGCCGGCGCCGGCTGGGTCCCGTGGATGATGGACCGGCTCCACGAGCACTATGAATTATTGCCGCAGCAAATGCCCTGGCAGCAGCGCAGCCCCGAGGACTGGATTACGAGCGAGAACTGCTTCTTCGCGGTCGAGCCGGACGAAAAGACCATTCCGTTCGTGGCCCAACTAATCGGGGAAGAGCGCCTGATCTATGCCTCGGACTACTCGCACTGGGACTGCATGTGCCCGGATTCGGTCAAAGCCATCTATGAGCGGACGGATATATCGGACGGGCTGAAGAAGAAAATCCTGAGCGAGAATGCTGCCCGTCTATTCAACCTCTAAACGCGGGTGGCCCTATGCATGACTACATCACTCCCGCAGGCTGGCGGACGGGGATCGAGGAGGTCGCGCCAAAAGTCTACGCCTATATTCAGGCGTACGGGGAACTGGGTGTCAGCAACGCCGGCCTGTTGCTGGACCGTGAAGGCGTTATGGCCATTGACGCCCTCATGGTTCCGTCCATGACCACCCGCTTTCTCGGGGCGATTAAGAAGGTGACGAAACGGCCGGTCTCCCGGCTGGTCAACACCCACCATCACGTCGATCATAGCGGTGGTAATTTTCTCTTTCGCGATGCCCAGGTCATCAGCCACACCTTTTGTCGCGACGAACAGGTCCGGGAAGGCATACCCGTCAAACAGCTCCAGCAGCGCATTCCCCGTTTTGCCAAGGAGTTCTTCAAGCTCAAACCCAAAGTCCCGGACCTGACCTTTGAAGACCGGCTGGTCTTCCACCAGTCTGGACGGGACGTGGAACTGCGCCATCTCGGACCGGCCCACACCTTTGGCGACGCCTTTGTCTATTTGCCCAAAGACAAGATTCTTTTTGCCGGGGACTTGGCTTTTTACTATGTCACGCCCCTGGCCTTCCAGGGGCATGTCGGCAATTGGATCAAGGTTGCCGACCGGATCTTGAAGATGGACGTGGACCTCATCGTGCCGGGGCACGGTCCGCTTGGCGGTAAAAAAGAACTGCGCGAAATGCGCTCCTACCTCATGCTCGTCCGGCGCGAGGCCAAGAAACGTTTTCAGCTCGGTATGAGCCCCGAAGAAGCCGCCCGCGACGTGAAGCTCGGCATCTACGCCCGCTGGCGCGAGCCCGAGCGGATTCTGCCCAACATCATGCGGCTCTACCAGGAGTTTCAGAACGAGCTCGACCAACCCATCGACCGGCAGCGTATGATGGACGGCATGCGCCAACTCCGGGCCGAACGCCACAACCACGCCGCGGGTGAGCCGGATTGGTGCTGTACCTAAGCAGCCCCCTCCGCCACCAACGCCCGCGCCTGTGACTCTACCACCGTCCCCTTAAAGAAGTCCGGGTTGACGGCGCTCCAGAAGCGGACGGGATTTCCGAACACAAAATCCCTGAAATTATCGTCCGTCATCACTCCGTCTTCAACGCTTTCATACGCCTCGGGCAACACCCCGGCCATATCCGGCACATCGAAGTGACCGATGTCCGAGCCAAACAGCGCATTGATCTTGGCCCCATACGGATTGACTTTGGTGTTGAAGGCCCAGGCGTTCAGCGGGTCGTCGGCCTCGCAGCCAAAGTAGAAATTCGGCACGAACAGGTCGCGGATGTCCTCGGCACGCTCAATCTCGCAGGGCGCGAAATCGTCCAGTTTCTCCGGCTCTTTGGTGAGCAGGCCGAGATGGGCCTGCGTCGCCTTCTGCCCCAGCTTTTCCATCGCCGCGGGCGAGCCGTATTTCTGGAACAAATCAACCAGCATTTCCTGGTTCAGATTGGCGGGGTTCACATTATCCAGGGCCTTGGGATTGCGTATCTTCCAGTGCCCGATGAGGTCGCTGTACAGGCCGCAGGCCCAACCCACGCCGCCCTCTAAAAAGGCAAAGCGCAGTTCCGGGAAACGCCGCGTCACGCCGTTCATGAAGATGGATTTGCAGACCGCCTCTCCGGCCTGGGCAAAATGGCCGATGTGGTTGTACACAAAATTGGAAATCGAGGCCCGCATGCCAATACCTGACGAGGCCGAGTGAAAGCTGGGCGGGATACCCACTTCGAGGCATTTTGCCCAGACCGGGTCATAATCATGCGCGCTGTCTATACCCAGGGTATCGTGCCAGATGGCATAACGGCCGGCCTCGGGCGCCTTGCGTGCCACCGCCGGAACCTGACGCCGGATGAGGCTCGACAGCATGGCCACCTTAAAGCCCTTGCTCTTGATGAACTCCAGCTCTTCAATCGCCTCCTCCGGGGTGAACATCGGTACCACCGCGGCCGGAGTCAGGCGGTCTTCCAGGCCCTTGAACTGATCGGCCGTATACATATTAAACGCACGACAGGCCGCCCGGCGCACTTCATCATCGCGCAGAAACGGTGCAAACAGCGCGCCTCCGGTCGGATAGATCACCCCAAAGTCGATACCAAGCTCATCCAGGCGCTCGTACAGCAGCTTGGGCAGCATCGCGGTCGCGCGGTCTCGCGTATTCTTGGTCGGCACTCCCCACCAGGCCGGCTGGAGCATACGCCGGTCCTTGCGTTCCTCTTCGGAGAGACCCGCCCATTTCTTGTTGCCAAACTGGTTGGCGACCTTGCTATAGCGCTCAGCCACACGCTCTCCCGCGACCTCGTGCAAATAGTCTATGGCCGCCGGCTCAAACTCGATCCAGTGGCCGTCCGAGTCAATAACCGGATGGCTCAGTTTGGCGTGAATCTGCTCGGCTGTCTGGTGTGACAACATGGGCTCCCTCCTTGGCGTAGCGGAAAATGCAACGTGATCGAATTGTTCTGGAATGTGTTGTAGCAGGATCGGGGAGAGGGGAAAATATGTTGTTATTGCTTGTCAATGTTCCGGGGCGCTATTGCAAACGCGAAAACGTACTGGAAAGACTATCAGAGCCATGCGAAAGCTGAAAACCTTGGACACGGTAGAAGCGGACTATCTCCGTGACCATCCCGAGGAGATGGAAGAGTATATGTCTGTTATTTTTGAGGAGTACGCGCGTGATGGGAACACCGGTGCACTACTGGCGTCGTTGCGAACTATAAGTAAGGTCAAAGGCATCACGACGACCGCACGCGAAGCCGGCCTGTCCCGAAAGGGGTTACAGAAGGCGCTCTCAGAAAAGGGGAATCCGAAGTTTGAGAGTATCAACGCCATCATGCACGCCCTTGGCTACCGGCTCAGTCCACGGAAGCTCGATATGACAGCGGCAAAATAGTGCGATTAAGCATTTCCGCTCTGTGGCCCCTCAAGAAAGATGTCTGCTACACTTCTTTCTCTGTCAAAACTGACAAAATTAGAGAAGGAGGAAGCTACAACTGTTGGCGCCCTCGGTTTGTTGCGTTTACCAGTATCTTCCATTACGAGTCTGGTATTCTGACTGAGTCCGAAGAGTTGGAATATCTTGAGGCTGAGGTAATGCATATGCCCGCAACCGACTATCCTCATATCAGCGTCACGCCTGGTGGTGTGCCGATGCTGGCCGGTACGAAAACGAAGGTGATCGAAGTTGCCCTTGATCGCTTGGCCCACCATTGGGATGTCGATGAAATGCACCGTCAGCATCCGCACCTGACCCGTGGTCAGATATGTAGCGCTCTTGCCTACTATTACGATCACCAGGACGAGCTCGATCAGGCTATTCAAGCGCAGCTCTCTCAAGTGGATGCGATAAAAGCCAGCCTTGGTCCATCTCTGATTCAAGAAAAGTTGAAGGGGTTAGGCTCACAGCCGTGAGTGTTCGACTGTATATGGATCATCATGTTCCTGCGGCGATTACGCAAGGACTTCGCAGTCGGGGAGTTGATGTTCTGACCGCATACGAAGATGGGACGGCAGAGTTCGATGACCCTCCAGTGTTAGCAAGGGCAACCGAACTGGGACGAGTAGTCTTTAGTCAGGATACCTTTGGTACGGTAGACATCCTGATTAACAACGCGGGAAACGTGCGGGATAAAAGCTTTGCCAAAATGGACCTGGACGATTTTCGGTCGTTGATTGACGTGCACCTCATGGGGGCGGTCTATTGTACCCACGCGGTCTGGCCCATTATGCGGGAAAAAGGCTTTGGCCGTATTGTGATGACCACCTCATCCGCCGGTCTGTACGGCAATCACGGCCATACCAACTATGGGACGGTAAAAATGGCCCTGATTGGGCTCATGAACTCCCTCAAGGAAGAGGGCCGGCGCCATAATATCACCGTCAACGCGATTGCCCCGATTGCGCTGACGCGTATGTCCGAACCGGCAACCACCCCGCAATACGCGCCGTTGATGAAACCCGAGTTCGTCACCGCCGCGGTCGCCTGGCTGTGCGCGCCCGACAATACGGACTCCGGGCATATTATTCAGGCCGGAGTCGGCTATTACGCCAAGATAGAGGTCCGGGAAGCGGCCGGGGTGCTGTTTGACTCCGAGACGATTCCACAGCCGGAACAGATCCGTGATCGTTATACGGAGATTGCGGACATGGGCAAGGCTGCCCCGTATATGAATGCCTCGGCGGTAATCCGCAAAGTTTTCAGGATGATCAAGCCGAAGGGGTAGGGGAGGGTCGTTCTCCTACCCAACGTTTTCAGGCCGGGTAGCGACCTGGAGCGCGGCCCAGACTGTGGTGCCGCTGCTAACACAGCGCGCCTGTCCGTGCCGGCACACGCGGCCCCCTTTCTTCACTTCTTGAGCTGAAGTGAGATGGAGTTCATGCAGTAGCGCTGCCCGGTTGGTGGTGGGCCATCGTCAAAGACATGACCGAGGTGGGCATCGCAGGTGTTGCACAGCACTTCGGTCCGGACCATGCCGTGGCTGTGGTCCGATTCCAGGCGTACGCTGTCCGGCTGCACCGGTTCCCAGAAGCTGGGCCAACCGCTGCCCGATTCGTATTTGGTGGATGAGTTGAACAGTTCTGTGCCGCAACACACGCACTGATAGATACCCTCATCCTTGCAATCGTTGTATTCGCCCGAGAACGGCCGCTCGGTCGCCTTCATCCGGCAGACGGCAAACTGCTCGGGAGTGAGCTGCGCGCGCCATTCCTCTTCGGTTTTCTCGACTTTATCACCCATGGTGTACGCCCCCTCGCTGGTCTGTACTCTTTGCTCCGGTCTGATAGCTTCATCTATATACAGCGAGAAGCACCCGTCGGAAAGAGCGCGGAGGAGCACCATGAGCGGCGTAAAAATCGGTATCGGCTTTGGACAGTGGAAGTATGGCTTACCCGACCCCGAACTCCTGTGCAGCAGCGCAGCAGCGGCCGAGGCCGCCGGGCTCGATTCGTTATGGCTGTCCGATCATATCGTGACCCTCAACCCCACGCTGGACATCTCCTGTCTGTTTGCCATGCTTGCCGGCCGCACCTCCCGCCTGAAAATGGGACCGAGCGTCTTTACCCTGCCGGCGCGCCATCCCGTTCAGGTAGCCAAGACCTATGCCACCCTCGACTATCTTTCAAACGGGCGGATGATCATGGCGGTCGGAAGCGGCAACGATCCGCGCGATTTGGTGGCGTGTGGAGTGCCAGCCCAAGCCCGTGGCCGTCGCCTCGAAGAAGGGATCGAGATTCTGCGCAAGCTGTGGACCGAGTCGCACGTCACGCATCGCGGCGAGTTCTACGATTTTGAGGATGTGACGATTGAGCCCAAACCAAAGCAGGGCGCGCTCGATATCTGGATTGGCGGCAAGAGTGACGCGATTCTCAAACGCGTCGTCCGTCTCGGGGACGGCTGGTTTCCCGCGTTGACTTCGCCCATGGAGTTTCAGCGCGATATGGAAAAGCTCAGGGTGTATGGGGAGGAGTACGGGCGGACGATTGATCCGCGTGAGGCCGGAGTGCTGCTCTTTACGCATGTGTGTGACGACCGGGCCGCGGCCATGAAGACGGTCGCGCCGTTCTTCCACGGCCTGCGGGTTGATCCGGAGGCCATCATGCGGCGTTCGCTGATCGGCTCAGCCCAGGAGTGCGTGGAGCAGATCGAGCGCTTTGTCGAAGTCGGTTGCGATAAATTCGTGCTCCGGCCGATTTGCCCGCCGACTGACATTCCGTCCCAACTCGAACACTATGGACAAGACATCCTGCCCCACTTTGTGTAGCAGCCGCCAGAAGTACGGGATCGCAGGGCTATGATTAAGGCCAGGTCTGAAGTCGAACAGCTTGAGCCCTACGTTGCTCCGTTGGAAGGGCGGCGGCCCATGCTGCGCCTCGACTTTAACGAAAACACGGTCGGCCCGAGCCCGAAAGTCGTCGAAGCCATCCGCCGCCTGCCGCCCAATGCCTATGCAACCTATCCGGAATACGCCGGCCTGAATGCGGCGTATGCGGCGTCCATCAACGTCCCGGCCCGATGCGTTGAAGCCTTTAACGGGGTGGATGCGGCGATCCACACCATCTTTGATGTCTACGGCGAAAAGGGAAGTACCTTTCTGACAACCGCACCAACCTTTGGCTATTACAAGCCGTGCGCGCTCCAGCACGGCATGCAACAGGATGAGGTCCTGTATCCCGCTGACTTGAGCTTCCCGATTGAGTCCATGCGCGAACGGCTCACGCATACACCCCGGCTCTGTTTTATCTGTAATCCCAACAATCCAACCGGCACCCTGCTCGAACCGCAGACCTTGCTGGGGTTGGCCCGCGCCGCGCCCGATACCCTGGTTGTGGTGGACGAGTTATACGCGGATTTCACGAAGAAGTCGGTCCTGCCGGCCGCCCTTGAACTGGACAATATTGTGGTGCTTCAGTCCCTGTCCAAGTCTGCGGGCCTGGCCGCGTTGCGCTTGGGCTTTGCCATTGGTCAGCCCGAGGTGGTGAGCCGGCTCAGCCGTGTCACCGGCCCCTATGATATCAACGCCTTTGCCGTGATCGCCGGAAAAGCCGCGCTCGCTGACCGTGCCTATGTCGAACACTACGTCCAGCAGGTCCACGCCGCCAGGGAGTGGGTGGCGCAACAGCTCCACCGTTTGGGCGTGCGATATTTTGGGCAGGGCGGCAACTATCTGCTCGTCTGGCCGCCACGAGAGTGCGAGGTGGTCGAAAGCGCACTGCGCGAGCAAGGCATCCTGGTCCGCAATATGCGAGGCAAGCCTGTGATTGACGGCAGCTTTCGGCTGAGTCTTGGGACGCTCGAACAGATGCAGCAGTTCATGCAGGTGTTTGCCAAGGTCATTCAGTCCGAGCCGTGAGGGAAACGGGCCACGCCCGCTCGCCGGGTAGAGAGGCTTGACGTAGACCCGCGGTCTTTCTAGGGTCAGTATGTCAAGAGATTTGCGCCATACGAAGAGGAGCCAGGTATGACTATCAAAAGAAAGCTGTTCGACTATCTGCCTTGACCGTTCGCCATGAGAACAAGGATTGTTCTCAAAGAAAAGGCGCTCGACTTTGATCGCATTCTTATAGACCTGCCGAGCAAGGAACAAAAAGAATCGTGGTTTCTTTCGATTAACCCGTACGGGAAAGTGCCGGTGCTGGTCGAAGAAGGCGCCTGGGTCTACGAGTCGGCTATCTGTAACGAGTATTTGGAAGACCAATACCCCACGCCGGCACTCTCCCCGTCGGCGCCAGCCGCCAAGGCTGAAATGCGGCTGCTCATCGAACTGTGTAATAGTCAGTTCGTGCCACCGATCATTCGTCTACTCTACACCAGCCGGAAACCCAAAGCCGAACAAGACCCGGCCCGCATGGCCCGGAATGCCGACCGGCTCAAGGCGCTCTTTCCGCAACTCGAAGAACGGCTCCAGAATCAAGACTATCTCATGGGCGACTATAGCCTGGCCGACCTCACCTTTACCCCGTTTCTTGGGTTGTGCGACAAATTGGGTATTGACCTCAGTCCATTTCCACACGTCGCGGCCTGGGCCGAGCGGCTGAAGAGCCGGCCGAGTTACGAAGAGGTCCGGATTGGTCTGACCGGTTAGCCCGCTCTTCCCTCTTTACTCCTGGGCGACGCACCTCGGGGGCGGTGGAGTAGCTGTCCCCATTTTTCCTACTGCCCTGCGGATAGTAAGCGTTGCAAAAGCCGAGTAAACCCCGGAATAGAGTCCGAATGAAAAAACGGAGTAGCATCAGCATGGCGACACGTCTGGTCTGGGGAGTCTGTCTGCCGCTGCTCTTTGGCCCTGCTCCTGCCTCTGCCCAACCCGCCAAGGTGTTCGTGAATTCGGCCGTGCTCGCTATTGGCGAACGGCCGGTCCTGCTGGACCTCAAAAGTCAGCGGATTATCAGTCATGGCGAGAATTTTGAGCCCGACCTGAGTCCCCGGCCCGGAGCCGAACCCCGGAAGGTGTCAGAATTTCGTTACGTGTTGTTCCAAGACCTGGAGAAGGGCCGCGTGCGCTACGAGTGGGAGCGCAGGCTGGTCTATCCCTTCCAGGAGACCTGGGCCTACACCGAGATCATGAACGGACTCGACGGCGCCATACTCGGCTGCGATGGCTTTGAGAGCCCGTGTCGCCGGGCCATGTCGGCCTCCCGTATTGCCGCCCGCCACAAAGAGTTGCGGCGCTCGCCCGTCTCCATCCTGATTCATGCCCTGAGTCGTTCGAACTCCTTCCTGCGTCTGATGGATCAAACGATTCATGGTCGCCGCCAGGTGGTTGTCTCGTTTAATGACAATACCCAGCTCGTCGTGCTGGCCATCGACGCGGAGACGCGCCTGCTGACCAAGGTCATCTTTGTTGAAGACGACCCTTTGTACGGCGATGTGCAGAACGAGGTGTTTTTTTCGGACTGGCGGCAGGTCGGAAAGCTGAAACTCCCGTTTGAGCGCATCTATCGGGTCGACGGCCAGACCATCATGGTCGAACACGTTGAAGCCATCCAGAATGACGTTGATCTATCGCCCGTGGACTTTACCATTCCGGACGAGATCGAGCACCCGGAAGAGTGGGACGGAGAACGCGGAGAGCAGAGTTCTCACTGGGTGCTGCGTCAGATTGCTCAGGGCCGACCGGTCGACCCGCCCGCTTCAACGCTCGCGCTGCGCGACCTTGCCCCAGGCGTGATGCATGTTGTCGGGGGACGATATCAGAGTCTGGCGATTGAGATGGGCGAGTACCTGATTGTGGTTGAGGCCCCCCAGGACGACCCGCACTCACGCGCGGTGCTGGACACCTTACGTCAGCGATTCCCAACCAAGCCGGTCCGTTTTGTCGTGAATACGCATTTTCATAGCGAGCATGCGGGGGGACTGCGGACCTATGTGGCTGCTGATACGATTGTGGTGACCAGTACGTTGAACGTTCCGCTCTTCCAGGACGTCTTTCGTGCCCTGCACACCCAAGTCCCGGACAGTCTCCAGCGGCGCCCCAGAGAGGCGGTCATCGAAGCGGTCAGGAATGAACGCAAGTTTTTTGTTGATGAAAATCGGGTGGTGATTGTCTACCCGATCGAGACCGTGCATGTGGACGGCATGTTGATCGTCTATCTGCCTGAAGAACGCCTGCTTTTTGTGGCCGACCTGTTTACGCCGGGAGCCGTCCGACAGGTTGTTGATTGGTCCCGGGATCTCCTCAACGCCATTGAGAGTTACGACCTCGCGGTCGAGACCATTGTCGGCAGCCGGGGAGGGGTGGGAACGCTGGAAGAACTGCGCCGAGTTGTTCATGCATACCGAACAGGATAGAGCCTGGATGCACGCCGCCCTGGCCGAAGCCGCCCTGGCCGAAGCCGCGGACGAAGTGCCCATTGGTGCGGTCGTCGTCCTGGAAAGGCAAATCATCGGCCGGGGGCATAATACGCCTATTTCAACCAGCGACCCGACGGCGCACGCTGAAATCCAGGCCATGCGAAATGCCGCGTGGCAGATGAAGAATTACCGGCTGGTAGACGCGACGTTGTATTCAACGGTCGAGCCCTGTCTCATGTGTATGGGGGCGCTCGTGTCTGCGCGGGTCAAACGCCTCGTCTTTGGCTGTTTTGACCCCAAGGCCGGCGCAGCAGGGTCATTGTATAATATCGCCCTGGATACCCGTCTGAATCATCGCCCGGACGTCACGGGTGGGGTCTGTGAAGAGGAGTGTCGGACGTTCCTCCAGCGCTTCTTCAGAGAGAAGCGACGGCGCGTCATAAGGACTGACCCGTCTTTGCGCTTATCTGGAAATCGCCTATAGTGGGGGCAAGTTCCGCTGAGACGTTGGAGAGGTGGCAGAGTCCGGTTGATCGCGCACGACTCGAAATCGTGTATACCTTCGGGTATCGGGGGTTCGAATCCCCCCCTCTCCGCCTTGTCGGTATAGTAGAAGCTTTCTCCATAAAAAGAACCCGGCTCAACCTGGGAGACGACAGGAAGTAACGATGGATATCGGACTTGGTATTGCTCTGCTGGCCGGCTTTCTGTCTTTTGCCTCGCCGTGCGTCCTGCCTATCGTGCCCGGCTATTTGACCTTTATTACCGGCATGAGCTTTGAGCATCTCACCGCCCGCCAGCGCTCGGCGCAACTGATGACCAGCGCGCTGATCAAGAGCATCCCCTTTGTGTTGGGCTTCTCTCTGGTGTTTATTGCCCTGGGCGCCTCGGCCTCTGCGGTGAGTGGACTGCTCAGATCAAACCTGGGCATCCTCAAAGGCGTCGCCGGCCTTGGCATTATGGTCCTTGGGCTGCATCTGGCCGGGGTATTGCCCATCCCGGCCTTGCTCCGGGAGCGCCGCTTTTCCAAAGAGCCCGCGGAACCCGGTATGATCCGGGCTTTTGTTGCGGGGCTGTTTTTTGCCTTTGGCTGGACGCCGTGCGTTGGCCCGATTCTGGCCGGTATTCTGGCCATAGCCGCAACAACCGAGACGCTCAGTCAGGGGGTTCTCTTGCTGGCGGTGTATTCGCTGGGCCTCGGCATCCCGTTTATGCTCTCGGCCGCCTTCCTGAACGGCTTTCTGTCGCTCTTCCAGGGAATGAAGGGCTATCTGCGGCAAATGGAAGTGACGGCCGGCATGCTGCTCGTCCTGGTCGGTCTGCTCATCTTTACCGATAAGCTCGCCTGGGTCTCGTCGCGGCTGACTTTTTTGAACCCGGAAGAGCTGCTCGTCAGCGAGGTCCAAAAAGCAGATGCTTCCACGCCGGTTGCGTCTGACGCGCTGCCAGCGCCGAGTAAATACGGCGACTATAATTTTACCCTGACGACCATTGATGGCGATCTGGTGAGTTTGTCCGACTATGAGGGCAAAGTGGTTCTGGTCAATTTCTGGGCGACCTGGTGCGGCCCGTGCGTCATCGAAACGCCAGCCTTGGTCCGTATGTACCACAAGTATAAACGTCAGGGATTTGCCGTGATTGGGGTCGCCTTGCAGAGTGAAGAAGACGGGGTGCGGGACTTTGTCCGCAAATACAATATCCCGTACGCCATTGGCCGTGACCTGTCGGACGAGATCGGTCTGCGCTATCAGGTGTTTGCCCTGCCGAGCAGTTTCCTGTTTGCTCCTGACGGCACGGTACAGCGCGCGTTTACCGGCTATGTCGCCGAAGACGTCCTGGACCGCGAACTCGCAAAAACCTTCCGGGCCAGTCCGGAGCGACAACAGACGCCTCAGGTTGAAGCGATTGCCTATCCGCCTTGACGCTCTTGGGAGGAAGAAAATAGGCTCGCGCGTATGAAAACGATGCTGGCGACGAGATGGCGGTACGGGTGGTTGATCGTGAGTCTGCTGGCCCTGTTCGGCACTTCCCT
>JAJDZM010000035.1 GCA_022824615.1 Candidatus Binatia bacterium | reverse complement strand
TGGCGCTCCAGATACGCCCGTTCTGCCTCGCTTAACACCACCGCCGCCCCTGGGCGGCCAACACTACGACCCATCGGAACGCCCTCCTGATATCCAGTTCTCGTGGCCATTCTATAATGATAGGCTCTTCAGTTCCAGTACACTAGCGCGGTTTACGATAAGTTGTCGCCGTGCCAGCCCGCGCTCGTCGGGAAGGATACGGGCCGGCCCTCAGCGGTCGGGGAGGGGGGGGCTCCCCGCCCGGGGAGAGGGAAGCCACCCCCCCGGGCGGTCACCGTTCGTGCTGAGCGTAGCCCCATAGGGGCGAAGTCGAAGTACGCTCCGGCCAACTCCTCGACCAGACTCAGGACAACCCCTCCCGCAACGGCGTGTGCGGCACCCGCTCCGTCCAGGGCTTGTACGTATGGGCGTTCTCTTGTGTGATGAGCCGTCCCAGGCCGGCGATAAAAGACTCTCCGTGCAAGTCTTCGCCGTCAACCAAGACCCGCGCGACCAGACTGCCGACCGCTGCACCGATATTGGTAATTTCAATATCCCAGGTGCCGTGAGACCTGCCGGCACGGACGGCTTCGACCGCCTTTGGGCTCCCGTTGCGTGAGACCATTTTCATCTCACCGGAGCGGCCGGCCGCATCAACCGCATCGAGGGTTCCCAGCAGGGTTTCATCGTTGAACGGAATCAGGCCGGCCAGGTCGGTAAAATCGGCCAGCAGACGCTGCGCAGCCTCCCGACCGCCGGCGGCAACGTCCTGCAGGTTCCGATAGCGTTCCTCAAACGGATCGTTGACCAAGGTGAATCCGCTCTGCCGGACGCCGTGCACGATGCCGGTAACAAGCTCGATGTCGTCAATGACTTCCGGCCCCCCGATGATCGCCAGCCTCGCCCCGGCCGGCAGGAGCGAGGCCAGATACTCGGCCATATACACGCCGTGATTAAAATTCGGGTAGACCAACGACGCGGCGACCGGAAAGCGCGGGCGCTCAAACGAGAAGACCGGAATCCCGTGTTGGCGGGCGGCCTCAACCGCCTCGGCGGGCTGGAGGGGGTCAAGGACATAAACGATGATCCCGTCCACCCCGGCCTGAATGCCGCGCCGAATCGCCTGGTCCTGTCCTTCTATCCAGTCCGGGCGGCGCACATCAACCGTCAGCGTTCGCAGCTCAATTCCTGACTGTTGCAAGCGGTGGTCAAGCCCATGAGCAAGCGCATCCAGACCCGGATGCGCCCCGTATTCCATCACATTCACGTAGAGTACACGCACCTCGTCCTCCGCTTTAGAGCCCGACTGATAGCGGCGTACAGTCCACCCGCTCTGACCAGGGCTTCCAGCTTTCGATATTGTCCAGGGTGATCATTCGGCCAACCGGACTCATGCTCAGATAATCTTCAAGTACTTCCCCGCCGACCAAGTGTCGGACAACCAGCTCACCCAGCGTCGTGCCTATGCCCGAGGCATCCAGGTCCCAGGTGCCCAGGGTTTTCCCGGTCCGGACCATCTCAACCGCTTGGGGTGAACCGTTCCGGGAGACGATCTTGATATCGCCCAGCCTTCCCGTTTCTTCGAGCACGCTCAGGCAGCCCAGCATGGTCTCGTCATTATAGGGAATAAGTCCCTGGAGTTGAGACTGAGGGACGTTTTCCAACAGGCGGAGAGTTGGCTCGCGCGCCCCTTCCGAGACATCTTGAACGTTGCAGTAGTGTTTGTCCTCGGGGTCATTCAGCAAGCGACAATGGCTACGTTTCAGCGCGTAGACCAGACCGGCCACTTCTTCTGCATCGTCCACCGTATCCGGTCCCCCGATCACCCCCACCCCACTGTCCGCCGGCAGCACCGAGGCCAGGTATTCGGCCATGAACACGCCGTGGTTGAAATTCGGAAAGACCACGGACGCATTGACGGCATAGCGCGGTCGGATAAAAGAAAAAACCGGAATGCCCGCCGAACGGGCCTTGGCCACCACCTCGTCAAACAGCGTCGGATTGAGGGCATAAATCACAATACCCTCGACCTGGGCACGGATTCCTTCCTCGATCGCGGCCTCATACTTGTTTCGCATACCCGATTCGCGAAAATCGGCGAACAGCACCGGCATCTGAATATCCGCCGCGTGCAAGACCGATTGCAGCCCGTAGGCGAGCGCGTCTATGGCGGGATTGGCATCAAGGTAAATGGGGTTCACGTACAGCACTCGCTTTGTCATGGCCGACCTCCCACAGTGTTTTCTCGCCACCTAGCACGGGGGGCAGCCAGGGTGCAAGCGAAAGACCGAGGTCTTTTTCTCATCCGTGTGGGAGAATGGCACGGAAGGTGGTATACCTATCGACATCTATGAACGCTTATGAAGACAGGCTCAAACAGTTTATTGTCGCCGGTAGTATTGAGGCGGAACATTTCTCCTTCGAGCAGTCGTGCCACTCGGTGGCCGAAGCGGCTGCGGTGGTCGGTACGGCCCCGGAAAACTTTGTCAAGAATATCTGCATGACGGATGCCCAGGACCAAGTGATTGTGGCCATCGTCAAGGGCGAAGATCGAGCCAGCACCTCACGGGTGGCCAAGGCACTCCAGACCGAGCAGGTGAGAACCATGACGCCAGACGAAATGCTGGTCAAAACCGGCTATCCGTGCGGTGGGACACCGTCGTTTGGGTTTGCCGCGACCTTTCTTATTGACCCTCGGGTCATGCAGAAAGATGTAGTGTATACCGGCGGCGGGTCAGAAACCGCGTTGATCCGAGTCTCGCCCCAGGTGCTCCTGCGGGCCAACGGGGGCAGAGTTGTCAGGATCAGGAGATAAGACGGCGGCTGGAAAGAACGGGTGAAGGGCGATATGTCGGCAGTAGCAATGGTGAAGGAGGGCGTATGAGCACAGTCACACTCACAACCGTAGGGCCTGACGTCAGCGCGGAAACCTACCTGTCCGTGATTGAGCGGGATGGCGGGGTGATTATCGAAAACCTGCTTGCGCCCGATTTGCTGAGGCGGCTCAACGCTGAACTTGACAGCTATATCGCCACCCACCCGCCCGGCAGCCGCAGCGATGAGGAACTCTGGCAAGTCTTTCACGGCCAGAAAACGATTCGTTTTTGCGGTCTGGCCGCAAAGTCACCGGCGTTTATCGAGGTCCTCCTCCACCCAACGCTCAGGGCGTTTGCGGATCATTATCTTTTGCCCAACTGCGGCTCGTATTGGCTGAATACCTCCCAAACCATGATCGTCGGTGGGGGAGAACCAGTCCAGATGCTGCATCGCGATGAAGCCAACTGGCCCCATTTTCCCTGGCCCGGCCCGGAACTCACGGTCAGTTCGATGTTTGCCCTGAACGACTTCACCGAAGAAAACGGTGCCACGCTCGTCGCGCCGGGCAGTCACCGCTGGCAGGACCCGGAGCGTGAGGCTCGCTCCGAAGAACTGACCCAGGCAGTCATGCCGGCCGGCTCTGTCCTGCTCTACACGGGGAAAGTCATTCACGGGGCCGGGGCAAACCGCACACCAGACACCTGGCGGCGCGGGATGCATGTCAGCTTTGTTCTTGGCTGGCTGCGCCCGGAGGAGCACCATTCCCTCGCCGTTCCTTTGGAAGTCGCCCGCCAACTGCCCGAGCAGGCCCAGCACCTCCTGGGCTATCGCTCGTATCATCCGTCCGTTTTTGGCGGACGGCTGGGTCTGGTGGATTTCGAGGACGCGGCCCTGGTGGAAACGCAGAACTGATCAGGAGGTCCTACTGACGGAGGCCCATTTTGCGCAGGAGGGGCAATACCTCATCATGGCACATATGCAGCCCTTTGATCGGATCGAAAAAGCCGAGAAGGACTCCCCGTTGGCCGGCCCGCTCGTGGGTCGCGCGGAGCTGCTCCGCCACTGTTTGCGGGCTGCCACAGATTTGATACCCGGCTAGCCCCAGTGCGATCTCACGGTAGGCCTCCTCTCCTACCTGCTCCCGTATACGCTTCGTTGTATCGCGCTTCCGGTCTGGCGCGAAGGAGTACGGTTGTGCCGTAGCTCGCTCGACAAAGGTATCCGTCGCGTCTTCGTCAATTTCTTCCACCAACCGGTTGTAGACGGCTTCCGCCTTGGCGTCAGTTCCCTCAATAATGACATAGGCAACCGCCATGGGACCGACCCGGCGACCATACTCCGCCGCGCGGTCAACTACGGTATCGGCCGCCAGTTTCATCTTCTCTATGCCTCCGGCGCAGAACAACCACTCACAGTGTTTGGCCGCAAACTCGATACCGGCAGGTGAGGACCCGGCGTTGATCAGATACGGCCGCGGCTTACGGGCGGGTTTTGGACTCACGTAGGCCCCATAGGACTTGTAGAACTCCCCTTCATAGGTGATAGGCTCCCGGCTCGACCAGGCCCACTTCATGAGGGTGACAAACTCGTCCGCCATTTCGTAGCGTCGATCGTGGTCGGGAAAGGTTTGTCCGAATAACGCCTGCTCGTCTTCAATCCAGCCCGTCACGACATTCAGGCCCCAACGGCCCTGTGAGAGATAGTCGATCGTAGCCCCGAATTTGGCGAAGTGCAGAGGATGAAACCCGTAGGTCACGTGGGCCGCGGAAAAGAGCAGAATCCGACGGGTCAGGGGAGTCAGCGCAGCGGCTGTCGTCAGGAAATCGAGCGAGTCTTCGTTAAAGCGCGTTTCCCCACCGTGCCCGAGCCAGCGGCCAAACGGTATCTGGAATTCGAGTCCCATCCGCTCGGCGAACTGGATCAGATACTGAGCCGTATCCCAGTGCCAGAAGTTTTGATACCGGTCCGGGTCGTCGAGCACGGCTTTGGAGATGGTCGCCCCACCGGTCAGGTTCCAGGCAAAGAGACCCAGCAGGAGTGGATGCGGGCTATCGATCGCGGGCTGTCCGCCCGGATCAAACGGCCCCCGGGTAATCTGTACCCGTTCTCCATAGTGCCCTACTCTACCCACTCGCTCGCCCTAAATCCCCTTGCTGGCGCCCTGAGGCAAACCGCTCAGGTCAACCAGCGCTTCAGGTTTCAGTTGCCGAGGGATTGCTCCTAAGGTGCACATCGTCTCTACCGCCACCGCCAAGCCGTCCATATCAATCAGGCCCGTCGTGTTCCAAATCGGTAGAGTCCGCGTCAACGCCCGCTCAACAGTGGCCGGCTCGTACCCTGGCATAGACTCGCAGACCATGGCTTTGGTCTCTTCGGGATGGGCGGTACAGTACTGGGCGCCCTTGAGGTATCCCCGTAACAGCTTCCGCAGCAACCCTGGTTGTTCCGCGATAAAATCCTCGCGCGCCACCAAAAGCCCCCATTGAAAATGGGGTTCAACTCGACTGGCCGGCTCCACCACCCGCAGCGCTCCTTGCCGCTCACCCAGAGAGACCCACGGCTCTACGATCAGTTGGGCGAACAGTTCTCCGGAAGCGAGGCCATCAATTTTATTATAGTCTTGCCACAGCTCCCGGTAGGTAGCGTCTCGCTCGGGATCGAGGCCGGCCTTCTTCAGCTCCAGCTTCATGAGATGCCCGTCGCAGCTCCCGTGAGACAATACGCCAACCGTCTTCCCCCGCAGTTCGATCAGCTCCTGGATTTCCGGGCGGACAACAAACAAGAAGTGATCAAGATTACCGATCACGCTGCTGGCAATAATCTTGCCTGGGAGTACCCCATTGCCAACGGCCGTCAAAAAAGGGGGGCTTCCCATCCTGCCGACCTGAATGTCTCCGCGCCCCATCGCCTGCGCCAACGCGTCTCCGCCAGGGACAACCCGGATGTGAAGATTGATCCCCTCTTCCAAGAAGAATCCCTTCCGAAGCGCCATCACAAAGGGCCAGTCATGCTGGCCGCCTTGATTGGCATGTCCCCACGTAAAGTCCACGCAGGCCTGCTCTGCCATTGGTAATCCTCCTTGGCCGAGTATAGACAAGAGATATGCGACCGCGTTACTCCTGAGTAGCACCCTTCATGAGGATGTGAAATCTCTCAATCCAGGAGAGAATTATGCGTGCGACTCCGACGCCTTCGATAATTGGAAATTATTGGCTCAACAATATCAATCCACCGCGCAGCGGCTGGCTGTAATCCGAGGCGCTCGGAGTTCAAGTAGGAGCCGGCATGACGACCTTACTCACCGACACCCTGGAGTCGCCCATCGGTCGCCTTGTGCTCGTATTTGACGCAGGGCGGTTATGCGCGCTCGACTACGCAGACAGCCACAGGCGGATGACCCGGTTGTTGCAGCGGCGCTATCACCGGTTCCGGTTATGTGCCGCCTCCAGACCTCTCGATGCGACACAACAGCTCAGGGCCTACCTCGGGGGAAAGCTCGACGCGATCGAGAGTATTCAGGTAGACCCCGGCGGGACCGCGTTTCAACAAAAAGTCTGGGAGGCGCTGCGGGCTGTTCCACCGGGAACCACACGAACCTACCGTGACGTGGCCGGACAGATAGGCCGGCCAAACGCCTGGCGCGCCGTCGGCAGGGCAAACGCCCTCAACCCGGTCTCCATTGTCCTGCCCTGCCATCGTCTTATTGGTACCAACGGTGCACTCACCGGCTATGCCGGGGGTCTGGAGCGTAAACACTGGCTGCTTCGGCACGAAGGGGTATGAGTATGAAAATTTTTGTGACTGGCGCAACCGGCGTCATTGGTCGGCGTGTTGTTCCCCAACTTATCCGGGCCGGGCATCAGGTGACCGGCCTGGCGCGCACCGACCAGAAGGAGGCGCTTCTTCGCCAGTTCGGAGCAACCCCGGTTCGGGTCGATCTGTTCGATCCATTAGCGCCGGGGCTTGTGCTGGCCGGCCATGAAGTCATTGCTAATCTGGTGACCAATGTTCCGCCGCTTGAACAAGCGCTGGAGCCGACCGCTTGGGAGATGCATGATCGCCTCCGCAACGAGGCGTCCCAGAGTGTGACTCGAGCGGCGGGCGAGGCGGGCTGTCGGATTTTCATCCAAGAGTCGATTACCTTTCCGTATGCGGATAAAGGGGCGGAGTGGATTGAGGAAAGCGATGCGGATAACTGTCCGCCAGAGATGGCCAGCAGCCGCGTGGCAGAGGAACAGACGGCCTGGTTCAGTGAAAATGGCGGACGGGGCATCGTGCTGCGCTTCGCCCTGTTTTACGCCCATGACAGCTCGCATACCCAGGAATTTCAGGCTGCAATCCGGGCGGGCCAGTCTCCGTTTCTCGGCGACCCCGCCAGCTATATGAGCCATATTCACGCCGAGGATGCCGCTGCGGCCGTTGTGGCCGCACTCAATGCGCCCGCGGGCATCTATAATGTTGCCGATGACCAGCCGCTGACCCGTCAGGAGTTGGCTGTCGCCATTGCCGAGCTTGAGGGGGTGGCGTCCCCTGCCCCACCTGAGCCCACGCCAGGAGAGCTGCCTGGGAGTATTGAAGCCTTAACGCGCTCGCAGCGCATCTCGAATAGACACTTCAAGCACACCACAGGCTGGACCCCGCGCTATCCCAGTGTGCGAGAAGGCTGGCGGCAGATTCTCAATAGCTGAGGAGGAATGAGACATGAATGTTGATGCACGTCTATACGTCGGTCTCTGGTTTCTCATCGCGAGTGGCGTCATGGTTGGCGCGTGGGCGCAATTCTTTCCCCAGGCGTTTTACGACAGTTTTCCCGGTCTTGGCCGGAGTTGGGTTTCGGTCGATGGTCCGTTTAACGAACATCTGGTTCGAGATGTGGGCGGCCTGTATTTAGCTCTGAGCACGGTGACCCTCATTGCGGTCTTTGCCAAAACCCGCGAAACGCTTCTTGCCGCCGCGCTCGGTTGGCTCGTCTCCCAGATCCCGCACTTCGCCTACCACATGACGCATTTGCACGTGTACACTTCGATGCCGGATAAGGTTGGGAATGTACTGACGCTGGGCCTGCTCGTCCTGGTGCCGGCCTACGTGTTTATGCGAACCATCCGCAAACCGCGGGGACGGCTTTGATAACGATTTCTCCTTGGTCTAACTACCGTGCGAATGCGTCCAACGTGGCCCGTACACTCCGGTCCATGTCTCCATCAATGGCCATCGGATAGAGAATGGAGTATGTAGCACCGGCCTTTTCAAAAGCTTCGGCCTGGTCCCGACACTCTCGCGGAGTACCCGCTAGGGCGCATTCGGCTACCATGTGTTCGGACACGGCATCAGCCGCACCGGCCTGGTCTCCCCTGAGTGCGGCATCCATAATTTGGGCCGCTTCCTGCTCAAAACCATGCCGCGCAAAAATGCGATTGTAAAATGGCATCTGGCCGTAAAAGGCCAACTGATGTTGCACCGAGCGGAGCGCCAAGTCACGATCCTCACACACGCAGCAGTGGACAATCGGCGCAATCTCGACGTCGCGTGGCGAACGACCGGCTTTCTCCGCCCCGGCCGCAACGCCGTCAATAATTTCTTGCAACATCGTCGGGCCGTATTGAGCCGGGATACTCCCGTCAGCCAGTTCACCGGTCATCTGAATACTCTTGGGCGATACCCCGGCGAGATAAATCGGGATTTTTCGTTCAGCCTTCGGGATGGACAGGCCCGCGGCTCCGAGTTGAGACAGTCCGGGATGATCGCCCTGAAAGACACTTTGCAGCTCTCCAATATAGGAGCGCATCGCCGTCAGCGGTTTGTCCATAGGCAGGCCATACGCCTGGTTCAGGGCTGCATGGCTCGTTCCGAGCCCCAGGAAAAGGCGGCCGGGGGCGATTTCATCAATCGTCAAAGCGTGCAAAGCCGCCTGGAGGGGTGGGTGGAGAAAGATATTAAAGATCGCGGTGCCGACCTGAATACGGGAAGTCACGCTCGCCAGATGTTGGGTGAGGGCTAAAGCGTCTGAGGCCGCTTCGGTGACCAGGAAACTCCGAAAGCCACGCTCCTCAGCCATCTTTGCATATTCGGTCGCACGCCCCAGCGTCACACTAGCCGATCCCGTGAACAGCAACATCCCAGGTGTTTGCATATCTCCCCCTTATTCACTGACAATTCGTTACAGGACAATTCCTAATCGCCCTGGTATACACCTGACCTGCCCCCTTGGATAGCCGAGCATGGCAGCATAGGTTCCTATGATGGGGAAACACCTCAGACGAGGGTTATGCCTCGGCAGCGTCTTGATCCTTCTCCTCGGAGACACGGCTTGGTCTGCGTCTCTCGACGGACCAGCCCTGTATGCCAAGGAGTGTACAAGCTGTCACGGCAAGGATGGGCGGGGAACGCCCGAAGGCACCGACCTGACCGTTCCGCTCCCGGATTTTACGGACTGCTTGTCCAATAGCAGTGCATCAACAAGTGACTGGACCGATGTTATTGCCAATGGCGGGGCATTCATGGACCTTTCGGATCAAATGCCCTCCTTTGGCGAGGTCCTCAGCCCGGAAGAAATTCGGACCGTCCTCACCTATGTCCGAAACTTTTGTCAGGAAGAGGGCTGGCCGCTCAGTGACCTGAATTTCCCCAAACCCCTCTTTACGTCCAAAGCGTTTCCGGAAGATGAAACGGAGCTCAAACAGGACTTCATCAAAGGAAAGAACGGAAGAAAAGAGTGGATGACAACGCTCGCATATGAGCAACGCCTTGGGGCCCGGGGGGAGTGGGAGCTCAACCTGCCGTATACCGTCAAGGAAACGCGCGAGAAGACGACCGCTGGCCCAGGCGACCTGTCACTCGCCTACAAACACGTCCTGTCTACCCACACGGAAAGGCGCGCGCTGACGGCCGCCGCCCTTGAAGTGGTTTTTCCTTCAGGCGACCGCGACCGGGGGCTGGGCGATGGCACGTTCGCGTTCGAGCCATCCTTTTTGAGTGGGATTGCGCTGCGCCGGTTTGTGCTCCAAAGCCAAATACAAGCGGTTCTTCCACTCGACGAGGAGCGGGCGGATCGGCAAATGCGCTATCGGGTTGCCGGAAGTTATCTGACCTCTCTGTTTCAGCGCGACCTCGTTCCCAACCTGGAGGTCGAGTTTCGTCATAACCTGCAAGGTGAGAGCAATGAGGTACTCCTCCTGACCCCGCAGCTCTATACCGGCCTGCGCTCCCGTGGTCATGTTGCCTTGCGCATTGGCGCCCAAATCCCCATAGTCGGGACGGACCCCTTTCGTTACCGTGTCGGCGCCGCTCTCGTCTGGGAGTATCTCGAAGGCGGGCTGTGGTGGTAAGGGGCGTACGCTTTCAGCTACGGAAAACACGAGAGAGGAGGGTAGTGTCTCAGTTTCACATCTCCGCTCTCCACTGCTCGCCCAGCGCCCCCCTCCCTGACCCACCCCCACAGTGGGGGGAGGGAAAATGTGCGCCCTCTCCCCGCAGTGTATAGACGACAGTGAAGTATATTTGAATTACTCCACCGGTGACGG
>JAJDZM010000241.1 GCA_022824615.1 Candidatus Binatia bacterium | reverse complement strand
AGCCGGCGTCGAAGCCTGGTATGACACCGGCCTCAAAACGCCCATTCTGGTGCCCTCGTCAGCCAACGGCAACCAAATGGTCGCCTTGCAGGAAGTGATCGCGGCGTTTCGGTAGGGGGTGGAGTAAGCAGTCGTTCTCTTTAACGAGGTATCGACTGCTTCTCCCGTACGTTCACGATGTGAGGAATTCAACAATCCGTGGGTTGATTTCGTCTGGCTTTTCCAGGTGCAGGAAATGTCCAAGCCCCGGATAGATTTCTTTTTCCAGGCCCTGGGTGAACAAATGGTCCATGGCGTTGAAGGCTGAAAGACGGCCTGGCCGGTCTCGTGTGCCATGCAGGGCAAGCGTCGGAACCGTGGTGGGGGCGGCCATCTTTTCCTGGAGGGCCTGTAAGGCCGGGTCTCGATTATCAGGATGAAACGTATGCCGGTAGTAATTGAGCGCGGCGGTCACCACCCCCGGCTGCCGAAAGGTCTCTTTCACGCTGGCCATGATCTCTGCCGGAATATCATACTCGGGCGAGGCGTCCTGCCACCAGCGCTCGATAAAGGTAAAGTCGTGGGCCGAGACCGCTTGTTCGGCGAACGGCATCTGAAAAAAGTAGGCGTGCCAGCCGCCTTTGATCATGTCATAGTCCGAGGCTAATGCGCCCAGCATGGCCCCCGGATGCGCGACCGCAAGGACGACAATTTTCTGTATCCGCTCCGGCGCGAGGGCGGCCGCTCCGAAGGTCGCAAACGCCCCCCAGTCATGCCCCACGACACACGCCTGTTCGGCTCCCAAAGCCGCAATCAACGCAACCGCATCTTGCGCTAACAGGACCGATTGATAGCGTCCGTCCGCTGGGGCAGACGTTGGGGCATAGCCACGCATGAACGGCGCGACCGCATGAAAACCCGCCTCGGCCAGGACCGGTAAGAGGGTGCGATAGGTATAGGCGTTATCCGGAAAGCCGTGCAAACACAGGACGAGCGGTCCGTGGCCAACTTCGAGGCAGTGAAAGTGGATGCCGTTTGCCGTGACTGTGCATGTGTGAAACTCCATACTTTTTTCTCCGTTCTATGGTCCTAGACACCCGCTTGAGGAAAAAGCAACACGCCGTTACATACCCTCTGCACTAAGCGGCTGACGTGGCCGCGCGGTCTTTTTCCAGCGCTCTCGAACAATCCTGAGTGCTGCCTCAAATGGTGTACAGCGAGAGCGTTTGCTCCGCGAGAGCACCAGCCTGGTATTCTTCCGAATATGCTCGCTGACAAAGGCAAAGGATTCCTCGGTCCCGAGCCCCTGAATATCGGCCAGCGCGGCCAGCATCCGCACGCCACCCGCACTCATGCCGAAAGCAGTGGTGTCAATGACAATCACCGCTCGCATCTGACTGGCCGGGTCATAAAAGGAGAGAATCCGTTCCGGGCCTGTCGCGTCTTGATACTGGGAGAAGGGAAATGATGGGGGGGGGCATAATGGCCCGAGGTTTCATGCCTCTGCGTAGAGGTCAATGGGGCGAATAAATATGACGCCGAAGTGCCCGAAACCCCTGTCCCGTTCTGATATAATATAACGAGCCAACGCACAGAGGGGAGTCACATGCCAAAAACAAACGGAACACTCGGTTTTTTTGAGAACGTGAACCGGAGTTTCGATAGGGCGGCTCGATTCCTGACCTATCCGGAGGGCCTGCTCGCGCAGATACGCACCTGTAACAGTGTGTATACCGTACATTTCCCCATAAAAACGCAGCACGGCTACGAGGTGATCTCCGGCTGGCGGGTGCAGCACAGCCACCACAAAGCGCCGTGTAAGGGCGGCATTCGGTATGCGCCGGAGGTGAGTGAACACGAGGTCAAGGCGCTGGCCGCATTGATGACGTATAAATGTGCCCTGGTTGACGTCCCGTTCGGGGGTGCAAAGGGTGGGGTCCAGATCGACCCGAATCGCTATACGCCTGACGAAATAGAGCGGATCACGCGGCGCTATACGGCCGAACTGATCAAGAAGAATTTCATTGGTCCCGGGGTTGATGTCCCGGCTCCCGACTATGGTACCGGCGGCCGTGAGATGGCCTGGATTTTTGATACCTATGCGTCGTTTTATCCGGGCCAGATCGATGCCGCGGCCTGTGTGACCGGAAAACCCATCACCCAAGGGGGGATACAGGGCCGGATCGAGGCAACCGGACGCGGGGTGTATTTCGGGCTGCGCGAAGCGTGTGAGCAGGCTGAAGATATGAAACGGACCGGCCTGAGCCCTGGGCTGGCGGACAAGACGGTCATTGTGCAGGGACTCGGCAATGTGGGCTACCACGCAGCGAAATTCTGCCGGGAGGGCGGTTGTCGGATTGTCGGTATCGCCGAGTATGAGGGCGGGATTTATAATCCTCGGGGGCTCGATGTGGACGCGGTCCTCGCCCACCGGCGAGAGATGCGCTCCATTCTCGATTTCCCGGGGGCGGAGAACATCCTGCCCTCTTCCGACACGCTGGAACGGGAATGTGACATCCTGATCCCGGCCGCCCTCGAAAACCAGATTGCCGAGGCGAATGCCCCCCGCATTCAGGCCAAAATTGTTGCCGAGGCCGCCAACGGCCCGGTCACCGCCCAGGCTGAGGACATCTTATCCGCCAAGGGCGTGTGGATTATTCCCGATGTGTATCTGAACGCCGGCGGGGTGACGGTCTCGTATTTTGAGTGGCTTAAAAACTTGTCGCATGTCAACCTGGGTCGCATGGGCAAGCGCTTTGAGCAATCCGCCTTTGACAGGATTCTTCACACGGTTGAACGCCTGACCGACACCTGGCTGCCAGAGGCGGAGCGCCGGTCAATCGTGCATGGTGCGGACGAAATCGATCTGGTGAATTCGGGGCTGGAGGAAACCATGATTACCGCCTATCATCAGATCTACGAGGAGTGGAAAGGGGATGCACGGATACCCGACCTACGTACGGCCGCCTTTATCAGCGCGATGAAAAAAATTGCCGTCTCGTATATGGAACTCGGCATTTTTCCCTAAAGAGAGTCCGTCAACCGCTATGAAGCGTGTCTACACCGCTCACGATCCGACCGAAGCACATCTGGTCAAGGGACTGCTTGAAGCCGAGGGCATCGAAGCCCTTGTCCAGGGCGAGCATCTCTTCCCGCTACGCGGCAGCCTGCCGGTTACCTCCGACACCAATCCCTCTGTATGGGTGGCGAACGATATGGACTTTGACCGGGGTCGGACGATTGCCCAAGCCTATGATCTCGGTGCTCGGGCCGACCGGGCAGGCGCGTCCCACTGGCGCTGCCCACGCTGTGGGGAGAATCTGGAAGGCCAGTTTACCGCCTGCTGGAAATGTGGAGCAACCCGGCCCCCGGCGTAGCACAGGGGCCGACGTTATTTTACCAACCCCATGGTCTCCATCCGGGTGGGCTTCATGACAACCAGAACCCGGGGTTCCGTTTTCATGCGTTCCAGATATTCCGCCCCGCCTTCCTCACCCTGATATTTCACCAGAATTTTTCGGGTGTCTTCCCAAATATCCTGCTCACGAATTTCGGCTTTGCCCTCGGCCGTGATATAGCCGAAGCCGGTCACATCATCGATGCACAGGCTCATGCGGGCATCGCGGACCAGGTTTTTATATTTGGCACGCTCGGTGGTAATGGAGATGATGAATTGCTCGCCGTCCCACACAAACCAGACCGGGGTGAGCTGGGGCGTGCCATTGGCGCGAATCGTGGCCATGGTGGCATTCCGACTTTCGGCCAGAAAGCTCTCAACCGTCCGCTTGTCCTCCTCGGCCCACACCATGCCGGTCAGTCCGAGGGTAAGGATAGCTCCCCATACGATGGTCCTGTACATATCGCATCAACAGAATAGAGAGATCGAGCAGTATCCGTCAAGCCAGATGACATCTTCATCTGCCTGCTCGTACAGGGTTCTAAATTCACGGCATGGGGTCTGAAACTGTTCTGCCCATGAGTTGTGCCGCACGGCGCACTGACCGTCGTCGATGTTAATCCCTACCACGGTCGTCCAATGACCGGTGCTTCCGTATCGCAGGGGGACGAGCACTGGATTCCAGCGATGCGGCGTGCGTTGGCCGGGCAGTTTCTCCATTTTTTCTTTCAGGGAGCCTTTGCCTGAAGCGAACAAGCGGCTCGGGTCCTGAGGCAAGGAATCGATGTCATAATTTTCACAAACGCTCCCGGCGACGAAAGGAAAGATAAGGTCTCGGTGGACCTGCACGGCGTCCGCTCCAGTCTCTGAATCGATCCCGCCACTGAAAGCCAGCGTCGTGGGCAGGTGGCTCGTCTGGCAAACCATGTCCAACCAAGTTGCGGCTGCCACCGCGCCACATATCCCGCCGCCGACGGATCCCTCTTCATCGGACTGGTAGTATGAGATCGTTCCGTCATCGCAGACGTGCCGATGGCCCTTGACGTTGGTTGCCTCGCACTTCTCAACTTTGCCGCCTATGTTGATCTCGTGCAAATACGTAGATAGGCTCTTTTGCTGTTCTGCCCCAACCGTTTCAAGAAGCGATGAGAGCACGACGCTCGTGAGCGCTGCCGCTGAAAGGAGAGTTTTCATGACGAAACTCTACATCTTCTGACCCGCGATTTCAAGCTCTGACCCGCGATTTCAAGCCATGATTCACAACTTCAAGAAAATAACGATCGTGACGCTAAGCTCCTGTCTCAGGGGCACGTTATGCCGCATATTATTGGCACTGCCGGACATATTGACCACGGCAAGACCTCATTGCTCAAGGCTCTGACCGGACACGATACCGACCGGCTCAAAGAGGAAAAGGAACGGGGCATCTCCATTGATCTCGGTTTTGCCTATCTGGATTTGCCTAACGGCGAGCGGGCCGGGATCGTTGATGTGCCTGGTCATGAGCGCTTTATCCGCAATATGCTGGCCGGTGCCCAGGGCATAGACTTGGTGCTGTTTACCGTTGCCGCAGACGATGGCGTGATGCCCCAGACCGAGGAGCATTTCGATTTTCTCCACCTGCTGGGTGTACAAAAAGGTCTCTTCGTTATTACAAAGGCCGATATGGTCGGCCCCGAGCGGATTGAAGAGGTCCGGGAAGAAATCGAGATTCTGACGATTGACACCGTTTTCGAAGGCGCGCCCATCCTGCCGGTCTCGTCTGTGACCGGCCAGGGCTTGGACGGGCTGCAACAGGAGATTGCGCGGCAGCTTGAAGCCTATAGTCGGCCTTCTCAGCCCGGCTACTTTCGGCTGCCGGTCGATCGGGTCTTTACGCTCAAGGGGCACGGGGTTGTTGTGACCGGGACCGCACTGGCCGGAACGGTCCGCGAAGGTGAGACCGTCCGGGTGCTTCCGACGCAGAGAGAAGCGCGCGTGCGTTCGCTCCAAGTCCACGGGGAGGACAGGTCCGAAGCGCATTGGGGGCAGCGGGTTGCGCTGAATCTGGTCGGACTGGACAAGGCGGAGGTGGCTCGTGGCCATGTCGTGTGTCATCCCAAGGTCCAGATGACGACCACCCGTTTTGATGCCAGCGTTGAAATTCGGCCGAGTGCGGGACGCGAGGTCGTGAACCACGAGCGGGTGCGCATTCATCTGGGGACAGCAGAAGTCATTGGAAAAATCATTCTGCTTGACGGCCTTGAGGTCTTACCGCCGAAATCGACGGCCCTATGTCAGATTGTCACCCAGGAACCGCTGGTTGCCCTGCGCGGGGACCACTTCGTGCTACGCAATCAAACCGCGCAAGGAACCCTGGGGGGCGGAGTGGTGGTCAATCCTTTTGCCCAACGCCACCGTAAGGCGGAAACCCAGGTCACCGAACGCTTGCGTGCTCTGCAAACACCAGACCTGCGCGAGGCCTGCCACGCCTATCTGGAAGTTTGCCCACAGTTTGCCGTTCGGCTGGACGAAATTTACCACGGGGTGAACGCCCGGGAAGAGGAGATTACTGCCCTGCTTGCAAACGATGAGGCGATTCTGCCTTTCCCCGATGTGCAGCATCCCGAAGCCTATTCCGTTGCAACGAAATGGCAGCGGCTGGTTGCTGCCGTCGAAAAGATGCTGGCCGTCTTTCACGCCCAGACCCCGCTGGCTCAGGGGATGGAAATGGAGTCGGTGCGGAGCCAATTGCCATTTAACCTGACGCCCAAGATGTTTCGGGTTGTGGCCGAGCGGCTTATTGCGGAGGGAATTGTCGTTCGCCACGAGAGCCTGCTGCGCCTGCCGTCCCACGCTGTCTCGTTGAGCCAGGAGGAGCAGGCCATCGCCGCTCGACTCGAACGTCTCGTGCAAGACGGACAATTCACCCCACCGGACACGAAGGGGCTGGCGGAGTTATTGCAACTTCCTCGTAAACGGCTGAACGATTTCTTAGCGGTGCTGGAGTCACGGGAGGCGCTGGTCAAAATTACACCGGATTTCTACATCAGCGGAACAGTGCTGGGTCAGGCCCGGACGGCACTGACTGACTACGTGGCGACTCACGGAGAAATTACCGCGGCCATATTTCGTGATTTGCTTGGTATTAGTCGAAAAACCGCCATTCCCCTGCTGGAATACTTCGACCGCAACGGCCTCACGGTCCGAGTCGGTGATGTACGCAAGCTGCGGAAAACCTAGGAGAAAACGATGGAACGAATGGACGCTCGAAGGAGAGCGCTCAGGGGGGGAGGGGGAATGCCATGACCGCAAATTCCTTTACCGTCATGGCATTCCAGTAAGCAAGAAGGCTCACTCAAGAGCCCGTGCCCCAATCGGGGCCTATCCACCACCTCCACAACCACCACATGTTTCCAGAGTAAACGAATTGAAATCATATTTCAAGTGCTGGATTAAATTTTTATTCTAACCAATGACGAAGAAAGAAAAATAGATACTCTTTTATGGTAGAAAACCCGCCAGGCCGAATGAGCGGCAGGTGTTGAATCAATAATCCGGTAGCTTGTGCGATACGAACTTTTTCTGAGTCTGCGTTACCTCCGGGCTAGACGGCATGAGGTGTTTATCTCGTTAATCACCATGATTTCCATGGTTGGAGTCATGATTGGCGTGATGACGCTGAACATCGTCTTGGCGGTAATGACGGGATTTGAAGAAGATTTACGCGACCGCATTCTGGGCTTTAATCCGCATGTCGTCATTTCCAGCTTGCAGGGTTTTGTGGACGGATATGCGGAGGTGGTTGACACGGTGAGTCAGGTGCCCGAGGTGGTTGCCGTGGCGCCGTTTGTCTACGGTCAGGTGATGGTCAGTGCGGGACAGAGTGTGTCTGGCTCGCTTGTGCGTGGAGTCGATCCCTCGCTGGCCAGCGCGGTGGTCGATATTGAGGCGCATCTGTCTTTTGGTGAAGCCGACCAGCTCGGCCAAAAACAGGAGTTGACGTTTCAGACTGAGGAAACAGTCCAAACGGTCCAACTCTCCGGTGTGCTCGTCGGGCATGAGTTGGCACGTCAACTTGGCGTCTTTGTGGGCGACCCGATCAATATCATTTCTCCGCTGAGCACCACCCCCGGTCCCCTTGGCGTTGTTCCCAGGGTGAAGCGTTTTATGATTGTCGGGGTGTTTGACGCGGGTATGTTTGAATACGATAGCGCCCTGATTTATATGTCGCTCGCCGACGCGCAACAGTTTTTTACCCTTGGCGAACAGGTGACTGGTGTTGAGGTGAAGATTCGTGATGTCTATCAAGCCCAAACAGTCGCCCGCGAGTTAGAAGGCGTGTTGGGATTCCCCTATACGACCCGAGACTGGACCGAGGTAAACAGCAATATTTTTGCTGCGCTGAAACTTGAAAAGGTTGTCTACTTTATCGTGCTCCTGCTTATCGTCCTGGTTGCCGCGTTCAATATTATTGCCACGCTGATTATGGTGGTCATGGAAAAACGTAAGGATATTGCGGTGTTGAAGTCCATGGGGGCAACGGGCAACGCCCTCAGCCGGGTCTTTATTTATAAAGGGCTCATCATCGGCGTTGTCGGGACGCTTATGGGCACGCTGCTCGGTTGGGTCGGCTGTTGGCTATTGGACCGCTATGAGTTCATCGAACTCCCGAAAGATGTTTTCTATGTTTCGACCCTGCCGGTGAAAATGTATGCGGAGAACTTTTTCATTGTTGGGGTCGCGTCGATGATTATCTGTTTGCTCGCCACCATCTATCCCGCACGTCAGGCCGCACGATTAGCGCCGGTCGAGGTCATTCGCTACGAGTAAGGAACGGACCGCTGAGAGATGGCATATCTCCTCCAGGCAACGCAACTCAGCAAACAGTACGGAGAGGGCGAGCAGGCGGTTCGCGTGCTTGAAAACTTGGACCTCACCCTGCGGCCGGCTGAGCGCACGGCGATCATTGGAGAATCCGGGGTGGGGAAGAGTACGTTGCTGCATATTCTGGGTACGCTCGACCGCCCCACCTCAGGACACGTCACGCTTGACGGTCAAGACCTGTTCAGTCTGCCCGAAGGAGAACTGGCCGCCTTACGCAACCGAGAGATTGGATTTGTCTTTCAACTGCATCATCTCCTGCCGGATTTTAC
>JAJDZM010000150.1 GCA_022824615.1 Candidatus Binatia bacterium | reverse complement strand
CGCAGACATCCTGACCCTGGCCGTGGCGGACCCTCGCCCGCAGTTCGATGTCGTGCACTGCTCCGGGGTGCTGTACCATATGCCCGAACCCATGCAGTTCTTACGTGCCTTACGCAAGATAACCCGTGAGGCTCTCGTTCTGACCTCGGCGATCACCGCGACTCGGGTTGAAAGCGCAAAAGGGGTCCTTGAACTGCCCGCCGCGGCCATGCTGTGTGTTCCGGCTCTCCAGGGCCGCGAGCGTGAGATTGTCCGGGCGTATTGGCAGGGCATTGTCGGCGATGGGGCGTTCGGCATCACGCGGGAGGTGGCGGAGTGGAGCTTTGAGGATTTCGGTCCCTGGTGGTGGCTACCGACGGCTGAGGCGCTCAGAGCCATGTGCGAAGTGGCCGGGTTCCGCTATGAAGCCGGAGCGCCGAGCTGGAACGGCAATGCGTATACGTTGCGGCTGTCGGTTCGGTCGTAGCGTGTCATCAACATTAAGCGGAACTCCGGGGCGACCAAGGTGAGTGTCCGCTACGCTCAAATTTGGAAGATGACTGGTTCTGTATGTACTGTTTAGTGCAAAGGGAACAACATACTTAGGACACCCATTCAAAACAATGTTGCTCTCTTTTATTGATTATTCCGACTTGTTTTCGAGTAATTCCGTGCCGCTTCCCCGGAAGTCGATATCCGGCAAAATCGTCTGCGGCTTAAAGGTGACACGGTAGTGATAGGCGCTCACATCCGCCGTTTCCAACTGTTCCGCGAAATAGGTCACATTGTCGGACAGCCCCAGGAAGTGCTTTTTGTAGGCATCCTGGCTGACCTTGCACACCACTTCCAGTTGTTTTCCTTGATCGTCAATAGCGCAACGCCCATCTATGGTGAGCATGTACGTGTCGGTGATGCCGTTGTAAAAGATGATACGCCGGTCGATCTCAAAATTTTCCGCTGCTTTCGATAAGTTCCTGGACGCTATCTTGGCATCGTCGCAGCCAGCGAAACTCACCGCTGCAAGCATCGTCCAAGTCCAAACTTTGTTCATTGGACTACTCCTTCCTGGGTGCCCTAAGTATGCTGTCCCCAAACCATTTGTGGGTAGCTATCAAAATGAACATATTGCAACCCGTTTTGGAGAGTTCCTGGAGCGCTTCACGCCGGACATCGTCCATGCCCAGCATCTCTACAGAAGGGATACACGCCAGCCGTGGCTCTTGTCTCAATCCGTGCTTTTTCCTCCTTTCAGAGAGTGGGATTGCTGACACTTAGCCCTTCAGCCTCCGCCGCCTCACATAAGTTTTTATCCGCGGAGACGAACACATCGACAGCGTTATTGCTGCGGAGGTCCAAGGCTGAGACAAGGTGGAGGGCATCAAGCGTACCCAGCAAGGGGGTCTTTTGGGGAGCGGCATATTTTCGGACCAAGCGTACGGCATGGTGATAGTGAAAATCTCGGAAGCGGCGCACTTGCAACAGCCGCTGTCCGATGTCGTTATAGAAAAGGTTGCGGAGACGGTCCAACTCTGGCTCCCGGATTTCGCCGGTACGTACCCGTCTGGCAAACGCCCGTTGTACTTCAACTACCGCAAGTCGGGAGATGTAGTGGGTCGCGTCTGAATCGGCAAAGAGACGGTGTACTTCGTCAGTACCAGCCTCGGGGCAATATCGTTTGACCAACGCGCTGGAATCGAAAAAGTAGCGGCTCATTTAGCGGTCGCTACGGTCATCAATGATATCGTGAGCCAGCGACCCGGAGCACTTGGAGAGAATACTCTGCGCCTCGTCAAGAGAGATAATATCTTTCCCGCGTACCTGTTCGGCGCACCAGTCCATGAATGCCGAATCCTCGCCTTCCCGGTCTGTGACCCCACTGGAATCAAGGGCTTCCTGCAAGATGCTCTGCCACGGTTTCCCGTTTCTGTTTGCCTGCTCGGCTATCAAGCGCTGTTGCCCTGGGCTTAATTGGATATCTTCCAGCTTAACGGTCATGCCCTTCGTGCTCCTCACTATTCTATGTATACAGTATAGAGTGTTTTTGGAAAATGCAGTAGTAAAAAATGCTCAGTTTGTCATGAAGCCGGAGCGCCGAGCTGGAACGGCAATGCGTATACGGTGCGGCTGTCGGTTCGGTAAAACACGCGTGAGGGGACGAGGATCGTGTGAGGACTCTGTATGAGAAGTGCCTGGCGTTTGTATGCCCGACTGTGGACCTTCTTTTTCCTGATTCTTGTTGGAGTGTCCGGATGTCATTCCGAGACGCCTCTTCCGACTGGCCAGGGAACTCCGGTTGGCCAAGGCACTCCGCGATACGCCGGGTTCTCTGTTATGGGACCGGACTGGCAGGTGGAGAAAGCCTTTGCGAATGAAAACGAGCGGTTGGCCTATCTTGAAGAGCAGGGCTACCTGATGGCCCGGCATACGTCCAGGCTGCACGGGAATATGGTGCGTGTGCCGATCTATATGTGGACTGTGCTCGGCTCAGGACTGCCGTCGGTCACTGCGTCAACCCGCAAGCCGCTCTATCAGATTGACACTGACACGGTTGCTGCGACCATAGAGAAAATCTCGACGTTTTTACGGGCCGGCCTGGCCGGAATGGAAAAAGATCGAGACGCAACCGGCCAGCCTTTGCGGTGGCAACAGTGGGACGCCCTCCTGGCCGGCATCCAAAAATACAATGCCGAGTTGGCGGCCGATCCGACGAATACACATCCAGCCGTTCTGGTGACTATAGTTTTAACTTCCTTCCCGCCGGCGGAGATCATCGAAGCACCCGGGGGAGAGGAGGTTCGGGGACTCTACCAGGAGACGCATATTCGCTTTGTCCGCAAGCTGGTGCAGCGCTACGGACAGGGCTATGCACGAGACGGAACGCCCGCCATGTTCCCGGTTGTTGCGGCGATTGAGATGATCAATGAGCCTGATTATATGTGGCTGCCGGACGAACTGAAAATCGAAAAGGCGCTCAATCCGGACGCGTATCCGTGTGATAAATATATTACGCAACTGCATCTCTCTCAGGTCCCGGAAAATGATCTGCCGGGGAAGGGGTGTATCCAGAGGGATGGCTTTTATCAGGAACAACCTCTCCCTATCCCTGCCATTGAAACCCCTCTGAAAGATTTTCGCTGGGGATCGAAATTTGATGTCTATGTCAAGTTTTTTGCCCGGTTGCACGAGCATGTTTCATTCGCCGCTAAGGATGAAATTGCACAGGGCGGGGCGGATATGGTCGTGGTGTCCGCTGCGGTCACCCATGTGAATATCGACTGGTTCATGCGAATGTTCCAGGCCAATCCGGAGACCTTTCGATACGTCGATAAAATCGCCATCCACCCCTACCATTGGCCCCGGCATGACATACACGACATGACGTTTGTTGATGCGCAGTCGCGAAAGGATTGGTCCACGCTGAACCCGCGTGCATTCGCTCGGGAATATTTCAAACGCTTTGACTTCATTCGGGAGTTAGCCGCCCTGGTTGCCGAGCCCGACTGGGAGAAGAGTTACGGCTTATCGGGCAAAGCCGTGTGGGTGACAGAGTTCGGGATTCCGACGAAAAAACTGGGCGAAGCCAACGCGTCGATTCCCCGGCATTGGAAAATTTTTATCTATGACCGTGCTTCCGGGATACCGGACGGGGTAGGAGCCATTGTCTGGGAAGACAAGTGGGAAGCCTTTTTCGAGCAGGTTCCGGCAACATTTCTCCATGCGAACCATATCGAAGCGTTCCTGATTTACACCCTGAGAGAGTCCGTGGGGAATGAGACGAACGATGACAATCACAGTAATTTTTCGCTCTACACATCCGACTGGTCCGGCCGCCTTGCGCCTCCTACTCTCAACCGCTTGTCTGAATTTTTCCAGAGTTTTCGAGGAGCGGACGCATGAAGGGACAAGTGTGGCTCCCCTTACTGGTAAGCGTCGCTTGTCTCTGGGCCATCGTGACGCTCCTATTGGGGCAGGAGGGACGCCGCAGCACACTCGTGCCGACCGGCCCTCCCCAACTGGAGCGACTCTTCCCATCAGCCGAGGGGCCGGGTTCCGAACAGCAGTTCGCAGCCTGTACCTATGCCTCTCCCATTCAGGTCTCACACCGCGAACAGACTTTTATTCTGGTTACTCCCTATGATGGGCAACTGACCGCTCTGATTCCCCAAACTGCTGAGGTGGCGTGGCGTATGCGCTTACCCCTTCCTGAAGGCTTGGCCCCGTTTATTGTTGCGACCCCGATTCAGGTCAAAGATAAGCTGGTGCTGGCCTATCAGACCCGTTCGACCAAGACGTGGCAGCGTGTCGATCATCGCGTCACCGTGGTGGACCTGAATACGCGAGCGGTTGATGCCGCCTACCCGGAACTGATTTTACGAGCGGAAAAACCGGCTTGGGATGGCGTAGGCCGTGTTGCCCTCAACCCGCCAACAGCCCATATCCGCTCACTTGTCCATGCTTTCAGTGCCGACCGGGATATGGGTTATGCCTATGTTTCCTTTGGCAATCCGGGAGATATTCAGCCGTGGCATGGCTGGGTATTTGAGGTTGATCTTGACGCCTGGAAAACCCATGGGGCTGAGGCTGCTGTCTCGGGCGTACTACTGACGACACCCGAAGCGGACTGCGGCGACAAAAAATACGGTGATCGAGACACCGTGTGCGGTGGCGGGGTGTGGACACCGACCGGTCCCTTGGTTGTTCCTGGGGGAGACAGCTTCGAACTGCTGATTCCTGTGGGTAACGGTCAACTCGACTTACAACGGCAGGACTACGCGCAATCCTTGCTGCGGGTCGGTCCGGGCCTCGACTTCGACCCTAACTGTGACCCTAAGTTGTGCGCCGATTTTGCCCCGTATGACCCTGACCACGCTTGTCTCCAGTCGTGCAAACACCTCTTTATTCCCCGTCTCCTGCCTGACGATCCACCCCTCCGTCCAGCTTCTGGTCAGTGTGACGACAAGACTTTCATGGAATGTTTAGCCCGACTCGACGCAGACCTTGGTGCAAATGCCCCGGTAAAGGTGAGCGTACCGAACGGGCCGAGGGTGTATGTCCAGCCAGGCAAGGAAGGGGCAATCTATCTTCTTGATGCAGAGCATCTGGGTACGCTCTACGACCGAGAACAAATCGTCGATATGTGTGGTACGAAAGAGGATAAATGCCGGCAGGATTGGGCCGGGATGATTGTGACCCAACCTGTTCTGACCGAAGCTGGGGGAAACCCGGTCGTGGTCATCTCAACGTTTATGCTCGATCAGACTCACCCGGCCGGTCTGGTTGCCTTACGCATTGTGATAAAAGACGGGCGTCCTCAATTTGAACCCTTCTGGCAAGCGCCTGATTTCTCGACTCCTGAGGCCGTTCAGGTGTTTCGCCATCGCCCGAGTTTAGTGACGCTGTCGTCTTTTGGCGGGGAGGACTATGTCTGGGTCGTTGATGTGAACAGCGAAGAGGATGGCACGGGGACACTCTATGGTGTACGCGTCTCGGATGGGACAATTATTGCACGCCGGGAAATGGTCGGTCGTGGGCAACGCTTTACTCGCCCCCTCGTCTATGACAGCATGCTCTACGTTTCTTCTTGTCAGAACGATGTCGGCCCGTCTCACCTTGAAGCCTACGCCTTGAGCTCTGGCAGCCCAACTGGAAGCCGCTAGAGCGTTCAGTGCAGGACAGAGTATCGAACATGAAATATCACACGGATCGATGGATGACGGTTGGGAAGACGCAGAGGTTTGCTCTCCTCCCTCTCTGTCTGGCGCTCCTGCTCCTGGCGCCGTCTCTGGCGCACACCGCCTCGCTGGAGAATCCGAGCGGCGGGCTGTTTTATTCGGGCATTGGGGTGATCTCGGGCTGGAAGTGTGAGGCTAACGGGGAACTCACCGTGCGCTTCAACGGCGGCGAGCCGATTCCCCTGATCTACGGTAGCCAGCGGCCCGATGTGCTCGACGTAGGCGCGTGTGCCAGTGCCGATGTGGGCTTTGTGGCCATCTACAACTGGGCACGGCTCGATGATGGCACCCACACGGCCGTGGCCTACGATGATGGCGTGGAGTTTGCCCGGGGGACGTTTCAGACCACTAGGCTCGTGGAAGATAAGGAGTTTGTCCCAGGGTTAAGTGGCCGTTTCCGGGCGCGGGACTTTCCTGAGCCAGGGGTAAATGTACTGCTGCGCTGGAATCAGAACGTCCAAGGTTTTGTGATTGAGGACGTTGAAAAGTAACGAGTCTCAGGAGTGCCGCATGAAAAAGATGATCATCCTCCTGCGTCCCCTGCTCCTGATCGTTCTCATCGGCTGGCTGGGAGTTATTGCATGGCCCGCTAAGGCCCAACAGGCCGTCACTCTGTCCGGACGGGTCACTGACTCCGCCGGTAATGCTGTCTCCGGTGTGTTCGTTTCTTTGGAACGCTTGCCCGGGTGGCTCTATACCGATGGACAGGAAACGGGCAGCAATGGCGACTACCACCTCTCGGTATCGCCCGGGACTTATCTCTTGAGAGTTCAGCCTCAGCACGGGCCTCTCATTGCACGACGGCTCGAGCTGACCTTGTCGACGAATAGCACCCGCAGCATTGTCTTAGAGAGAGGAGTGACGCTGTCGGGGCGGGTGATCGACCCTGCTGGCCAGCCCGTACCCAGAGCTTGGCTGTCTGTCCGGAAAGGCGATTACCAGGAAATCAGTTTTGGTGCCGCAGATGAATCCGGTCACTATAGCCTGGGTGTTCCTATTGGGACCTACCAGATTACCGTGTCTAGCCGGGACTTTGCGGAATGGAGGTTAGAGAGAGAGATAGTCCGAAACACCACTCTCAACATTACCCTGGGGTCCGGGGCGTTACTGGAAGGCCGGGTGGTGGATAATAGGGGACAGCCAGTACCAGACACACAGGTCTGTATTCACTTAGCTTCCGAAGGGTGGTGGGAAGGTTTCTGTTCCAAGACCGAGTTCGGGGGCACCTTTCAACTCAGAGTCCCTCCAGATACGCCTCCAGGCGCATATATCGTAACGGCTCGCCCGCCTACCCCGTACTATCCGGCCCGAATTCGTCTTGAGATCAACGGGGAGGCGGAGGCTGATTTGATGCTGACAGTAAGCCAGCAGCCGCCGCCGTTTATACCTGATGATCCACCCAAAGCCGAATCCATCAGCATTGCTTCTCCTACCGTTACGGGCGAGGTCACGCTGAACGGGTTTGCTGGCTCTGTTCCACCAAACAGTGCTGTTGTCGCGATTAATCTGGATACCGGGCATTTTACCACGACACAGGCGACTGGTAGTGGGAGCTTTACGGCAACCCTGTTTGCCCCCGCTGGCGCTTCTGTCCTTATCAAAGCCGACCCGTTCGGCATTCATATGGCTCGCTTCCTTCCTCCTGCCGGAGGTGAGAGCGGAGACATTTTTCTTAGTAATGGGAGGCAGGGTGGAGATGTAGATGCGCCCGCCGCCCTCCCTGGTACGATTCTTCGGGTTCCTGACTCTCCAGGCGCTGGCATTCCGATCAGCTGTGTAGGACAAACTCATCGAGAAGGGAGTGGAAATAGGCTTCCTGCCTGGACTTTTCATGGCTCACTCAATACCGACACCTTTGCCCGCGGCGGCTTTTTGCAGGTCCAGGGCACTGTCCAGATAGATTCCCGAGCCTTACAGGGTGCTAACGCATTACAGATAGATACAGCCTTCAGGCTTGAACGGCTTACAGATTCGGACGGATCAAGCATCCTCCGCAGAAACACCTTTGCGTCCACCTTCCTCACTCCGACTGGGCTCCCAATTGAACGGGAACCCCGGTGGTGGGATGAGGGATTGAGCAAAAACCGAGAAATACCTTTGGTCAAGACGACTGGCTCTCAGGCTGAAGCAAGAGTAGACTTGGCACTTACTCTCCCCCCTGACTTGCCTGCTGGATATTATCGTCCGTTTCTGCATTTCGACTTTCCAGGCATGCCTATGGAGAATCCTCCCAGCCGTTCAGTTATTGTCTCAGACTCGGGCCGGAGTTCGAAATTCGAAGCCCGCCTCCCGATTATCAAGGTAGGAAGTCCAGCTCGGCCGCGCTTGTATTGGACCCTCTTGTTGGACACCCTCAGCAACGGGTCACGCGGGGTCCTAGCCGTGGAGGATGCCGATCGCTTCGGAGTAGCATCACGGATTCTGACCTCGTCGGACACGTTTGTGATCCCACGTCTCGGGGCATCGGGCCAACCGCTGACCTACCGTCTCGAACCGTTTGTCCCGACCGTAGGGCTTGGTAGGGGGGAGGTTCCAAGCTCGCCCAGAATACCATTCCGGTTTCCCTCCGGGAGTCTCACCGTTCGGATTCGTCAACCCGATGGGACCACCACAATTCTAGGTCCTGCCCCGTTCGTTCAGTCGCGCTCCAAAAGCCTCGTGGACGAAAAGGGATTTCTTCTTGATCTAGGTGGAGGACATATCACTGATGCCTACCAACTCAGTACGATGGATCCCCACTTTGAAGTCACGTTTGCCCAAGATGGGCTCCATGTCATTACCGTCGAGGGCACGATTGATGACATCTGGGGCCATACCTGGACTGGGGGCGGGACCTACGAAGTCCATGTCGGGCGAGTCCTGGCCCTAGATACGGCTGTGTTGCCCGGCATGCATTTCGAAGTCGGTGATGGGTTCAATCCGGGCTTGGTCGTCTCCCCACCGGTGACCGCAGAGGTAGAGGTACGGCTTCAGCACGTCCCCCACTCGGATATCAGCCAGCTTGAGGAACGGGTAATCCGGGGGCGGACAAACCGCTTTGGATATTTCCAACCCGCTGGCAACAGTGTGATATTCGACCAACCAGGCGAATACCGGGTCAACGTTACGGCAACGGGCCGGGATGAACAGGGACATCTGTGGATGGGTTCCCGTACCTGGGGCGGCGTGGTGGCCCCCGTTAATCCTACCATCGTCGCCCATGGCCGTCGGGGCATTGATACACAGAGCACGATTGGACCACAGTGGTTCTCTCGCGACCGTCTCAACATACCAATCGCGAGCAGCCATCTCCCTTTTCCCTTTCAGTCCGGCGACGTGCAATGGCTCGAAAAATCGGACTCCGTCATTCCGTTAGTGACGTTTCACGATCCGGGTCGCAGTCTCACCGAGATACTGAGGCAAAGGGTCTCGGCAATCCCTCTCCAGAAGCCTGGCAGCTTTGCTGAGCGTGTAGCGGTGGGAGAATCCCCATTATTTTCCAGCCGACCCGATGGAATTGATCCCCATCTCGACCCTAGCAAGGTAGATATCCGGGCCTACAGTTATCGCTCTGTCCAGCGCCCCCTTGTCCGTGTCCGGGAAGAGATTGGTGAAGACCTGATTCCGAATCCGTATTGGCGCTTTAACGAGCGCTATGCTCGGCAGATCGGGGTGGGACAAAATGGCGACCTACCCGGGGAGATTAAGTTTCAGTATGGAGCGGCCGTACTGCACGGCCCTGCCCTCGATCAAGCGCACTATGCCATCCACGGTTCCCTGTTTGTCTTGGTCCCGGATGATGACCCGGGCGGTACGCGCACCTTTCCGCCGTTTCAGGGGAACGGGGGTGGCCCGAGCGGCGGCCCGCTCTTTACCCTCAAAGGCGAAGAGATTGACCTCTTCATCCATCTGACCGGTGTCCGACCCGGCAGTGTACTGGAGACGGGCAATACCTTTGCCTTGGTGGGTGCGGTCGGCCCCACCCTACCCGCCCAGGTGACCTACACCGTCACTGCTCCCGACGGGAAGCAGCGGCGGTTCAGTGGATGGGCGAATGAGATTGGGTACTACTATGAGCCAGAGGACAACTTTATTGTGGAGCAGCCGGGACGCTACACGGTTGACCTACAAGTGATATACGATGGGAGGACCTCCGCCGGGCAAGTTACTGCTCCGTTTCCCCAAGGTGGCGTGTTAGGCACGGCACGGGGCCGTTTCTCGGTGTACGTCGTCTCGCCTCACAGCCCTCCGCTGACCGTTGACATGCCTCGACACGACTTTCTGGCAGCGCCGGCAGACTTTACGGTCACGGCCAGTGCGCCTAATAGGCTAACGCTCACGGGCGGACATATGACAACATTGATACCAGGGGCCGTGTTGGAGGACGGATCACTGACCACGAGGAACAACGGATTGACGTACGACTACGATCCGGTGGGCCTCGCCGCTGGGGTACCGATGTTGGATGTGGCGTTCGACGACCGCCCTGTTGCCGCCGATGTGGTCACGGTCAGTCTGTTCGGGGAAGGGACGGACAGGGACGGGCAGCCGAGTTATGCGGCGCGGGTGGTGACGCTGCACGGCCCGGAGTTTCTGAATCTGACGCCAGTCGCACCCGGTCCTAACGCCATCCGGGACCTGGAACCTCTGGAATGAGATCGCCCCCCTGATGTGGGGCTAACGGAGATGGAAGCCTCACCGGCCAGCCCTACCATACGTATCGTCTCCTCCCTGTTTCGGCGTCTGTGTTCCTCAGTGTTACGCTTGGCACCGAGCCTGTGGCTCACGCCCTTCTTCGTAGGATGGATTTTTATTGTCTGGGGATTGCTTGTCCTACCTGAGCCGGCCCACACGGCAAGCAGCATTGGCCTCACCCCGGACGGGACCACCCTCTTTGTGGTCAACCCGGACTCCGGATCCGTCTCCGCGATTGCCACCGCCTCAGAGACTAAGCTGGCCGAACTTGTCGTTGGCCGCGACCCCCGCATCCTCGCACTCAGTCCGGACGGCACCCGGCTGTACGTCACCAGCCAAGCCTCGGCCACCCTGACCATCCTGGATACCCACCCGTTCTCGATCCGCACGAAGCTGCGCGTCGGACCGGAGCCCTACGGCGTCGTGGCCGACCCCAACGATCATCTGGTGTACGTGGCCGCCTCCGGCGCAGACCGGATTGACGTGATAGACACCGCACTCAACCAAGTAATGGACACCATCCCCACCCAAGCTCGGCCCAAGGGCCTCGCCATTGCCGAAGACGGCACCCGGCTATACGTCACCCATTTCCTGTCGGGTACGGTCTCGGTCATTGATCTGACAGACCGCAGTGTACTAGAAGTCATCTCGACCGGGATTGAGAGCAATATGGCTCAACGCATCGTCCTGCACCCGACAAACAACCGCGCCTATCTGCCCCATATTCGCTCCAATGTCAGCAACCCGCACCCCCTGTTTGATACTACGCTCTTTCCGGTCATCTCCGTGATTGACCTGGTAACGAATCAGCACCTGCTCACCGAACGATTGGAACTCTCCGTAGTAGACCGACCGGTGAATCTCCCCTTCGATCTGGCCTTCTCGTCTGATGGCCAGCGGATGCATATCGTCTACCTGGGCAGTGGGGATCTGTCCGTCATTGATCTAGAAAACCGCGAACTGCTGGCCCATACTGAGGTGGGGGATGGGCCGCGGGGCATTGTACTCTCGCCGGATGACCGCGCCGCCTATGTGGCCAACTCTCTTTCAGACGATGTGTCCGTCATTGATCTCAATACCTTCGAGGAGGTTACCCGCATTCCGGTGACCACCAGTCCGCTCTCGCCCCAGTTGCACCGGGGCAAACTGCTGTTTACCTCCAGTCGTTCAACGCGGGTCTCGCGGGACCGCTGGATGAGCTGTGAGAGCTGCCACTTTGATGGTGAGCAGGATGGGCGAACGTGGTTGTTTCCCGATGGTCCCCGGAACACCACCAACCTCAGAGGGCTTGCCCAGACCCACCCGCTCCACTGGAGTGCGGACCGGGATGAGGTGCAGGATTTTGAATTCACCATCCGAGAGTTACAGGCCGGCACAGGCTTGCTGGAGGACCCGCATCCCGAACTCGGGCAATCGAACGCTGGTCTGTCTGCCGATCTGGATGCGCTCGCCGCGTTTGTGGAATCCCTCCATCCCAAGCCCAGTCCGTTTCGGTTGGCAGACGGGACACTCACCCCGGAGGCAGCACGTGGGCAGGCCATCTTTTACCGGGCCGAGGTGGGCTGTGCGGCCTGTCATGTGCCTCCACTTTTTACCGATTTGCGCGTGCATGATATTGGGACGGGCAACGGGCCGGGGGAACTCCTGGGGCCGGGGTTTGATACGCCGTCGCTGCGGGGGGTGTGGCACGCGGCTCCGTATCTGCATGATGGGCGCGCCCCCACCCTCAGAGACGTGGTGGTCACCCACAACCCCACGGACCGCCACGGTCAGACCGCGTATTTATCGGAGGCGGAGGTACAAGACCTCGTGGCCTTTCTGCTATCTCTGGAGGGAGAGAAAAGTCGAGTGCAAGACTTGGAACGGGTGGAGTAAGAGAGGCCGGATCACGTCCGGCATGACGAGAGCGGGGAGACTTGGTTACATCTGAGCGTGAAACGCCCTAGTGGTCCTGAGACGACGACTGAAGAAGTCCATCTTCTCACTTGTAGAGAAAAGGTATCAGAGGCAGGAACAGCCCGAATCGATACAGAGCCTGTCTATGCGTATTGTCCAAGTCGTCAACGGTTTGCCGCCGGAATATCTGGGAGGGACCGAAACCTACGCGGCTGCCCTTGCCAAAGAGCAGGCACGCCAGGGGCATATCGTCTCGGTTTTTACGCGTCGCGAGAACGCACGGCAGCCTGAGTACGCGGTGGAAACAATGACGGTTGACCAGGTTGAAATCAGCCGTATCAACAATACCCGGCGGGAAGCCACGACCTTTGCCGACAGTTATCAAAACGATACCGTTGCCGCCCGTTTTGGGGCGCTGCTGGATCGTTTCAAGCCCGACATCGTCCATTTTCAGCACCTGGTCTACCTGTCCACAACGTGTGTGCGAGAAGCGGTCCAACGTCATATTCCGGTGGTGATGACATTGCACGACTACTGGCTGATCTGTCAACGCGGTCGGTTTCTGAAACCCGATTTATCGGTCTGTCCCGGACAAACCGATTCCGGCTGCGCCCGGTGTTTCCATCATTTGCTCGATCCAAAGATGTCGGTCCTCTATGGCTGGCTGAAACCGCTCCTCGGTCAACAATCCCGGCTCAGAGAGCGGGCGCGGCGGTGGTATGGTAAACGTGTTGTTTCTCAGTCCGTCTCGCTCGCGGCGCAGCAACAGATTCAGGCCCGGATGGCCCATATTCGGGCGCTGTGTGCATCGGTTTCGCTGTTTTTGGCGCCGTCGCGTTTCCTGCGCGAGCAGTTTGTGGCTTTTGGGATACCGCCGGAGAAAATTCTGTTTCACGAGTGTGGTTTGCAGACCGACGCCATTCAGCCCGCCCCGAAAGCTCTTGTTCCTCGGAAAAACGGGGACAAGCGCCCTCTCATCTTCGGCTATATTGGTGTTGTTGACCCGGTGAAAGGCGTCCATCTGCTGGTCGAAGCCTTCCAGACCCTGCCCCAGGCGGAACTGCGTATCTATGGCGGAGAGGCGGCCTATGCGCCCTATCCGGACGAGAAAGGCTTTCGCGCGCGGTTGGCCAATTCTCCCCGTATCCGGTGTATGGGCCGCTACGAACAGCATGAACTCAGCCGTATTCTGGCCGAGGTGGATGTCGTCGTCGTGCCCTCGATCTGGTATGAAAATGCTCCGCTGGTGATTCGGGAGGCATTCCTGGCCCATACCCCCGTGATCACCGCCGACTTTGGCGGCATGCGCGAGTGGGTAAGGGACGGTGTGAACGGGCTTCTCTTTGAGCCGCGCAACATCGATGATCTGCGTCAAAAGATGAACCGCTTTATTACCGAACCGGATTTGGTCGCCCGGCTCTCGCAGGCATTCCCAGCGGTCAGGTCGATTGCCGCCGATGCGGCTCTGCTCGAACAGCATTATCGGCGTCTTTTGCACTGATGGGCCGCTCGCCCCAACGCTTCACTCGGCGGCCCCCCGCTCCCCTGCGCCGTGCCTGTCTGCGACAGGGTCCAGGAGTGCGGGCTTCCAGCCCGCAAGCGGCCAAGATGGCCGCTCTCCCAGGCAGCAGGAGGGCGAGCGGCCCGAGGCGGGGGCCGCCGGGCCGGTCCCTGGGAGGCTCACGCCACAATATGCATCATACGTCCCAGGAGGGGAGCTTTTTTTATCCCCTCTTGGGACGTGTGATGCAAATGAACCTGTGTGGCGGTTTGGCCCTCACCCCAACCCCTCTCCCAAAGGGAGAGGGACTTTTTCTCCCCTCGCCCCCTGGGAGAGGGTGGCCCGTAGGGCCGGGTGAGGGCGCGAGCGGACGGCCCGTAGAGAGCAATCGACACAATATACATCACACGTCTTGGGAGGGGTGGCCGAAGGCCGGGGTGGGTTCCTTCTCGCATCACACATCCTGGCCGCCCTCCCAGGTCGTTTGGAGCAGGCCCCTGTCCTTCCCGACGAGAGCGGACTGGCACGGCTGCAATTTATCGGGAAACGCTCTGGCGTTACGAAACCGCGGCCGGCACCTCGCCTTCGATCACGCGCCCCTTGACGCGCTCCACGACCGAGATGTCGTATCCGCTTTGCAGGTTCATCCAGAATGCCGGGCCGGTGCCCAGGTAGCGGCCGAGGCGCACGGCCGTCTCGGCCGTGACTGCCCGTTCGCCCCGCAGGATGGCGGTAATCCGGTTTGCCGGCACACGGATGGCAAGCGCGAGCCGGTTTGCGCTCATGCCTCGTGCTTCCAGTTCCGCCCGCAGTACCCGACCGGGATGGGTCTTTACTCGCGTCATAGCCTGCCTCTCAGCCGGTCGCTCTCGAACAGTCGGCGACTCTTGCTGTCTCCGAATGATTGCATCACCGGGGTGACGATAGAATGCGTGGCGTAATACGTCAAACGTACAAGTTGAGGAGGGGCAAGCGTCGCCGGGCCGCTACGTGTGCTCAAAGCACCGCCACTCAAAGGGCAGTGTCCGGCTTGTCGGTAGTGAGAAAAATTGATAGGCGTCGGGGCCGCCCGGCTCTGGTTGACCGATATGTTACATTAACCGCAACGATATATCCGACATTGCCGATCCTTCCTTCTTGCGATGATTGACGAAACGCTCTCGCTGACCATTCCGTGCCGGGCGGATGAACCGGGCCTGGGCAGCACGCTGGAGAGTCTGTTTGCGGCCGGCCTGTCCACCCAGCTTCCGTCCGGCTGTGTCCGGGAGCTGCTCATCTGCATTAACGGGGTCGGCCCGGACCGGCCCTGTCCTGAGCCTGCTTCGACTTCGCTCCGCTACGCTCAGCATGAACGGAGTCGAAGGGCCTGTCCTGAGCCGAGTCGAAGGGCCTGTCCGCCGCTGCTGGCGGTCCGGGATTTCTGTGCGCGTCACGCGATAGCGATACAGGAGATTACGCTCTCCTCCGCGGAGCAGGCTCAAACACATGAACAGTATCAGTCCTCTCCGGGAACTGAGGGGCAGGGCGCATGGACGTGTCGCGTGCTGCTGGCAGATTGGCGGGGGAAACCCAGAGCCATGAATACCCTGTGGCAATGGGCCGGCGGCGACCTGCTCCTGTTCTGTGATGCCGATGTCCGCATTGACCCGCAGGCCATTGCCTCTTTATATGCGCGTATGCGGACGGAACCGCAGTTGGGGCTGGTTGCCGCGCGTGAAGTCCCGATGCTGGAGACCGCGGCGAGTATCTGGAGTCGGATGGGCGCCCTGCCGTATCGATTCAACTTCGGCAATGCCGGCGGTCGCCTCTTCCTGATACGCAAAGATGTGCTGAGCGAGCCCCTGCCGGAAGACCTGCTGCTGGAAGATGCCTGGCTGACGGTTGCGGTCGGCAAACAACGCGTGCGTAAAGCCATGCAGGCCCAGGTGTTCTTTGTCCTGCCGCAGACCTGGCGGGATTATTTTGCCGAGCGGGTGCGGGCCGAGGGCGGTAAAATGCAGATGCGCCGCCAGCACGCGCACCTGCTCGAAAACGGTCCGGTCGCGGAGTATCCCTGGGCCGGGTTTTTGCGCAGAATTCGGCTGCGTGAATACGGGTTGGTCCTGTTGGCCCTGGGTATCCGCGGGCTGGCCAGGCTGTGGGCCTGGAGACGTCTCAAACGGGCCGGATTTTACTCCTTATATCGTCCCTTTACGTCAACCAAGCAGTGGTCCGTCGCAGAACAGGTACGGTCTGGGCAGTCCGGACAATCAGGTCAATCATGAGCGCAACAATGAAGGTCTCGGTTGTCATTCTGGCCTGGAATTCCGCGTCTACGATTGAGGCCTGTCTGGCCTCGCTACCGGCCGGTTTGACGGCCAGCCACGAGGTGATCGTGGTGGATAACGGCTCGCAGGATCAGACGGTGTCGTTGTTGAGGGACGGCTTCCCTCGCGCCCGTATTATTGCGAATCGGAAAAACCGTGGGGTTGCACCGGCGCGGAATCAGGGCATCCGGTACGCGCAGGGAGAATACATCCTCATCCTGGATGACGATACGATTGTGCATCCAACCGCGCTGGATCAGCTTGTCCGGTTGCTTGACTCCAGGCCGGAGATCGGCCTGTGCGGGCCCAAGCTCGTTGATGCCGAGGGGCAACTGTGTTTGTCGTGTCGCCTGTTTCCGACCCTCCTGGACAAGCTCGGACGTCGTTTTCCGTCCGCGCTCACGCGCCGCGCCGCCCGGCGGGCCGAGTTGGCGGACTGGGCGCACGATACGCTGCGGCCGGTGGACTATATGATCGGTGCCTGCCAACTCATCCGCCGGCGGGCGCTGGATGAGGTCGGCCTGCTGGACGAACGGATTTTTTACGGTCCGGAGGATGTTGATCTGTGTCTGCGCATGCAGCAGGCGGGTTGGCAGGTGGTCTACCAGCCGGCCGCGGTGGTGACGCACGCCGAGCAGCGCATCGCCCGCTCCGCGTTCTCGCGCCTGGGCTGGAAACATCTGCGTGGCCTTGCCTACTACTTTTGGAAGCATCGGTATATAGTCTCTCGTCGGGCGCTGTACGCGCGATTTCCAAACGCCCCGAGGCAGAGCGATACACTGTGAAACCCGTACCTCCGTCCGGAACGCAAGGACGATCTCCCCGAAGAAACGATCAGACCGTTCTGCTGCTGGTGCTGGTCGACCTGGTGTGGGCCGGCATTGCGTATGGGAGTGCCTTTTCCCTGCGCGTCTATCTGCCTTTTCCCCTGACGGCGGATTTCCTGCCGGCCTCGCGTCTCACCGAGGTTGCCCATCCTCTGCTTTTTCTCCTGGGAACGCAGGTGGTACTGCTCTATTTCTTCGGCTTGTACGACCAGCATTCCCTGCATCAGCGTGTCCGGTTGGTGACGCGGGTAGCGATGGCCCTCGGCCTCCAACTGCTGGCCACCGCGGCCTGGTATTTCTTTCGCGGTGACCTGTCCTTTCCGCGCTCCGTGCTGGTGGTCTTTTGGGCGTTTAACACCCTCGGCATTGTTGGCGTACGACTCTGGGCGGACCATCGCCTCGGACACGCCAGCCCGGTGCGCGTCCTTCTGATCGGTCTGGCGCGGGATGTGCGGATGTTTCTCTCCAGTCTGACGGACCTCCGCCCGTCTCCCGGCCTTGAGGTGGTTGGCGCAATCGGGTTGGAGGAGCCCGCCTGTCAGACACAAGAAGAGACGGATATTCCGTGGCTGGGCAGGCTGGACAGTCTGCCCCAGGTCCTCGAACAGGTCGAGATCGATGAGGTCATTCTCCTGTCGTCCGCCAGTTGGAAAGACACGTTTGTTGACCGGCTGTTGAATCTGCCGACCGGTCACCTGGCGGCTGAACGGCCGCGTGTCCTGGTGGTGCCCTCCGTGTACGACATTCTGGTGGGACGGGTTTCGTCCCTGCGTCTGCACGATGTGCCCCTGGTCGAGGTGCTGAAAAATCCGCGTGAAGAGCTGGCCTTTATGGTGAAGAGTATCAGCGATCGTCTGATTGCCGGCGTCCTGCTGATCCTGTGTTTGCCGTTGGTGTGTGTGGCCGCCTGCCTGGTCAAGCTCTCGTCGTCGGGACCGATGCTGTACCGGCAGCGTCGGGTGGGGCGGCATGGAAAAGAGTTCACCCTGTACAAGCTGCGCACCATGGTCCATGAGGCCGAGGCCCGGACCGGACCGGTGCTGGCGCGCTCGGACGACAGCCGGGTGACGCCGGTTGGGCGCCTGTTGCGGGCCAGCCGGATTGACGAAATCCCGCAGCTTTTCAATGTGCTCAACGGGTCCATGAGTCTGGTTGGTCCCCGCCCGGAGCGGCCCGAGTTTGTGGCCGAGTTTCAACAGACGGTTCCCGGTTATGCGGAACGCTTGCAGGTCAAGCCGGGTCTGACCGGCCTGGCCCAGGTCAACGGCGAATACCACACGACGCCCGAGTACAAGCTGAAATACGACCTGGCCTATATCTATAATTATTCGCTGTGGCTGGACGTCCGCGTCTTGACCGAGACGGTCAAGGTCATCCTGACCCGGCGTGGCGTATAGGATGCGGATGATGTCGGCCCTGATACAGCCTCAGCGGTGGGAGGATGCTCTACGGGTCGGCCTGCTCGTGCTGTTCTTTGCCACCTGGAATCTGCCCATCGCCTTTCAGCAAACCGCGCTGGGCTGTCTGCTGGCCTTTCTCGGCTATACGCTGTGGCAGACCCGCTGTCTGCCCCGCGTGCCGCTGTGGCGGCCCTTTTTCGTTTTTTTTGCCGCTCTTCTGGTCTCAACCGTTTTGAGCCCCGACCCGCTTCAGTCCTTCATCGGCTATCGGAAAATGTGGCTCATGGGCGGTTGTCTGGCGGTCTTTGTGCTCGTCCGCAACGGGCGGGAAGCAGAAAAACTGTTGATCGTTGCGCTCTGGGTGGCTGGCGCAGTTGCGGCCTACGGCATTGTGCAGCACTTTACCGGGCTTGATCTGGCCAAAACCCTGGTCGGCAAGGAGTCCAACCTCGACCCATTCTGGTTTGGCCGTCAGGAAGGCTACCGGGTGAAAGGGCTGCATCCGTCCGGGATTACCTATGCCCATGCCCTGCTCTTTCCACTCTGCCTGATCACCGCCTGGGGATTGTCTCCCGGATTAGTACCACGGCAGCGTCTCCTGGCGGGTGTTGGCTGGGTGTGCATGCTGCTGGCCCTGTTCTTCTCTCTCACGCGCGGGGTCTGGATCGCCTACGGTGTGTCGCTGGTGATATATGGGCTGGTACAGGGCCGTCGCGCCGTGCCGGTCGTGATCGGGGGCGTGTTGGTGTGTGGTCTGCTCTTTGTCAGCGCCGGGCCGGGGGTGCGCGAACGTGGATTCTCGCTCTTTGACCTTCAGGCCAATATCGGGCGCAGTCAGATCTGGCTGGCCAATATGGATATGATTAAAGAGCGCCCCCTGACCGGCTGGGGGTTTGGGAATTATAAGCAGTTTCGGGAGACTTTTTATCAGCGCTATCCCCAGGCGGATACCGATGCGCATGCGCATAATAATTTCCTCCAGATGTGGGTGGATGCCGGCCTGCTCGGTCTGGCGGCCTTTCTCTTCCTGGTCGGCTCGATTATCATGACGGGCTGGCGTGCCTATACGAGACAACGAACCGAGCCGCTCAGAAGCCTGACCCTGGGCTGCTGGCTCGGCCTGGTCGGTTTTCTGATTGGCGGCCTGACCCAGTATAACTGGGGTGATGCGGAAGTCGGGCTGGTGTGGTGGGCAACGGTGGGGCTGATGATGCGGATAGCACGTCTTGTTGAGGAGACGGACTCACGGGCCGTGTCAGAGGCGGCAGCCCCGCTCAGCTGAGCGGAACGCATGCAACGTCTGTGGGGCTATATTTATCAATACCGCTATCGGTATATGCGTGGCATCGCCTGTCTGGTGACGACGGCGACCCTGGCCATGTCCATCCCGTGGCTGCTCAAGCAGGCGGTCGAGGGGATCGAGCACGGTCGGCCGGTCCGCGAGATTGTGTCCACGGTCCTGCTGATTATCGGCATTGCCCTGCTCCAGGGGATTGTCCGCTCCTTTTCGCGCTTTCTGATCTTCAACGTGGGGCGGGATATCGAGTACCAGCTCCGCAACGAACTGTTTGCGCATTTGCAGACTCTGTCGCTGAGCTATTACCAGCGCCAGCCCATCGGTGACCTGATGTCGCGCCTGGTCAACGACGTGACCGCGGTGCGGCTGCTGCTCGGCCTGGGCATTATCAACATCCTGAACACCCCCCTGTATTACGTGTATGCCATGGCGGCCATGCTGGCCATGGACCCGATCCTGACCCTGTTGGCGATCGCTCCGTATCCCTTCATGTTTCTGGTGGTCAGGGCGATGAGCCGCCAGCTCATGGAGCGTACGCTCAACGTGCAGGCCGGCCTGGCCGACCTGTCGAGTCGTGTCCAGGAAAGCGTCAGCGGTATGCCGGTCATTCGCGCCTATGTGCGTGAGGCGTGGCAGAACCGCGTCTTTGGCGGGCTGAATGACCGTTTCAAGACCGAGAATATTGCCCTGGCTCGCCTGCGCGGCCTGTTCCCGCCGCTGATGAAAGGCGTATCCGGAACGGGACTGCTGGTCGTGTTGTGGTACGGCGGCTCACAGGTCATTGCCGGCCAACTCAGTTTGGGCGACCTGGTGGCGTTTATGGGCTATCTGCACCTGCTGGCCTGGCCGACCATGGCCATGGGCTGGCTGATCTCTCTGTATCAGCGCGGCAAGGCCGCCATGCAGCGGCTGGAGGTGATCTGGCAGACCCGGCCCGACCTCGTCGACGGCACGGGAAACGGTGCGCATCGGAGTGCACCCCCGGTGCGCGGCGAGATTGGGTTTCGGCATGTGGATTTTGCCTATCCGACCGACGGGCCGCAGCCGGGCAGCGGCATGGGCAATGGGCAGCCACCGGACGAACGAACGATACTGCGCGATATTACGTTTACGGTCCCGGCCGGAAAAACCGTGGCCATTGTCGGTCGTATGGGAGCGGGCAAGAGTAGTCTGGTCAATCTGCTGCCGCGTTTGTTCGACGTCACCCGCGGCGCCATCACCATTGACGGACGCGATATTCGTCTCTTCTCACTGGCCGAGCTCCGGCGCTGTATCGGTTTTGTGCCCCAGGACCCGTTTCTCTTTTCGGCCCGCATTCAGGACAATATTGCCTTTTCTCAACCCGAGGTGGACAGCGACGAGGTCCGCTGGGCGGCCACCTTGGCCAGTGTTGACGCTGAGGTTGAAGATTTCCCCAAGGGCTATGAGACGGTCATTGGTGAGCGGGGGATGACGCTGTCGGGCGGGCAAAAGCAGCGCCTTACCCTGTCGCGGGCCTTGCTGGCCGACACGCCTATTGTCGTCCTGGATGATGCGCTGTCCAGTGTCGATGCGACAACGGAGGGTGAGATCCTTCAGGCCCTGCGGACGAGCACCAAAGAAAAGACCGTTCTCATTATTTCCCACCGGGTGTCGGCCATACGGGACGCTGACCTCATCGTGGTCCTGGAGGCGGGGCGGGTCGTGGAGATGGGGACGCACACGGAGCTGGTCGAGCGGGGGGAGATGTATACGGAACTCTTTCAGGATCAGGCACTCGAAGAGGAACTGGCGGAACTGTGAACGCGGGACAACACGAAGCGGCTCTCGACAAAACCTATGACCTGGCGCTGCTGCGTCGGCTGTGGGGCTATATCCGGCCGTACCGCGCGACCTTTATTGTGGCGCTGGTCTGTCTGCCGCTGACCTCTGCCTGCCTGCTGGCCCAGCCGTACCTGCTCAAGCTGGGTATAGATTGGTATATCGAGCAGGGGGACACCGCGGGGCTGACGCGCATCGGGCTGCTCTTTGCCGCGGCACTGCTGGGCGAGTTTCTTTTTTTCTACGTCCAGTTTCAGGCCACGATGCTGGTCGCCCAGCGCAGCCTGGCCGATTTGCGGCGCGACCTGTTCAGCCACGTGCAGGAACTGCCGTCGAGCTTTTTTGAGCGCACGCCGGTCGGCCGCCTGGTCACCCGTCTGACGACGGATGTCGATGCCATTAACGACGCCTTCTCGGCCGGGACGCTGACCATCTTCATGGACATCCTGACCCTGGTGGGCATTGTCGTGATTATGCTGTCGATCGATTTTCACCTGGCCGTCGTGACGCTGGCCCTGCTGCCCCCGTTGTTGCTCATCCTGAATTTTTTTCGGACCCGGACGCGCGTGACCTACCGGACCATCCGGGAACGCCTGGCGCGGATCAACGCCTTTCTGCAGGAAACCCTGTCCGGGATCATGGTCGTGCAGGTGTTTGCCCAGGAACGAAAAATGTTTGCCGAGTTTGAACAGCGCAATCGCGCCCACCGTGACGCCAACCACTTGTCCAATATCTATGAGGCCAGTCTGTTCTCCATTGTCGAGGCGCTGAGCGTCATCTCGATTGCGCTCATGCTGTGGTATGGCGCGGGCCAGGTCGGCCAGGGCCTGGTCGCCCTGGGGACGCTGGTGGCTTTTATCGAATACCTGCAGCGGTTCTTTGTACCGATCCGGGAATTCAGTACCAAATACACCACCATGCAGACGGCCATGACCGCGGTCGAGCGCGTGTTTCAACTGCTGGACACGCCGGTCACGCTCACCTCTCCGTCCGAGGCGCATCGGCCGCACGAGGTGGCGGGCCGGATAGACTTTGAGCATGTCTGGTTTGCGTACAACGAGGAGGAGTGGGTGCTGCGGGACGTGTCCTTCTCGGTCGCCCCTGGTGAGAGCATCGCCCTGGTCGGCGCGACCGGTGCGGGCAAGACCACGATCAGCAAGCTGCTCAACCGCTTTTATGATATTCAGCGGGGCCGCATCCTGGTGGACGGCGTCGATATTCGCGAGTGGGATATGCACGCCCTGCGCCGCCGGGTTGGCGTGGTATTACAGGACGTCTTCCTGTTTGTCGGCGATGTGGCGACCAATCTGAGTTTGGGCCGGACCGACCTGACGCTGGACGACCTGCGGCACGCCGCCCGGCATGTGAATGCGGAGCGCTTTATTCGGGAGCTGCCGGACGGCTACCACGAACACCTGCACGAGCGGGGCGCCAACCTGTCCGCCGGTCAGCGCCAGCTCTTGTCGTTTGCCCGCGCCCTGGCCTATGACCCGGCCATCCTGGTTTTGGACGAGGCCACCTCAAGCGTTGACCCGGAGGCCGAGGTGCTCATTCAGGATGCGCTGACCAAGCTGATGCAGAACCGGACCACGCTGGTGATTGCGCATCGGTTCTCCACCATCCAGAATGCCGACCGCATCATCGTTCTGCACAAGGGCCGGCTGCGGGAAGTCGGCACCCATCAGGCGTTGATAGCGCAGCGCGGCATTTACTGGCGCTTATACCAGTTGCAGTACGCCCACGCCACCGGCACCGCACCAGCCCATACGGACGGACCCGTTCTGGAAGAACTCTGACGAGACGGCCATGCGTGTGCGGCTTGGGATCCTGAAATAAGGAAACGCTCTCAACAAGACATGAAAATATTGGCCCGTTTGTCTGTCCGCGGAGTATCCCCTCCCTGGCCCTCTCCCTCCAACAGCAACTCCCCGCCAGGGTCCGTCCCATCCCCTCTTGGGTGGGGTGGCCGACGGCCGGGGTGGGTTGCCCCGGG
>JAJDZM010000238.1 GCA_022824615.1 Candidatus Binatia bacterium | reverse complement strand
GCAATGTTATCGAGCGCCCCTTCTGCCGCCTCAAGGACTGGCGGCGTGTTGCCACCCGCTACGACAAGCTCGCGCAGAACTACCGCGCCCCGGTCACCCTCGCCGCCATTCTCCTCTACTGGTTATGCGTCCAGACCCTAGAGCAATCGGGGAAGATAGGTAAAGAGTGACTGCCTTGAACACTCCCTCAAGGGAGGTTTGGAGGGTAAAAGAATCGGCTGTGCCGACCTTGCTAAACGCCCCGCTCGGTTACGCGCGGGACCATCAGGAAACGGTTATGCCGGGCTCGACCCCGCCCGGCTGGGGATAGGCGCTAGGCGGGACCGCTGCGCCGTAACATCTCGGTTATGCCCTCACCGATTTTACCCAAGGTTTCCGCCTGCTGGCTGAACGCGGCGGCCATCTCGTCAATTTCGCGGTCGCGCCGCTGGCCGGCTTCCCCCATCCGCTTCAATCCCACCAGGATGGCCACGAGCCCCCCACCACTGACAGCAAGCTGGGCGATCTCTACCCAGCTCGGCCCCTGTAGCGCGGCCACCGCCCCCTGCGCCAACTGTAAAAATTCAGCTTCCATATCCTTCTCCTTTCCGGACAAAATTTGCGCACCGGAAAGCAAAAAAAGCGGCTCCGCAGTCCAGGGCCGACCGGAGGGAGGGGAGCGGAGCGACTTTACCCTTGACTGTGGATTCTTTTTGCTACACTGGCACCCGCAAAGGCAGGAAGAGTTTTGCATAAAGAATAGCGCCCATAGGGCGAACCTTAAAGCCCGCTGTTCCGGCCGGCTTAAATATGAATCCGCTCGATCTCGTCTAATGAAACTTCATCCTCTAAGCGGTTGTAGAGCTGCGTCGTCCTGGTCGATTCATGCCCGGCAATCCGCGCGGCCGTCTCCAGTGTTCCGCCCGCGCGGAGATATTCGGTAATGCCTGTCCCTCGGAAGCTGTGCGCACAGACCTCTCCCGGCAATCCTGCGTCTCGCGCGCGGCGCTTAATCATCTTGAGCGCCCCCGGCCGCCGTCCCATCCCCGCCCCCGGCCGACCGACGGAAACAACGGGCCTTTCGGGTCGGCCGCCAGGCCGGCCTGGTCGATATATTCATCCGTCCAGGCTTGGGCCTGGTGGTGCGCCGGAATGACGAGATACTTGCCGCCCTTCTCATGCAGCCGGAAAAATGACCGCTTCCCTTGGGTGTAGTAGTCGGCCACCCGCATCGCCAGCGCGGCGCTGACGCGCGCGAAGCCATACACCATCAGCCCCAGCAGGGCGCGGTCTCGGAGCCCGATTATCGTGGCGCTGTCGATGCTCTCCAGCAACCCCCGCGCCTCGGCCGCCGTCAACACCGGGGTCTTGCCCCTTGTGACGATTTGCCGTGGCCCGCGCACGGCGGCCGCCGGGTTGCTCGGCAGGACCTGGCCCACCACGAGCCAATCACAGAGCTGGCGCAAGGCGGCCAGATGCTGCTTCACGGTGGCCGGCGCATACGCCCGCCCAAGCTGCTCGATGTAGCTGGCGACATGCAGGGGCTCGACCGCTCCCAGGGCCACGCCCTGGGCCTCGCACCAATCAGAGAAGCGGTAGGCGGCCGTCACATACGCCCGCCGGGTATTGGCGTTCCGGAGGTTGGCCCCAAAGAACTCCCAAAACCGCCGCGCGCTCCGCCGCGTGTCGGCAAAGAGCGCCGGCGTCATACCGCCCGCAATCCGGGCCGGGACTGACCCCCCGGCCGGGGTGGCTTTCGCTATCGCTGTGTCCATCCTGCCCTCCCCGCTTCCTATGACTCATAACAGCGTTTATGCCCCGTTTGCCAGCCCCACAAAGCGGCAGCACCAAGCCGTGCCCATGTTCCCGCGCCGCCAAGTTCGCGGACGGCTGGCAGAGAGGTAGGGGTTGCAACGATTGTACCAACCATGGTACGCCCCCTGAATGACGCGGTCCGGGAAAGTCCTCGTTGCTCTATTCTTCCGACAGCAGCCCAGCGGCCGGGAACCAGTGCGCGTCTGGCTCGGGGATCTTCCCCAAGAGGACCGTCAGCGGATTGGGCACGATCTGATGAAGGTTGAATTCGGCTGGCCGTGCGGCCCGCCGCTCTGCGCGTCGCTGACAGACTATCCGGGCTTGTATGAGGTGCGCAGCAATTTGACCGGCGGGCGGATCGCCCGGGTGTTCTTCACCGTGTCGGGGAGAAACATGGTGCTGTTGCACGGCTTCATCAAGAAAACCCAGGCGTCACCCATGAAGGAGCTGAAGCTCGCGGAGCGGCGCTTGAAGGAGTACAACAAAGATGCTCGCCGACCTCGGCATTGACAAGAACGAATTCCCTGACGCTGGGCGGTGAGACGCTGGCAGCGTGAGGAGGAACCGCGGCTACCAGGGGGCTTCCCCCAGCCGCCGCCCTAGAGCGCAACCCTGACGGGGCGGGAAACTGGACTATCCAGCAGTCCAGCAAGGAACAGGGAGTCTGCACCGAGCTGGTATTCGAGTGCAGAGCCGCAGACAAGCGGACGAGCTCTCCCCCCATTCCGTTGGGGCTAGGAGAGCTTCGCCCAAAAATTATAGTTTACTAAGGTTTCAGGTGACTTTACCAATTCTTAATTTTAATGAAGGAGAGGTGCGCCCCATGCCTAAAACTTTTAACTATCCTGCGGAGAATGAGAAGAACCCGCACGACGGCTCAACGCTTGAAAGTTTTCTGAGAGAAGACGGGTGTTATGAAGAGGCGAAGGCCCAGGCGATCAAGGCGGTCCTCGCCTACAAGCTGGCGCAAGCGATGAAGGCGCAGCGCCTCTCAAAGGCGCGGATGGCCGCCCGCATGGAAACCAGCCGCTCACAGCTTGACCGCGTGCTTGATCCGGACAACGAGGGGGTGACGTTGGACACGTTGAAACGCGCCGCCGCGGCCGTCGGGATGCAGCTGGAACTGGAACTCCGGAAAAGTCGTCCGCGCCTATCCCAGACTGAAGCCCCTAAGAGCTAGGTCGTAGATCGACCACCGCCCGCCCGTGGCCCTGCTTCCTCTCGGTAACGCCACAGCAGTGTAAAGGGCTCTAAGGAAATTTTTTCTCGGGATACAAAGAGGGCCAGAAATAATGATTGGGAGAATCTGGGAATCTATCCAAAAAAACTCAAAACTTTGGGGCTTTGGGTTGTATGGATGGCTCTCCCTCCTCCAACATCGTTTTTTGAGCCTGAAGGGCTCACGAGAGCTCGGCCCTTCAGGGCAAAAAACATTGCTCCGCCCCGCGCCGCGCGCCCGGTTCCCCCGTCTAGGAGAAAGGCCCCCGTATTGAACATGTTCTCGTCCGTTAACACTGCATGGGACTCGCTGCGTCGGGTCACCTGCTCAATAGAACAGCCAGATACCCGGCGTGGGGTCGCTCCCCGTGCCCTGGTAATGTGCGGGCACTTGCTAGATCGGAAGAAGGCGGAGATACACGCTTCTATTGGAATCATCAATCTACCCCGGTTACGGTCACCGTAACGACCCTCGGTCATCAATTTCTCAGGGGTGTGGAGAAGGAAGTAAACTTTACGGGCTTTCCGTCTGCGGGAGACAGCGTCTCTCTTCAGTGGCAACAGAGTCTCCAGAATTTCGTCATCCGAGGGGCTACTGGTGCAAGCGGCGGTCATGCGGGCGCTTCGCCGAAGATTTTAGAGAACCCCCAGCCGGGGGCGTTTGTGAGTGGAGTCGGTGCGATCTCGGGCTGGGTATGTGAGGCTAGCACGATCGAGATCGAATTTAATCACGACGCGGCCAACAGGTGGCAAGCGGGGTATGGGACGTTGCGAGAGGATACGTATGGCGAGTGCGGTGACACCAATAACGGCTTTGGGTTGTTGTACAACTGGAATAGGCTCGGGGATGGTACTCATACTGTTCGGGCTTTCGCTGACGGCGTAGAGTTTGCCAGTGCAACGGTCGTGGTAACGACATTCGGAGAAGAATTTCTCAGGGGCGCCAGCGGCACTTTTACCGTCTCCGACTTTCCGCAACCCGGGATTAGCGTTGATCTCCTGTGGCAGCAGAGTCAGCAGAATTTTGCCATTGCCGGGGTCGCTGGAGACGGGTCTGAGGGAGTCCGCGCTGGTTTAGCAGCCCTGAAGGCTGGCAATGTGCGTGAGGCCAACACCGCCTTTCGCCAAGCAACAGTAGACAATCCAGCCGATACAACCGCTGGCCTCTATCATGCCGTGACCCGCATTGCGACAAAAGCGCTTGACACTTCTCAACTCAGAGAACTCGCTCGGCGCAGTGGGATGTCTCTTGGCGGTGATGCCAGCGATGTCTGCTCGTTGGACTTCCCGCTTCCAGAGGAGATTCCGCCTGGGGCCCCTCAAACGGCAGAGATTTTCAAGGCCCTGCGGGATGTCCTCGGACCGGAGATTGATGCCGCCCTCACGACCCTGAACGGGCTGCCCGCCTCCGTAGACGTGCCTTTTGTGCTGGGGAATCTGCCGTCCTGCTATTCTATGCTCGCCGATGGGTTTGTCGTCGAAATTGACCGGAGTGATGTGCAGGCTCTCACTGCCACCCTCCAGGCAATCCGAGGCCTGTTAGAAGTTCTTGCCGCCTACGATGTCGATGTGGGGTTGGAGGCGCTTCAAACTCCAACCTTACAAGAGATATTGGCCGCAGAACCGACGACCCTTCCTTTGGTGTCGAGTACGCGTCTTTCCCCGGCACGGACATTCTTTAACCAAGCCTTATCGAGTGCGAGTCAGGCCATCAGCTCGATTCTGGCGGAAACGGACAGTCAAGCCGACGACGTGATTGTCGTTACTCCAGGGGGTGTTGCGGAGGCCCAAACCATCAAGCGGGTTCTGGACCTTGTGCGCCAGTCCTTGGGTGAGACGGTTGTGCTCCCAACAGATATCGGTCTCGATAATTCTGAACGCCTGAATTTGAATGTGTTCTTTTCAGGGCGTATCGGAGCGTTGCGGCCCTTATTGCTCGCTCCCGGCGGCACCTTTTCTGACCCAACTTTTGGGGGGATCGCTCCAGATTTCACGCAGCAGGATATTGGAGAATACACACCGGAGAACTTGCTGATATGGTTGGGGTGGGACGACGACCACCACGGTGATACGCGGCAGGAGGCGACCGATGTCGGCCTTCCGTCCGATACTGCCGGCATCTTGGCACTGGGCGGTGATGAGGACTACTTCCGTCTCTCCGTCCCCAGTGCCGGGACCCTGGTGGTCGAAACGACGGGCTCCACCGATACATACGGGAGGCTGTACTCGGCCACCGGCAGCGGTCTGACCTTTGACGATGACTCGGGCAGCGATACAAATTTTCGTATCGTTCACCAGGCCTCGGCCGGAACCTATTACGTGGGGGTGTTCGGCTATGATGACGATACGACGGGCTCGTATACCCTCCGCGTGAGGTTCACCGCCCAGTAGCGGTGGAGGCGGTGGAGGCGAATGATAGGCACGACACGAGTCTTCAGCAGGACCCGGTTAGTACGCTGGTTTCTCTGTGTCAGCGTCCTGAGCCTGTGCTTGGGAGCCGTCCTGTTGGGTTTCTACAACCAACGCGGCGAACCCACTCTGTCTCCCAAGCCAGGGGTCAGCGTATCTTTACAAGAGTTTCGGACCACCTTTCATGCAGACGGTCGCCCTCAGTTGCACATCTCTGGCGACTCGTTACACGTTTCCAAAACGCGCTTTATAGGTCCCTTTCGGCTCGGCTTTATGCATACTCTCAGGGGACGGAACATCGCGGTTGAGATCGTTGATATGGCGGAGTTTGAAGCGGCCCGACATGCGGACGCTTCCGCCTTTTCGCCTCAACATATTCTCTCCAGACTTGCCCCACAACAGACATTGGGGGTCATATCCAGGATCGACCTGCAACCCGTCTCCTTGCAACTCAATCGAGACGAGCAGTTTTTTCTGAGTCTCTCTGCCGACCGCGCGCGGGTCAAGCTTGGCAGCCCGAAGGTGCAGCTCCGTGGGCACGTCATATTACGTTCTCATACCGGAGAGCGGCTCAGCGCGGAGAAGATGCGCTGGGACCCGCAAAACAGGGTCCTTGAGGTGGAAGGGGCTTATGTCTTGGTGGGACCCCACGCAGAGCAGCGCGGCTCCAATGCATCGTTTATCGTTGACCGGAACGGTGCTCTGAAACGCTATGTTCGCAACCCACGTGGTGCTCTCGGTGAGCCACCGTGTACAACCCCTGATGGATGTAAGATATAGTCTGCCGCCCAAGTCCCCTCGGTCAGAAGGATGAGGGAGGAGGATGTATGTTGTATAACCCCAACGCAGGGACCGTTCGTCTGCTCAGTATCATCTTCCTCGGACTCCTCTCCATCGTCGCAAGCCCTGTGTGGGCGCAACAGACCCTGGAGAACCCGCAGCCGGGGTCGTTTCAGAGTGGCGTGGGGGTGATCTCCGGCTGGGCGTGTGATGCCGAGGAGATCGCGATCAGCTTCAACGGCGGGCCCCGGGTCCGGGCCGGCAGTGGCACGGTCCGGGACGATACGGCCGGCGTCTGTGGCGACACGGACAACGGCTTTGGGCTGTTGACCAACTGGAACCGGCTGGGCGACGGGACGCATACCGTGACGGCGTATGCCGACGGGGTGGAGTTTGCCTCTGTCAGCATCATCGTGACCACCCTGGGGGAAGAGTTTCGGCGGGGCCTGGACCGCATCGTGACGCTGCCGGACTTCCCGGATGTCGGGACCGACGTGACCGTAGTCTGGCAAGAAGCGCAACAGAACTTCATCATCGCGAGCGAGCAGCCCACGATCCGGCTCGTACGCGTCTCTCCACAGGTGCGCCTGCCGTCCGGCCTCCAGGCCCCGAACCTGATGGTCTCGTCGCTGTTCTCGGAGCAGGCCGAGGTGCAGGCGACCAGCGCGCCCACGCTCCTGCTGGCGGAAGATGGCAGCGGCACCGTGCTGCTGGCGCTGGCCAACAAGGACGGCGGCCTGCTCCGCCGCTTGCAGGACCGCCGTCTGTGCCGACACCGAGTGAAAAATGCCAATTTTCGGTTTTACACCGAAGTGTTGATCGATGCCCCGTGCGATGGACGCGATGTCCTGTACGAAGGTGGGGATAGTATGCGCGTGCTGCTCGCCGGTCGGGTTCCAGCCGTGGTTACGAAGATCGTACAGAACGACATCGAACCGGTCGATAAGCAGCGACCAG
>JAJDZM010000269.1 GCA_022824615.1 Candidatus Binatia bacterium | reverse complement strand
AGCAGAGCGGGAAGCTTCCCGCTCTGCTCCCCTCCCATCAATACGCCTGTGGGGATATGGATTATACTCGACTTTTCTACTCGGTCTCATTGAGAGCGTAGCTATGACACAGGAGATGCGGTTCGACATTTCGATACAGCCACGTCCGCCTGAGACTCTCCACTGAGCATTACGATGAATACGCTCCAGGGACATCTCGAAGAACGACTCGAAGCGCTATTCACCATTGGGGCTGAAATCTCATCAACCTTGCAACTGGAAGAGGTGCTACAGCGTATTGTTGCCCAGGCCCGACGCCTCATGGCTGCACGCGTCTCCTCCATTCTCCTGCTCGACCCCGAAGAGGGCACCCTTCGCCCGGCCGCTACCGAGGGCGCGAGCGAAGCCTATCTTGCCCAGCCAGCGCGTGAAGTGGCCACCAGTCTAACCGGGGAAGTGATCAAAACCGGCCGACCGCTGTACACGCCTGATGTCCGCAAGGAAACCCGCTACCGCGTGGCGGACCTGGCCCGCCGTGAAGGACTGTGTTCCCTCTTGTCCGTGCCACTCCGGGCCAGAACCGCCATTATCGGTGTCCTGAATGTCTATACGACCGAACCACGCTGTTTTGAGGATAGCGATGTTCGGCTTCTGACCCTGCTGGCCAGTCAATCCGCGATCGCCATAGAAAATGCGACCCTCTATCGGGACGAAATGCAAGCCAGGGAACAACTCCGCCAGTCTGAGAAATTGGCCGCTCTGGGAAAATTGTCCGCGGGACTGGCCCATGAACTGCGTAACCCGCTGAACACCGTGCTCATGCTCATCTACGCGATGTCACAGGACCAGGCCCAAGACTATCCGCGGGGTCGGACAACGACCAACGGCTTTTCGGACGATCTCCGTGTTGTCCAGGGTGAGTTGCAGCGCATCAAACTCTTACTGGATCAGTTTCTGGAATTTGCCCGTCCGCGCCCGCCTCATTTTCAACGCGAACGGCTCCAGGAAATCATGGAAGAAACCCTGCTGTTGATCGGCCCGGAAGCGCGCGTGCGGGGAATTGTCATCCGCAAGGACTGGGCGAGCAACCTCCCCCTGGCCTGGGTTGACGGCACCCAGATCAAGCAGGTGTTCCTGAACCTCTTGCTCAATGCGATTCAGGCCATGCCGCACGGCGGGACGCTGACCGTTCACATCGGCGTCGGGGGCGGCCGCCTGCGGGTCACCATTGCCGACCAGGGAGACGGTATCACGCCCGAGGTACGGACTCAGCTCTTTGACCCGTTTTTTACGACCAAAGAAGACGGCACCGGACTGGGGCTGTCCATATCGCAACGCATTATTGAGGGTCATAACGGCCGACTGCGCCTCTTCTCTCAGCCGGGAGCCGGAACAACGGTGTGTATCCGCCTCCCCCTCTAGTCATGGAGAAAATTCTTATTGTCGATGATGAACGGAACGTTCACTATTCTTTCCGGCGCGTCCTGGGTCGGGAATACGAACTGCTGTCGGCCTTCTCCGGCAACGAGGCGCTGGAAAAAATAGACGACCCGGCCTTGCGCCTCATCCTCATGGATGTTCGCATGCCCCACCGCGACGGACTCTCAACCCTCGAAGAGATCAAGCGCCGCCGGCCGACCCTGCCCGTCATCATGATGACGGCTTTTGTCTCAGCCGAAACGGCCATCCGCTCCACCACGCTGGACGCGGATGACTATCTGGTCAAACCATTTGATATCGAAACCCTCAAGCAGCTTATTGTCCGCACGCTCCAAAAACACACCTCCGCCCAGGAGCCTGCCTCTCCCCCGGACGAGGCACGGCCGGAACCCCTCTCGCCCGAGGCGGTACCCATGTTGGGGAACAGCCAAGCCATGCAGGAAGTGTATAAAATTATCGGGAAAAGCGCGGCGCGTGACATTACGATTTTGATTACCGGTGAGAGCGGGACGGGCAAAGAGCTGGTTGCCCATGCCCTGCATACCTACTCGCAACGCAGCAACGGGCCATTCCTGGCCATTAATTGCGCGGCCATCCCAGACTCCCTGCTGGAAAGCGAACTCTTTGGTCATGAGCGTGGCGCCTTTTCCGGGGCAGTCGAGTCACGCCCCGGAAAATTCGAGCTTGCTCAGGGCGGTACGCTCTTCCTGGACGAAATCGGCGACATGCCCCCCCTCCTCCAGGCCAAGCTGCTGCGCGTGTTGCAAGAACGCGAGATCTACCGGCTGGGAGGGCGGCGCTCACGGCAGATCAATGTGCGCATTATTGCGGCGACCAACCAGGCGCTCGAAACGCTGCTGCAAGATGGACGGTTTCGTGAAGATTTATACTATCGCCTCAATGTCGTACGGATTAATCTCCCGCCGTTGCGGGAACGCGGGGAAGACATCCTTCTCATCGCCAAACATCTCCTGCAACTCCACACCCAGGATAATAAAAACGACCCACAAGAGTTTTCCCCAGATGCGTGTGAGAAACTCCTCGCCTACTCCTGGCCGGGGAATGTCCGCGAGCTTGAGAACGTGATTGCACAAACGGTGCTGTACTCACGCGGCCCGGTCATCACCGAAGAAGACCTCACCCTGCCCGCCAGCAGCGCTCCGGCCTCCTCCGTCTCCCCACCGCCCAATGACGAGGCCGCCCTGAATGCAACCCTGGAAGAGCTGTTTGCCCAACATGCGGGTAATGTCCTGGCGCGTTCCGAGCAGCTCGTTGTCGGCAAAGCGCTTGAACTCTCTCGCTATAATCAGGTTCAGGCCGCCCGGCTGTTGGGCGTGAGTCGCAACGTCCTGCGGGAGCGGATGAAGCGTTATAATTTATTGTAGCATTGCGAGTCGTCACCGGGTCGAATGGCAGACCGGGCAACCACAGGGGGTTGCCCCTACATCTAGGCGGGCGGGCGTGGTACGAGCTGGGCCTCCGCCGACCGGAGCACATCGGACAGGCGCCGCCATAGCTCAGCCGCATCCTCGGCCTGCACCAGGCTCTGTCGCACCCCTTCCGCGCTCATGGTCCGGGCGAGGGCCGCGAGAATCTGTAACTGCGCACCCTCGTCCTGAACGGGTGTGAGCAGCAGAAAGACCAGGTGCGCAGGTAACCCATCCGGCGCATCCCAATCGACCCCGGCCGGCGAACGTCCACAGGTGAGCACGGGTTTCGAGAGTGTTTCCAGCCGGGCATGCGGGATGGCAATTCCACTCCCGACGCCCGTTCCCATCAGCTCTTCCCGAGCGAGCACTTCGGCAAACACGTTTTCATAGTCCAAGGTGGGGTTGTGTTCCGCTATTTCCAGGCAGAGTTCCTGGATCACTGCCTGGCGCGTCATACCCGTCAGGTTCGGAATCAGGGCCCGGCGCACGAACAGCTCGGCGATATTCATGGCCGGCCGGCGACGAATGGACCACATCAGCCAGGGACCGACAATCAGGGAGGAGATAATCGCCGAGAGGACGATGGACACGAAAACCGGAATGGTAATGATCTGGTATTCCACCGCAACGGCGGCAACGACAATGCCGGTCACGCCGCTGGGAGTAAAAGCAATACCAATAGAAACCCGGTCCACAGCAGACAGCCCCGCTTGTTGCGCCCCCAGCCACGCCCCATAATACTTCCCGGCGATGGAGACAACGGTCACAAACAGGACGAGAAAGGCGTCAAACTGCGCAAAGAAGTCTATTTGGATGGCGATCGTCGCAAAATAGAGTGGCACAAAAATCGCGTGGACCATCTGGGTGAGGATCTGTCGCACCCGTTCGGAAAGCGCCTCGGCGTCTCCGGCCATAATCCCGGCCAGAAAAAATCCGAGCAGGCCGGTCAGCCCAACCCATTGGGTGACAACCCCGCACAGCAGCCCCAGGCAGCACACAAAGGTCAGAACCACGCCAGGCTGGTGCGGCAGACAGGTGACCAGACCGGTCAGCGCTCGATCAACCAGGCGCAGCCCCAGCGAGAGACAAAAGGCGGTAAAGCCGACCGCGGTTGCCAGCAGCAGCAGGACCGAACCAATACTCAGCGTAGCCGCCGCGGCGGTGGCGAAAACGAGACTGAGAATCACCCAGGCCAGAATATCGTTGACCGCGTAGCCGCACAGGGTTAAGAGTCCCAGATCACTCTTGACCAAATCCAGGTCGTGTAGCACGCGGGCGATAATGACCATGGCACTGATGGCCATGGTGGTGCCTAAAAACAGGGCAAAGGTCAGCCGCTGGTCGGGGGTGGCGAGATAGGCGTCGGGCAGAAAGAGCGATAAGAGAAACCCAACGGCCATGGGAACGATCACGCCAATAATACCAATACGGAGTGCCGGGCCACGCTGCTGCCAGGCCGTAGACACATCGATCTCAAGGCCCGTCTCAAGCAGGAGCAGGAGTACGCCAAACCAGGAAACGGTTTCCAGCATGGTGTATTGGATCGGGTCTGGCGGGAACAAGGTCTGGTACAGTTCGGGAGAGAGGCGGCCGAGCAGCGTTGGACCCAGGAGCAAACCGACCAGGATTTCCCCGACAACGGGCGGATGGCCCCAATGACGCAAGACCTCGCCAAACCCGCGGGCCATCACCAGCAGCAGCAGGATCTGAAGCAGAAAAACCAGAAAATGGTGTTCACTCAGATAATGTCCATGCGGCAGCATATGCGTCTGACCAATCGAGGCTCGTGTTTGCGTATGCCTTCTTTATCCGTTGAGACCACATAAAGTCAAAAGTGTATCTCCGTCGAACTCGACTCTAGCAGGAGGAGTGCTGGCGGACGGGGAGGTGTTGACTCAGCAGCAGGAGGCATCATACCCATGCTGCAAAAATGGGCACGGCACATCGCCCATACTGAAAAATAAGGCTTTTCTTTGTCTTTCGGTTTGGCACACTTCCTGCTCCTATTCTCTAGTTGTGAGTCAGAGCTCTTGATTGAGCTTGCTGAAGAGAGTTGCCCTTCCTTCCGCTCTCTTCTCGATTGCCCTGGGGGCGGTCGTCCCTCCGACCGCCCCCGCCCCCCTCTTTTTAAGCTGATCATTCCCTGTGCTACTTACCTTTTCCCCCGCTTCTCTGTATCCTGGCTTCCTTGTGTTTGGCTCCAGCATTGCTTAGCCTGTTCTATAGGAAGAGCGGGCAAAGCATACGGACGAGGAGGAGAGAATGATACGAGGCCGCGGCAGTTCCACAGGATACACCAGGACAACCTATCGGCAGCTCGCTGCTTTCATCCAACAAGGAGGTCTGCTGCTGCTCGTCCTATGTCTCCTGGCTGTCTATCCGGCTCCGCTTTGGGCGGATGTATCGGTCAGCCAGATTTCCCCGAAGCTGTCAGTTTTTGCGAGCCTGCGTGCGCGGGGTGAATTCTGGGACTGGTTTGAGGGGACCTCGGGTGATTCTTCGTATGCCTATGCGGCCACCGTAGCCAAGCTGGGTCTGAAATGGCAGCAGGACCTGTTCGACCTGCATCTTGAGGCGCAGAACACGGCCCTGATGGGCCTGCCCGATGACGCCAGCGCTCCCGCCCCGCAGGGTTCCTTCGGCCTGGGGCCCGTCTATCTGTCCCATAATCGTCGCCAGAACGACGCCAGTGTGTTTCTCAAACAGGCCCACCTGACCCTCAAACAGCTCGGTATCCCCGGCCTTCGCCTGAGGGGTGGACGGCATTCGATAGCCGGAGGCGCGGAGGTGATGAGCAAGGACCCGACTATCGACTGGATCAAACGGATGCGCGTCTCCCAGCGTCTGCTCGGCCCCTTTGGCTGGTCCCACGTCGGACGTTCGTATGACGGCTTCACCCTGAGCTGGACTAAGGACGCCTACAATTTTACGCTGCACGGCTCTCATCCGACCCAGGCCGGTTTTGACCTGGCCGGCAACAAGACTATTGACGATATCGACATCCTGTACGCCGGCTTCAACCTGACCCGGCCCGAGTTCGCCAAAATGACCGACGCGCGGCTGTTCTATATCTACTACGCCGACGGACGGAACCTGCGGCCCACCGATAACCGGCCGGCCGCAGAACGCAGTCGCCGACACCTGGCTATCAACACGGGTGGCGGCAACCTGATTCAGGTCGTGCCGACCGGGACCGGCCCGATTGACCTGATGGGCTGGGGCGTGGTGCAGGGCGGCGACTGGGGCACCCAGGATCATCACGGCTGGGCGTTTGCCGCCGAGGCCGGCTGGCAACCCAACGGGCTGCCGGGGAAACCCTGGTTCCGTATCGGCTATAATCGCAGCTCGGGTGACGACGACCCCAACGACGGCGACCACGACACCTTTTTTCAGATGCTGCCGACCGCCCGGGTGTATTCGTTTTCGACCTTCTATAACCTGATGAATAACGAAGACATCTTTTTCCAACTCATTCTCCGTCCGCTCGAAGGGTTGGTCTGGCGCACGGACTTTCACTATATTCGTGTCAGCGAGAAGAACGACCTATGGTACCAGGGCGCGGGTGCAACCCTGGAAGGCCGTCAGGCCGGCTTCGGCTTTGTCGGCCGCCCGACCTTTGGCAAGCGCGACCTGTTTCAGATTATCGAAACCAGCCTCAGCTATAATCTGAACAAACACATCAACGTCAACGTCTTTTTTGCCCACGTCTTCGGTGACAGCATCGTGGATCAGATCTATCCCGACGACAGCGCGAACTTCGGCTATATCGAGACGACACTCAAGTTTTAGCCTGTTCACGTATCCCCATCAGTATCGAGTTCCTGGCAGAGCAGGTTGCCTATTGCTTTGTCTCCGGAGTGGCCTACGACGAGATGAGGTAAGTATGCGTATCCGACGAATTGGCGTGTTAACCGGAGGGGGTGACGCCCCAGGCTTGAACCCCGCGCTCAAGGCGATTGTGTATCGTGCGACCGCCCATGACGTGGAGGCAATAGGACTGCCCGATGGCTGGCACGGTTTACTCGACACGGGGGTCGACGAGGCCATCCGGCTGGAAGATTATCAGGTCCGACGCTGGGACCGTGATGGCGGTACCAATCTGGGCTCGTCTCGCACCAACCCGTTTCACGTGACCCTGCCGGGCGAGGCGAGGGCGCACGACCGCTCGGATGAAGTCATGACCAATATCGCCCGGCTTGGTCTTGATGCCGTGATCGCCTTGGGCGGAGAAGACACCTTGGGCGTGGCGCACCGGCTGAGTGAAAAAGGCTGCCAAGTGGTGGGCATTCCGAAAACAATTGATAAAGACCTCAGCCACACCGACTACACCTTGGGGTTTGATACCGCCCTGCGCAACTGCACCTCTGTCATTGAGCAGGCGCGCACCCCGGCCGGCTCGCACCACTGGGTGCAGGTGGTCGAAGTCATGGGCCGGTATGCCGGCCATCTCGCCCTGTGGAGCGCGGTCGCCGGAGGCGCGGCTCTGGCCCTTATCCCCGAGTATCCCTTTGCCTACGAACGAGTCTATGAACTCCTGACCCAACGACTCGCGCGTGGCAAGCAGGATCGGCGCTACCCCCGCTATGCGGTAATTGTGGCGGCCGAAGGCGCCCACGCAGACGAGGAAGGAGTGGTGACCCTGGACGCCAGCCGGGATGCCTTCGGGCATGAACGCCTGGGCGGCATCGGGAGTCAACTCGCCCAGCGCATTCGCCGCGACACTCCTTTTGATTCACGCGAGTTGGTGATCGGCCATAGCCAGCGCGGCGGCAGTCCGTCTGCGCTGGACCGGATTATGGGGCGCATGTTCGGCACGGCCGCGGTCGAAGCCGTACGGCGCGGCGACTGGGGACAGATGGTCAGTGCGCAGGGTATTGGTCCGACCTGCCAACTCCGCATGGTCCCCCTCAGTCAAGCCGTCAGCGGGCTCAATACCGTGGACCTGGAGTGCGTGTATGACACCGACCGCTATACCGCAAAAGTGTAGATTATAAACGCGACACGTCCGGCTTTCGACGTGTTACCTTCCAGGTTGCCAGGCTGCAAAGAGTGAACGTGTCCTCCCATAGACAAGAGCTGCTGGACACGTTTACTCTTTGTCCACATGCGATAATGGGCAATCGGATGAGGAGAAAGGGCTATGCCTGAGTCTACCTATGCGGAGACCCCTTTTCAGAGAGATGCAGCTCGGGTCGATGCACTGGCACACTATCCCGTGTCATCAGCCCGCTTCGATGAGATGTGTTCAGCCCCAGGCACTGTCCGACCCCACTGGCAATACGCCCTGCGCGCCTTCGATGCGCTGGGCGCGGTAGAGCTGGGTCGCCGTCGGAACGAAGTCCAACAGGTTCTGCGCGAAAATGGCGTAACCTACAACGTCTATACGGACCCCCAGGGACGCACACGACCCTGGGCGCTCGACGTCATCCCCGCCCTCCTCACTAGCCAGGAGTGGCGGACTATTGAACAGGGTCTCGTCCAGCGGGCAGAACTGCTCAATCTCATCGGCACGGACCTGTATGGTCCACAACAACTCATTCACGACGGCCTGCTCCCGCCCGAGTTGATCTATACCCATCCCGGCTTTCTGCGCCCCTGTCACGGGGCGCTGCCCACGCCGATCCCGTATCTGTGTCTCTACGCGGCTGACCTCGCCAGGGCGCCCAATGGTACCATCAGAGTGCTGGATGACCGGACGCAGGCGCCGTCCGGAGCCGGCTACGCCCTGGAAAATCGGCTGGTGCTGGCGCGGATTCTGCCCAGCCTGTATCGAGATGCTCAGGTCCACCGCTTGTCCCTCTTTTTCCGAACCCTACGATCGACCTTAGCCGCCCTGACACCGACCCCCCAGACGCGGACGGCGCTCCTCACCCCAGGGCCGCAGAACGAAACCTATTTTGAACATGCCTATTTGGCCAGCTATCTGGATTATACCCTCGCCCAGGGAGATGACTTAACGGTTCGGGATGGCCGGCTGTGGTTGAAGACGGTAGACGGGCTGCAACCGGTCGGCGCGGTCGTCCGGCGGGTAGATGACACTTTTTGTGATCCTTTGGAACTACAGCGGGAATCGCTGTTAGCCCCCCCCGGCCTGCTCCAGGCAGTCAGAAACGGCACGGTCATGGTTGCCAATCCGCTGGGCAGCGGCGTGCTCGAAAATCCCGGACTGATGGCCTACCTGCCCCGGATCGCCAAAGTACTGCTGGGTCAGGACCTGCGCTTGGCCTCGGTTCCGACCTGGTGGTGTGGTGACGAACAGGCTCTGGCCTATGTCGTGGACCATATCGAACAACTGGTCATCAAGCCCGTCTTTCCTCTCCCCGGTACGGCAACCGTCTATGGCGCACAGTTGAGCACCCAAGAACGCGACAGCCTTATTCAGCACATCAGGGCCCGCTCCCATTGCTTTGTCGGCCAGGAACAGGTGGCCTTGTCCACCACGCCGGTATTTATCGGAGACCGCCTGGAGCCACGCCCCATGGTGTTACGCAGTTTCCTGGTCTCCCGAAACGATGGCTATGTGGCCATGCCGGGCGGGCTGACGCGGGTCGCACCAGACACGGACGGGTGGCTCGTCTCCGGTCAGGCCGGTGGTCTGAGCAAGGATACCTGGATTCTCGCCTCAGAACCGGAAAGTCAGTTCAGCCTCATCCCGGCGCCCGAGCACGCCGTCTCGATTACGCGCAGCGGGGGAGAAGTACCCAGCCGGATGGCGGATAATCTGTTCTGGCTCGGGCGCTATGTCGAACGCACTGCCGGAGGGGCGCGCGTCTTTCGCGAGGTCCTCCAGCGAGTATTGGATACCGAGACCGCCCGGTATGATACGTCCCTATCAGCCTTTCTTTCCGCCCACACCCATAGCACCGCGACCTATCTGCGTTTTATCGGATACGGGGAGCGCCGGCGGCTGGCCGTTGCCGAACAGGAATTGTTCACGACGATTCTGGACGCTGCGCGACCGGGGAGTCTGCGTTTCCATCTGAACGCCGTAGTCCGCGCCGGACAGGCCGCGCGCGACCGGCTTTCGGATGATGCCTGGCGGGCAATCAACCGGCTTGACCGCGAGTTACCACAGGTCAAGTCTTTGAGTGAGATGCTCGAAAGCCTGGAAGGCCTGATTATCGGACTGGCCTCGGTAAACGGTTTGAATACCGAAAGTATGGCTCGCGGCCACGGATTCCGATTTATGGAAATCGGCCGGCGGCTGGAACGGGCGCTGTATACGCTCAGCCTCTTGCGGACGGGCTGTGAGCTGCCGCACGAGACGGAAAAAGTTGTCTGGGAGATGGTGCTGGCCATGACCGACAGCCTGATGACGTATCGGCGTCGCTACGCCTCGGCCGTCCAGGCCGGGGCCGTGTTGGACCTGCTGCTGCTCGACGAGAGCAATCCGCGTTCAGTCGGCTACCAGCTCGTACAAATACGGGACCAAGTCTTGAGTCTGCCGCGCAAGAAGCCCCTGCCACACCGGAGCGTCGAAGAACGTATCATTTTGGAGACGCTCACAACCTTACGGGTGACAGACCTGGAACGCTACTCGACATCCACCTGGGACGCAGACATGGATGAGACGCTGGGCCAACTGTTTGCCGGTCTGAGTACGCACCTGCTCGCGCTGTCGGAGACCTTGAGCCGAGACTATTTCAGCCATATTGAAGTACAGCAACAGCTCACCGCAACGCGCTCGACTTCGAGATGATACGCTATCGCGTCACCCACGTCACTGAATATCGCTATAACGCGTCGGTTTCACAGTGCCAGAATGAGGCCCACCTCCTCCCGCGTTCCACCCCGCGGCAAAAGTGTGAACACGGGCAGCTCCGCATTCAGCCGGCGCCGGCAGCATATCAGGATCGGAAAGATTTTTTCGGCAATCACGTTACCTATTTTACCATTCAGGAATCCCATGTCAGTTTATCAGTGACCGCCCGGAGTGAGGTGCTGATCGCCCCGACCGCTCCACCACCGCTTCGAGATTCTCCCACCTGGGAAGAGACCCGCCGCTCCGTTTCCAAGGACACAAGTCACGCCGGCATCGAGGCGCGACAATTCCTGCTCGACTCACCCCTGGTCCACAGCAGTGCCGCGTTGACCGCGTATGCGACGCCGTCTTTTACGCCGGAGCGACTGCTGTTGGAGGCCGTTGCCGACCTCGTGCAGCGCATCTATCAGGAGTTTACCTACGAACCCGAAGCCACAACCGTCTCGACGCCACTCGATGAAGTGTTGGATCACCGCCAGGGCGTCTGTCAGGACTTTGCGCATGTGGCTATCGGCGGTCTGCGCACGCACGGCATCGCCGCACGCTACGTCAGCGGCTATCTCGAAACCGCCGCCTCAGACGACCAGCCTCAGCTCACGGGGGCCGCGGCTTCTCACGCCTGGGTATCGGTATATTGTCCTGGGCAGGGCTGGATAGATTTCGATCCCACCAACAACAGCATCCCCACCGACCAACATATTACTGTCGCCTGGGGTCGGGACTACAGCGACGTGACCCCGTTGAAAGGTGTCGTTGCCGGCGGCGGCAACCCGACCCTTGACGTAGCCGTGACCGCGGAGCGGGTCGGCTAATCGCCCTGTCAGCCACCCAAACACCGAGTTCACGTCGCTCGCGTATCGAGATGCGAGGGAAGCCAGCCGACGACAACCTGCTCCTCCTCGTCATCCCAAAAGAAATACAGGCGGAAGCAGAGACGGGAATCGTGACTAGTCCCCTTTTTGAGGTGACGGTCCAGCCAACGGGGTCCGTCTCGGTCATCAACCTTATATTGTTCCTTCTTTTTGACTTTGGGTTTCTCGCCGGAGAAGGTCTGCGTTTCCTCAATTCCGAGTTCCCGGCATTTTTTATCAAAAGCGTTCTTTCCACTCTTACCCCCCTCGCGACGCATCGGCACATAATAATCACGTAGGAGGAGAAGAGCCTTATAGATCAGCGGTACGTCTTTATATTGCGAATCTTTGACTCCCTCGAACGCACGTTTGTGGAGTTCTACTCTAAAGCCCGAGAGATTTTCTCTATACCATTTTTTAAAACCATCCAGGCTATCGGGAACCGGTGGTGTTGATTGGCCGGACCCCTCTAGCTGCTTTTGTAAGTCGTCGACACGCTCCCGAAGATAAAAGTTTTTGCTTTTGACCTCTTTATAGGCTTCCTGAGCTACCTTTTGTTCTTCTCCCACCGTATCAAGAAAATCCTCGTATTCTTTCTCCACGGCAGCGAGACGCCCCTCCAGATTGTCACGTTCGTCTTTTAGTTCTTTATTTTCACTATATAGAAGTTCAAGAAGTTCTTCCTGAGAAGAATCTTGGCGCTCTCTCTCACGCTGCTGGCGCTCTCTCTCACGCTGCCAAACGGCGGCCATATGGCGCAGTTTTGGAAATGGCGGCAACTCCCGCTCAATGGCGATATCTTGACCGGAAATAGAGCGCAGCAATGCCTGCGAGATGAGAAGTCGTTCATATGCTTCTGGTCCTTCGTCTCCCCATTCGGCAATTTGTTCAGATAACCTTCGGGGGTGTAAGCGTGGCTCATCCGTATCCGGGTTGAAGCCGGGCCGGTAGGTGCGTATTGCGCGGTTATAGACGGAGAATTCTTTACCGATCAATTCCGAGAGATCACGACTTGCCTGCCCGGCAATGACCGCAACATGCGCAGCGCCAACGGTGCTCCAAGCGACTTCTGGAGCCGAAGCGGCTGTTTCATCCTGATTGGTGGATTGTTCCGGCAGTGAGAAAACAATCACATCACTGCGCCGATGAGGGCTAAGAAGCAGACGCACCAGTTCTTTAACCTGCTCATTGCTGTCAATGAACCACGGTTTGACTGAGATTGGCCGACCATCGAGTTTGACCGTGTTGCTCTTGACCTCGACAATATGACGCACAAACTTCGGGATTGAGCGTTCGAAAGACGCATCATCGCCGTGCGTCACGCATTGCAGTCGGCAGCCCAAACGTACAGTTCCGTCTTCCTCTTCATGGACGACAACCTCGGTCGTCCAAGTCCGCTGCGCCACCTTCTTATCCGCATCATCGAGATGTGCTGCCCAGAAATGCTGGTCAGGGAGGGCGACAGCCTCGGTCCTCTGAGTGCCGATTCCGTCAGGCGCAAACGAGTCTCCTCGCCAGGCTTCGGCAGGGAGCTTATCACCAGCTTTAGACTCTATCCATTTAAGGATGACTTTGCGTACCTCATCAAATAGATTAGCCTCACTGTCATTGCTCACATGAAGGAGAACTTGGCTGATTGGACGGACACTCCGCATCATTTGACTATATCTCCAGCCGGAATGACCCACTTCAGAAGGTAGCACGCAAACATGGCACCAAGATCGCCATGGTCTTTAATGCAGGCAGCAAACTCTCTGAAATCTATGCAGTTTTCGCTATTTCTTGCATTTTCCGGTTGGATATAGACCACCTTGAGCCTGGGATTGCCTATAATCTTAATGTCATCAAAACACTTACTACTACCATTCTTGCCGACAGGCGGATGGACTTTCGCCTCAAGATTGTCAGGCAACTCAATGAGATCAAGATTCTCCAGCGCCTTTAGTAAGTGAAAATATTTCTTACGTTTATGAGCGTTTTTTGCAGCCGCCTTGGCCTTATCTTGCAAGCCGTGCAGGAGGGCTTTCATACCCTTCTCGCTAGCCTTTTGAAGGCGTTGGGCTTGGTCAGGCTTATAGGAATCTTTATCGGTTTTAAGTTCGACTAAAAACCCGTGTTCACGGTCCTTTGATAAAGCGAAGTAGTCGACTGTATTAGCCCGATTGCTATCGTTCTGCTTGAGAGGAAACTCGGGGATAACTCGCGGACAGATCGGAACTTGACAATGGCTTTCCAATAACTTGGGTAGAAAGAGCCCAAAGAAAGGATCTGAACGGACTTCAAGCCGATAGTATGGCAGGTGCCGAGACTGGTCCAGCAAGTCGAAAAGATCGGTGACGCTTGAGTGAGTCATCCAACCTACAATACATCACCTCGTAATTCGCTGAAAGATGCCCGCGCCCGCGCTGCCGTGTCGAACGCTGGCTTCCTGCGTGCGCAGGAATGACAGACGGGACAGCTCAACGTCATGCCGGGCGTGATCCGGCATCCAGTCCCCATTGGGAAGGGGTAAGGGTTTATACGCGGTCCGGCCCGTTGGGCGCGGGTAACAGCCGGTTGGTATTGTTGTCCGGTAGCGCCAGTTTGTCGAAGGCATGCTCGACCCAGTCGGCGGACAGATTGTTGATCGAGCGGCGCAGCCCTTCCTGCCAGACGGTGGTCAAATCCTGGAGGTCTTCCTTCTGGTAGCAGTGCTGGATGATCCGATGGCTGTTCCGGGCGTACAGGACAACATCCAAGGGGAAATCGACATTGACCGCACTGATCCGGGTCGAATCAAAGGCCAGACAGCCGACCTTGAGGGCAAACCGCATCGGGTCCTGGTAGTGCAGCGTACGATCGAGAATCGGCTTGCCGTAGCCCGCCGCGCCGATAATGTGATACGGCGTGCCTTGGCCGATTTCGACCCAGTTTCCCTGGGGATAGACGAGGTAGAGACGGTGCTCGGGGTCATTCTCAAGCTGCCCGCCAATGAGGGCGTGCAGGTTGAAATCAAAGCCGCTCTCCTCCAAGGCGGCTTTATCCTCCTTTGCAACCCGACGCACTTGGGTGGCAAAGGCGTTGACGGCCTTGAACAAGCGGTCGAGCGGCTGCTCGCTGTGGGCTAGGCTTTCTTCAAAATAAATCAGCGCCTTGTCCCGCGCCGAGCGCAGCCCGGAACTCATCAGAAACATGGCGTGGCGGTCTTTCTGGAAAACCGACACCTTCCGGGCGGTAATCCGTTCGTTGCCGGCAATCACCCGCGTATCGGCAATCCCAACCAGTCCACCTTGTAGGTTCATTCCTAAACAAAACGTCATGCTCTGCCTCCTGTGAAGAGCCCGTGCGGGAGTGAGGCTTACCGCTCCTCTCCCTCAGTCGGGAGGAACCCTATCCAGATAGAGAGCACACGCTGTGCCAAGCCGCCCGCCTCTGACGAAAAATGATGTAATGCGCCGATAGCTGTGCTGCGCGGGGAGCATTTCGAGGAAAACTTCTTTACCACTTTTCTGACCTCTCGTTCGAGTGTGCTCTTTCTCGGCACCGGACTGGTTACGCTGCGAGAATGGTGGTAGCGCTGGCGTCCGGCACAGTTTACGACACGGCACATTACCGCGGTATCGGACGTCACTATTGGACAGGCCAAACTCTTTTTTTATCCTGCCAAAACCGATCCCTGTTTATTGATTCGTGTCGCCTCTCTTATCGTCTCACCGCGGTAATCAGCTGCGCCACACCACAGGATAAGCGTGTCTTTACAACCCGCTCGAATTCCGCGGCTCGGACCATCTGCAACAGCTCCGCTTCCCCCGGCAGGTAGACCACCGAGCGCGGCAAATAGAGATACGACTTTCGGTCTGAGATAAGGCCACCCAGCAGGGGTACGATGCGCTGGAAATAGAAGCTATGGCCCCATTTCAGGAGCGTATGGCGCGGCGTATCCACCTCAAGCAGTGCCAAGCGGCCACCGGGCTTGAGGACGCGCGCCACTTCTTGGAGGGCGTGTGGTATTGAGACGAAATTCCGCAGGGCAAAGCCGGACAGGACGACGGAGACAGCCGCCGTCGGCAGGGGTAAGGCGTTCGCATCGGCCTGAATAAAGGTCGCGCTGATCCGACGCCGAGTTGCGCCGATGAGCATATTGCGAGCAAAGTCAATCCCGATCACGCGCGCCCCGGTTGCTGCAGCGAGTTCGCTCAAATCTCCCGTTCCGCACGCTAGGTCGAGCACTCCATCATCGGCACAGACACGAACGCTGCGGATAGTCTTTCGCCGCCAGTATTGATCGAGACGCAAGGACAGCCAACGGTTCAGCGTGTCATAGTGCGGAGCGATCAGATCAAACATCGCCCGCACCGAGGCCGCTTTTTCCGCATCGGGCGGCAGGACATCCGACATGGCGTCAAGGAATCAGCCAAAGCTGTTCTGAGCAAGGGCGGGGTTTGGTGACAAGTCGTGTCTTGTGTATTGTTTACCTAGAAAGTATATTCAAGTCATTACAGTATGCGCATTACTTTTGCATATGACAAAAAGGCGAGAAAAGCACACTATCGGGTTCGCCACAGTACCATTAAGGAAAGCGCTTTCGCTGAAGTCTTTTCAGAACCTGTCGTCGTTATTGGACAAAAGGGCCGAGTCTTAAAGGCTGTGGGCAGGACATTCCAGGGCCGTTTCCTGACAGTTGTCTTCTTACGCGTTACCGAGGAGCACATCCATGTCATTACCGCTTGGCCTTCAACCAGAAAGCAAATCCTGAGCTGGCATAGGGAGATGAAAGAGCAATGAAGAGACAAAAGATATGCAAGCGCTGCGGTACGGAACGATATCAAGATGACCGGGGCAAGTGGTTCTGTCCAGATTGTATTCTGGAAGAAATGGATGCCGCTTTCCTTGATCCGCACGCGGATGATTCAGGCGAACTGAAGAAACCCTATGTACTGAGGCCGCCGACCAAGCAGATTAGTATCCGCCTCGCGGTCGGTGATGTCGAACTCGCCCGCAAGCTGGCTCGGCGGAAAGGCGTGCCCAAATATCAAACGTATATGAAGACCTTACTCCACGACGCCCTCGTCAGAGAGGCACAAGAGCGTCAGTGATACCCCTTACGGAATGACCGGCAACACAATATGCGACTGGAACTTTTTGTTATGTAAAACGGTTTGCTGTGCGGTCTGGAACTGCGTGCCGGTCGCCTGATCGCCGCCGGTGTTCAGGTTGCGGTCGAAGCGTGGGAAGTTACTTGACGACACCTCCACACGCAGGCGATGCCCAGGCAGAAACACATGGCTGGTTGCCCATAAGTCGATACGAAACTCATATGGCTCGTCTGGTGTCAGCATGGTCGGGTGACTCAAGGAATCACGATAGCGCGCGCGTACAATACCGTCGGCAATGTTCTGGGCATAACCGTCGGGCCGGACATCGACCAGTTTGGCAGTAAAGTCGGTGTCGGTGGCAGAAGACGAGGCGTAGAGCACGACCGTGAGGGGTCCGGTGACTTCGAGCGGTGTGTCCAGCGGCTCTCCGGTATAGACCAATACGTCTTGTCGGCTTTCCACCTCGCGCTGATCGGTGACCCCGACCGGAATAATCAGCGTGTTGCCGCCACAGGTCGGAACCGGGTCGGCGGGGTCGTATTCGTACCGATCGGGGGGTTCGTCCTGAGGAGGTTCAGCGCTCAGCCCACCATCGCCGTCGAGGCTGTTCGCCCGTCCCTGGCTGTGGAAATAGTAAGGCGTGTATCGTGTGCGCGCCAGCGGCCATTCGTACTCGTCCCGCCAGCGATTGGTGCCCATCACAAACAGCCGGATAGGCGGCTCCTCGGCAATCCCCGAGTCTATCCCCTTGAGCCAGTAGTCAAACCAACGTAGTTGGGTCTCGTGGAGTTCGATAACGGCGTTCGGACCGAAGTCAATATCTCCGGTCCCACCGGAAATCGGCGTGGTATACGGGAAAAGATGGGCCCACGGTCCGAGCAGCAGTTTCTGGCCGCCGCGGGCCTCTGGTGTCGTAGCCCGCGCCTGCAAGCCGCAGAAGTGCACCAAGGCATCCCGCAGGAAAATGTCATACCACGAACTCACGTGGTACATGGGGATATTGATATTGCGGTGCTGACGCTCGATATTGATCGGCCACCAATAGGGACCGTCGTCGGGATGAGTCAGGTAATCGCGCAGATACGGAGCCACCTCTTCGAGCAGGTCGGCCCAATACATGAGCGGGAGGCGCATATAGGCTTCCGGCGAAAGTGGATTCCCGAAATTAATGGAACGCAGCAGGTCGGGCCGCACCTTCGGCCAGAGTTGCTCCTTGATACCTTTACGATCAATGGTGTTACGGGCAAGGAAGATCGCATAGGGCACCTGCCAGCCCAGAGAGAAGGCTCCGCCGGTGTGGTAGACCCAACCTTGATGGTAATCGGCACCGGCAGATACGGGAAAAGCACACTGGAGATGTGGCGGCCGTGTCGGCGCGAGCTGATACTGGGTTGCGCCGAGATACGACTGGCCCTGAGTTCCGACTCGACCGTTCGAGTACGGCAGCGTCGCGGCCCACTCGACCGTATCGTATCCATCCTCGGCTTCGTCAATGAGCGGATAGTATTCCCCCTCTGACGCAAACCGTCCTCGCCCGTCCTGGACGATGACCACATAGCCCCGCGACGGAAAATACTCGTGGTCGCCAAAAACATCGGCCAATTCTTTGCCATACGGGAGCCGTAATAGAATAATCGGGAAGCGTCCCTCGGCATCGGGCCGATAGACATCGGCGTAGAGCGTCGTCCCGTCCCGCATGATCGCCGGGACGTCTTTTTCTGTGATGATCCGATACTCTTGGCGACTCTCGTACGGCATGATTCCTCCTCCTTTGAGCCTTCTTATAAAGAGACAGGCTGAGAAAGGCAATCAAAGAGCCGATTTGGAAAAAACACGTGGAGAGTATATGGTTCGACATCACAGCAAACCGATAAGGGACACAGCGCGATGAAGTATTGGCTGGTGAAATCCGAACCGTATAAATATGCCTGGAGCGACCTGCAAAAAGATGGCTGGACGTATTGGGACGGGGTGCGTAACTATCAGGCCCGTAATAACCTGCGGGCCATGCAGGTAGGCGACCAGGTCCTGTATTATCACAGCAACGAGGGGATGGAGATTGTCGGGATTGCCCGCGTCATCAAAGAAGCCTACCAAGACCCCACGACGGATGATGAGCGCTGGAGCGTGGTTGATATCGAGCCGGTCGAAACCCTGGCCAGCCCGATAACGCTCGATCAGATCAAGCAGGACAAACGGCTGCAAGAGATGGCCCTGATCAAGCAGAGCCGGCTGTCAGTCATGCCGGTGACCAAAAAAGAATTCGACCTGATCGTCAAACAGGGGCGGACGGAATAATTCGGGTTCCCTCCTCCTTGTTCTCTGGGAGGTGCGCTCCTGCAGTCCGGCAGGCAAGCGCGGGGTCTCGATACAACTTTGGCCGCGGTTCGCGACGCTCTCGTCCATCACAAGAAATTCACCGTTTGCGCTTGACTCGGCAAAAAAGAGTGCTAGGAGGGAACTAGACGCCTGTGGGAGTCGGTGGTCAGGGATTCACTCACCAAACGTGTGACTGGAGGGACCACTGTGCAATACCTGGAGCAACAGCCACGCTCCTTCCCCACCAGCGGACCCTCTGGATTTGCCACCGCTGTCCGCCAGGCCCCACCCGAACCTGTTGCCCTCCCTTTCAGCCATGCATATTTTCCGCTTGCCCTCTTCCCGTACGATTGTTCCATTCTTACACTCCTGCGTGAGCGTGGTCCCCCGGTCGTATAGCAACCACATGCCCCGATTTGGTCTTTGTTACGCTACAGACAGGAGGAAGGGATATGAAACCCATTCTCGGTTTTGTTGGAGGCGGACTGCTAGGTATCGTCTTGCTCTGGGCAGCCATAGCAGACGCCCGTTTCGGCTACCCGAATGAAACGCCGTATGTCCGCCTGTCTGGCACCCTGCTCCCGCTTGAGGGCGAGGCGGGGCCACCAGAGCCAGCTCTGACTATCCTGGTGAAAGGCGCCTCCTGGCGTTTCCAACTTGCTAACATCGAGGAAATCAAGAGGTATGATCAGGAGGATGCGAGAGTAGACGAGTTGCAACGCCATACCGTTCGTTTATATGGTCCGACACCGCTTCTCGTCCCTCTCCAACAACCTACAATTATAGGGCAACCCATTACGATTGAGGGCTATCTCTACCCGAAGGAACGACGGCTTTTAGTCGTGACCATCACGGGTATTCCCGTACTGGCAGACCAGGCCGCCCGTGTAGAGAGCAACGGGCAGTGACGCTGGATTGCTCATGCCGGTGTTTCCAGGAAGGAGCCCTAGCGTGTTTTTGTCGATCATGACCTCACACAGGGCAGTGGTTAAACCCGCTGCCGCATTCGCCTCCAAGGAGAAACAGGAGGGGATATGGCAACAATACAATCAGAAGGCGTGGATTCGGGACTCTTGACGTTTTCGTCCGCAGAACTCTCACAAATTCTCCGGGAGGGCCTCATCGCCGGCATTCTCGGGGCCACAACTATCGCCGTATGGTTTCTCATTGTTGACAGCGTCCGCGGGCAGCCACTCTATACGCCCTCGATTCTCGGGGCCGCATTGTTCACGGATGGCGTCACAACGTCCGAGAGCCTCGGGATCGATCTCGAAGTTGTATTCATGTTTACTTGGGTCCATGGATTGGTCTTTACGGCGGTCGGCTGGCTGGCGTCGTGGTTGCTTGGTATTGCGGAGCGTAATCCTCAGATTGGTTTCGGAATCCTCTTATTCTTTGCGGTGTTTGAGTTTGGCTTTATATCGGTATGCCACGTATTGGCAGAGCCAGTCCTGCACGCGCTGGCCTGGCCAGCGGTCGTCATCGGCAACCTCTTAGCCGCGGTCGCTATGGGGGCATATTTTTGGCGGCACCATCTCGATATGCACATTGAACCCTGAAGGAGTCCAGGCCGGTCGCTGCTCCAAGTCTTTTGAGAGGTCGAGGAAAGACCTCCAGATCGGGACCAAGTAAAATGAGACCTCCCAAGAGTACAGGACGCTCCCCGCCATCGAGGCCCGCAAGGAGGGAAGGAAGAAAAACAAATGCGACTTTCCAGTAATAAAGAGTTGAGAAAGGAGATCGTTATGCCGACCTATATCTTGCTCAGCACCCTCACCCCCGAAGGGAGCAAAACCCTGCACCAGCATCCGAATCGTCTGGAAGAAGTCAACAAAGAGATTGCAGAGTTTGGTTGTAAAGTAACGGGCCAGTATGCGACGCTCGGCTTGTACGATTTCGTCAGTATTATTGAGGCGCCCGACAACGAGACCGTAGCCCATCTATCGGTTGACTTGAGTTCACGCGGGACCGTCCATATTACGACCTTACCGGCGATTCCGACCTCTCAGCTTCACGAAAAACTGATGGGACCGAAACAGATGGGCCGGTAGCACAGACTGGGTCTCAAAAAAACTTGACACGAAACAATCAAGGGGAGTAAGAGAAAGTATCGGGTCTCTGGTGGACCCATCGGAAGACGGCGCGCCCGTCGAAAAGTCCTCCACGGGAGAGACAGGAGGTGCGAATGGAAAGTCCGCCGGAAAATAACCGCCCGCCAATGGTGGGCAATGCCCGCGTGAGGCAGCGGCTATTGAGTTCATCCTCTTGATGCTCAGACCCGGCCTGACTGTCGTGCTCGAAAGTACGGAGTCGACAACGGTCGGCTCGCAAGAGAAGGCCATCGGGAAAACGGATTGAGCACAGTCCGGAGCAGCCGGGATGAAGAACAAGCCCGCTGTACGACCGCCAGATCGGGCATACAGACAATCGAGAGTGTCTTTTCAGCGCATACCGCGCACCAAAGAGGGCGGCCTTTCCGGAAAGGCCGCCCTCTTCTGGTTCTAGCAATCAATTCCCCCAATCACTTGTCATTCTCACTAAAATTTCTCCTGTCCCCGTACTCGCCCAGGGTCGGGGAAATCCCTATAGAGTGCAAATATAAGGTCTTTCACTTTCGCATTCACCGCTTGGTGAAAACTCTCAACTGGATTGCTACGAGTTGAGACATGGTGAAACGCGGCGTCCAGATGCGACAAGTTTTCAAAGTCGAGCATAATATGGAACTCAGGCAGATGGTCGGGGCCAAGGCCAAGTTTTCGGCGCGTTTCGATTGCATCAAACTCGGACAAGTAACGCAGGCCGCAGTGTCCGATCAATACTCTCGTCTGATTGTCGATAACTGCCCAGGGTCCAAAGCCCCGCTCCCGCCAATGTCGTGCAAAGCCCTGTATAGTTTGTCGTGCCCTTTCGGGCGCACTCTTCACAGCCGCTATTCCACCGGGCAGATACCGAGCCACTTCGGGATTCGCCCGAATCCTTTCATACGCAACAAAATCGTCATCCACAAACGGACGGAGGAGTAAGCGCTCGGTTTCGACTGACTGAGGTGGAGAAGATGAGAGTTGTTTAACCATATTTTCTCACTCACCTTTCTTCTATCCCTGACCATAATCGGGGAAACCGCTCTCCAATGCCCTGGGGATTACACTGGATGAGATAAATGTCCATTCATACCGCTCACTCATTGTCCGCTTTGTCTCAACGCTCAACACCAATCTGTGTTACGCGCTTCAGACGGGGAGCTATTGAGGCTATACAAGAAGCGGGGGAGGCCCACCATGCGTGTACAGCAGATTGACCTGAGCTATGCAGATGAAACCGGTGACACACTTGGGGGGGCGACGCTCCACGTACAATCGAAGACGCTGTCCGGCCAGGAGATTTACACCCAGGTAGCGCTGGAAGCACAAGAAGTCAGAGCGCTCGAACAGCTGATGCGACAGGCGCTGAGGCGCTTAACCCAAGAAGCCCTCAAATTGATCTAGTCCGTTTCGGACGGAGTCAGGAGAAGCGTGCCGCTATCCAAATCGTGTCGAATCGCTTTCAGACAGATCTCAAAATCTCCCTCCACTAACCGCCCGCCACTATCGAGCATGCCGCACTGCATCATGAGATTGATCGAGGTCCCAAAGTCGTCAACCAGAAGAAAACCATCCTGATCGACCTTTCGTCCGTCCGTCAGGGTGGTAAAAACGCACCGTTCCTGGAGGAGTTCCTGCTCTGGAAGCAACCGTTCAATATAGCCGTATGTTGGCTTACCGAGGGCGTTGCCATACCCCAGTTCGTACGCCGTCCCGTCGTCGATTAACGCGCCCCGAAAGGCATTACAGTTCGCAATAACAATATCGCAGGCTTTGATCTGACCGATATCGCCCCGATAGATTCTCGTGGCTGTCCGCATCGAACTGTCACTCAGGTCTACATTATTATCCATAGGATGGAGACCAATGAAACCGTATCGGACGCACAGGGCGCGCTGCGTCCGCGCATACTCAATGGCGTCGGGCCGAAAGACTTCAGGTCCGGCAAGATAGAGTTTGGGCTGGGTATTTGGCATGGGGGGCAGACCTCCAATCTTCCATCAACTAACGTCCAATATGCACGGCCGCCGCCTCTGGATAGCGCGCGGCTGCCAGATCGATGAGGTTGGCTAGGTGCATGCCGGCTCTCCTGCAAGACGGGCCCCCAACTGCTGCCACAGCTTGTCAGGGGTCAGGGGCAATTCGGTAATTTCAAGACCCAGATGACGGACGGCATCGGCTACTGCATTGGCAATGGCAATCGGTGCGGTCTGGGCGGTGCTTTCCCCGACTCCCTTTGCCCCGGTTAGCGCCTGGGGAGTCGGCAGCACAATATGGTCCGTCACAATATTACCCGGCATTTCGCTCACCGTCGGACACAGATAGTCCATCAGCGTTCCGGTCAGGAAATCACCCGTCTCGGTGTAGCGCAGTTCCTCGTACAGCGCGCCGGCCAAGCCGTGCAAAAGACCTCCGACGAACTGCCCTCGGGCGATCTGTGGGTGCAGGATATTCCCGGCGTCATGCACGGTGATATAATCGGTCACCCGGATATCGAACGTCTCTTTGTCGATCTCAACCACAGCCACATCCGCCGTAAACGCATAGACCGCGGAAGAGTTCACCTGATCGTGCTCGTTCGGATAGTCGAGCTCGCTGGCAACAAACGTACCCTCGATCTGAGTGGCCGTCTCCAGATGTGGTGGCAGCGTTCCGGTTGACCAGTGCAGGCGCGCCGCCACGTCTTTCAGGGACAAGCCCAACTGCGCGTTATCGAGCGACACAATCCGGCCCGCCCGGATGCGGAGGCGACTCGCGGTGCTGTCCAGGAAGTAGGCCGCCGCTTGGAGAAGATTCTCTTGCAACCGTCTGGCAGCCGCGACAATGGAACTGGCCCCGACCGCACCAAAACGACTGGAATAACTGCCTGAAGACACCGACCACGGCCTGGAACCGGTGTCCATCCCGGCGATGACCGTCACGTCTGCCGGCGCAATGCCCAGGGTCTGAGCGACAATGAACGCGGCGGTCGTTTCCTGGCCCTGCCCATGGGCCGCGGTCTCCAACTCAACCGTGACGCCACCGGTGGCGTCCAAATAGATTCGGGTCGTCTGCGCCGAGCCGACCCGAACGAGGTTGGGGCGACGCTGCGTGGCTTTCTTGCTCACATCGATATAACCCATATTCGAACCCGAGGGATCGATCGCTACAGCCATGCCAACCCCGCGCCACACCCCGGCATCGCTCGGAGCCGCAGCGCCCGTAGACTGACGCAGTTGCCAGTAATTGCTCAGTTCCAGCGCCCGCTGTGTGGCACGGGGATAATCCCCGGAGTCGTACAGTCCGCCCGTCACCGTCCGGTAGGGGATATCCTGGGGCTGGATAAGATTTTGCAGTCTGACCGTGGCCGGGTCTTTGCCAAGCTTCAGGGCGAGTTCGTCAATCGCGCGCTCAATCGGGAAATAGTGCTGTTGGCAGGCATAGCCACGATTCGGCCCGCTGGGACAGACATTCGTCATGACCGCCAGGGCGTTGACCTCAAGATGCTCAATCTTGTAGGCGTTCATGAAATTACCGATCGGGCGGAACAGACAGCCGGGTTCCGGCGCGCGAATATACGCCCCCACGTTGTCCATGAGACGCATTTTGAGACCAAGCAGTTGGCCGTCGTTGCGGGCTGCGACTTCAATTTGCGTCACGCGGTCCGTTCCGGTCGAGCTGGCGCTGAGCGATTCCAGGCGGTCTTCGATCCACTTGACCGGCCGGTTGGCTTTCCGAGACGCCAGCGCCATCAAGGCCATATAGGGATACAGGGCGATCTTATTCCCAAACGAGCCGCCGACATCCGGTGGCGTCACCACCCGCAGCTTGCTGAGAGGAACCCGTAGCGCTCCGGCCAGAACCGCCAGCATGCTATACGGTCCGTGAAAATTGGCCCAAAAACTGGCCTGTGACGCGGATGGATTCCAGCTCGCGATAATCCCGTACGTTTCGAGTGGAAAGGATTGGTAGCGAGGAAAAACGTAGCGCTGCGAGAACACAATATCCGCCGCGCTGAAGACCGCCGCCACATCACCATAGGTAAGATGACGATCAATAGCGACATTGGTTTCCAGTTCCTCGTGCAGGATGGGGGCCGAGGGCTGCATGGCCGCCTCAACCTCAACGACAGCCGGCAGGGGCTCGTACTCCACCTCGATTGTATCGCGGGCGTCTTCGGCAACATAGCGGTTTGCAGCCATCACAACGGCGACCGGCTCCCCGACATAACGCACCTTGTCGATGGCGCAGGAGTAATACCGCCCCGGCCGTTCGGCATCTACCGCAAACGGACGGCTCCACTCCTGGACTTCCCGGCCGGTCAGCACAGTTATGACTCCCGGCAGCGCCAGCGCGGCGCTTGGATCAATGCTGCGAATCCGCGCGTGCGCATACGGGCTTCTGACCACCGCGGCATGGGCAAGATTGGGAAGCGGAGTGAGATCGGCAATATACTGGGCCTGCAGATCAAAGAGACGCCGGCCTTCTGTTGAGGGCGGCGCAGGGAATTCGTTCATCCTCTTTGGTCCCGTAAGCGTTTGGCCGCTTCCACAATGCTCACATAGCCGGTGCAGCGGCAGATATGCCCGCCCAGCGTCTCATGGATATCCCGATCCGTAATTGGCTCCGGCGCGTTCTCCAGGAGATGATACAGGCTGAGGGCGAAGCCGGCCGTACAAAAGCCGCACTGCATGGCAAACTGCTCGACAAAAGCCTGCCCTATCATTTTTCCGCGCTCGGTTTGCATGACCCCTTCAAGCGTGGTGATTGCATGGCCCGTCGCCTGCGCGGCCAAACGCAGACAGGAACGAACGGGCAGGCCATCGAGCAGCACCGTACAGGCACCGCACACCCCATGCTCGCATCCCAGATGTACACTCGTACAGCCCGCCTCTTCACGCAGAAAGTCGGCCAGCGTGATGCGGACGTCAACCAGCGCTTCCACTGGCGTGCCGTTGACCGCGGTCGTCACAATGGTTCGACGCTGAGGCTGCACCTATGCGCTCCCGGCCACGTTCTCTCTTTTCTCAGTCCACATAGCAACCGCATCCAGGTAGGCGCGCTTGACC
>JAJDZM010000083.1 GCA_022824615.1 Candidatus Binatia bacterium | reverse complement strand
AGCAGAGCGGGAAGCTTCCCGCTCTGCTCTTTTGGTTAGGCTTCCTCAGTACCGAGACGCGGAACGGGTTCCGCTCGCATCGAGCGCTGGCTGCTCATCCCCAGGGTTGAGCCGGGGGAGAACAGCTGCGAGGCGCCGTAGGCCACGTTGCCATGTTCGCCAACATCCAGGCCCTCGGACTCTTCGTCCGGCGAGACCCGGAGCCCCATGGTCGCCTTGATAATGCTGAACAGGATAAAGGCAAACGCAAAAGTAAAGATGCCAATGGCCACGATGCCGACGATCTGACTGACGAGTTGCGCGCCCCCGGCTAGGTTGCCGAAAATGCCGACCGCCAGAGTTCCCCAGATGCCACACACGAGGTGGACAGAGATGGCCCCAACCGGATCGTCGATCTTCATCTTATCAAAGAACAGGACCGAGCCGACAACAATCGCCCCGGCAATCAACCCGACCAGCGTGGCGGACATGGCCGCCATTTGATCGGCGCCGGCAGTAATACCGACCAATCCGGCCAGAATACCGTTTAAGGCCATGGACAGATCCGGTTTTTGGAGGATGACCCAGGAGGTGAACATCGCTCCAATCCCGCCAGCCGCTGCAGCAATACAGGTGGTGACCAGGGTTAAGGATACGAGATTGGGATCGCCCGACAGGACGGAGCCGCCATTAAATCCGAACCAACCCAGCCACAGCAGGAAGACGCCAATGGCGGCCAGCGGCATATTGCTGGGCAAGATGGGCCGAATACGACCGTCTTCCATGTATTTCCCCATCCGAGGCCCCAGCAGCATGGCGCCGGCCAAGGCCCCCCAACCACCCACCGAGTGGACAATGGTTGAGCCGGCAAAGTCATAAAAGGGCGTTTCCATCATGTCCAGCCAGCCCGCACCCCATTTCCAACTGCCGGTGATGGGATACGAAATAGCGACAAAAATGGTCGCAAAAACCATGAAAGAGGACAATTTTATACGCTCTGCAACCGCGCCGGAGACAATGGTGGCTGCGGTTGCCGCAAACATGGCCTGAAAGAGAAAGTCGGTCCAATAGGTATAGCCCTCACTGTACAGGCTGGTCTGTGAGGCTACTTCGTCCGTCACCTCAACGCCAAACCCGGCAAAGGCCAGCCAACCGGCAGAGTCCTCCGCAAATCCGGGATACATCAGGTTGAAGCCGCACAACGCATAGGTCAGCAACCCAATGCAGATGACAAAGGTGTTCTTAAAGAGAATATTGACCGTGTTCTTGGACTGGGTCAGACCGGATTCGAGGGAGGCAAAGCCCAGGTGCATGATGAACACCAGGGCCGCAGCGATCATCATCCATAAATTATGGGCGGTAAACAGGGCAAAACCCTGTGAAGCGGCAAATTCCGCGTAATCCTTGTACTGTGGCGCGTCCTCGGCAAAGGCGAGCGGTGCCAGCAGCCCGATGCCCAGCGTAGCGAGTGACCCTAAAGCGAATAAACGTTTCATCTCAACCTCCTTATGTCGTGCAACGTCCATTGCCTTCCATGTGAGTCGAGATGCCCCGTATTGCCCCGTCGAAGTATTGAGTATGAGAGTGCGACTGGCTCGATACTTCTGGAAAGAGTAAACGTTTCCAGCGTCTCATATCTATATGAAGGACACGTTTACTCTTTTTGTCCTGCCGGGGATCCTTGCGATATTGCCCTCACAACATCAGAGCCCCGGCAGGAAATGAATTGTTGTCGTTCTGACTAGATCGCGTCTGCTCCCCGCTCGCCGGTTCGGATACGCACGACATCATCCATGGGCAGGATGAAGATCTTGCCATCACCAATCCGCCCCGTTCGGGCCGCATTGATGATGGTATCCACCACTTCGCCAGCCTTGTCATCATCAACCAAGATCTCAATCTTGACCTTGGGCAGGAAGTCCACCACATACTCCGCGCCACGATACAGTTCCGTATGCCCCTTTTGTCGACCAAAGCCCTTGACCTCGGTGATGGTCAAACCCTGGATGCCCGCCTTGGAGAGGGCTTCCTTGACCTCATCGAGCTTAAACGGTTTGATGATCGCTTCTATCTTCTTCATAGGAGCCTCCTTTGAGAGATTCGGCTACATGAGGTAGGCGAACTCCACAATCATCGAGTCCTGGTCGTCCGAGTAGCCGCCACCGTCGTGGAACACATCTTTGTTGGACCAGTCGTGGCGGAACTCCAAACGAGCTTGCAAGTTCTCTGTCATCTGCCACTTGAAGGTGCCGGTGACTTCCCGGAGGTCCTGCTCAATACCGGTCCGGTAGCCGTCCGGGTCGGAGAACCACTCGCCGCGCAGCGCAAAGGACCAGTCTGCCAGACTCTCGTCCAGCAGGCCGCCACCCAGGGTGACAATACCCGACAGCCCCGTCCAGTCGGCATCGTCTCCACCCACCTGTTCCGAGGCGGTGCCGTAGTCGAAGTTGGCCAGCAGGTCCACGTTTTCCATAGGCGAATAGGTCAGGACCGTATCAAAGACGCCCGTCTTGGAGCTGCCGCTGTCGTCGTCCTCCGCCCCAAAAACACCGTTAAACGTCCAGGCCAGATCGCCAAATTCCAGTCCTAAACTCCCCAGAAAGGTCTTGCCGTTGTTGTTGTCCCGCACATTGTCCCAGCCGTTTACGACACCGGCCGTCAGGCTGATATTGTCGTTCAGCGCCGTGGAGAACAGCACCCCGGTGTGGGTGAACGGAATGGCGTAGCCGAACATGAAGGAGCGCGACACATTGGGGTTATAGGGCGATTCGATCACCTCGCCGCCCAGCAGGGTGGCGAACTTCCCGAACTTCATCTCGATGCCGTTTCCGATGCCAAAGGTGTAGGTCATATAGGCCTGTTGGACCTCAAAGTTGTGGGCCAGGTCACCGCCCCAGTCAGACTGAATCAGGCCGGCGGTCTCACCGTAGTCCAGCACGGCATGGAAGCCGACACCGCTCTCGGTTTCCTTGGACACTTCGAGTTGCAACAAGTCCATAGTGAAGTCGTTGTGGTTCTGGTCAAAGATGCGCATATTGTTGCTACCCGAGTCCGGGCTGTTGAAGTTGTAGTTGTACGACCCGTAGACCAGGCCGCCAAATTGAAAACCGTTCAGACCCAGCAGATCGCCTTCCAGCGATTCGACCCGGTTGGTCAGGTCCATGAGGCCGTTCTCAGCCTCGCCACTCTCGGCCTCTCCGGCGCCTTCCTTGAGGCGGCTCACCTCGCCTTCCAGTTCGTTAATGCGCTGCTGCATTTGTTGTAGCATCTCCTGCACATCAGGAGTGGCAGACGCAGCAGGCTCTTCCTCACCCGAGGCACCTACGTTCCCCCCAACTCCCAACGCGGCCATGAGAGCCGCAACGCCGATAAATTTTTTCATGCACTACCCCCTGGATAAAAATATGTTCCTTGGATTCTGTAGGAACACTTGCGGTACACTTATCAGGCAGCAAAGCTGATGCCAATTCCGTACCAGGAGAAAGCCGAGAGAAATCAGGTGGTTTTTTTGCTCCTGGGGCAAGAGCATGCCCAGAAGAGCAGCAGTTGCAGACCAGACTGCCTAAACTCTGAACAGACGAAGTTGACACAGCCCCCGGCATGTCTGCTATGTGTCGTATATCTGTCAGGAAAAGGCTGAAAGGAGAACACCATGCCAAATGCAGATTTTGAAGTCCGCCAGCTTCTCAAGGCGTACCGTAAGGGCGTTATCTCGGACGCGCTGTTCGAAGAACAGATGGAGGAACTGTCCAACGGCGGGGCAGCGACCTATACCTACAACGGGGTGAGTCACGCTACCGAGAAAGACATGATTCTGGCTTTACTGGACGAGTTCCGATGTGGAGAGGACTTTGCCGCGGAATATCTCAACGGCTGGATTGAGGCCAGCGACGAGGCGTGTGTGAGGGGTGGCTTGCGGACCGTCCAGCAGCGTGAGGCTTTTCACGCCCAGCTCCTGGAAGCCCGGCTGCGCGAACTGGGTGGGGACCCGCAGTGCACGGTGCCGGCAGAGCGGCGGGACAAGGAAATGCCTTTCTACTCGTCAAAAGAGAAAGGCGATGTGGAAAAGCTCCAATCCCTTGCCGACCTGCTCAAAGACCCCGAGGCTATCCTCAAGCCGCTCACCGATTCTATTGATCAGATTCAGGACGATCAGCAGACCAAAGAACTCCTGCGGACCATTATGGACGACGAAATGTCGAGCATTAAATGGCTGCTGGACGCGTGTGAGACCCTGAGCGCCCCCAAGGCTGCCTAGCTGCTCACTTGCTGACGTAGAGAGGGCGGGGTACGGACAGGGTGCCCCGCCATAGACACCGTGCCTGTTCTGTCTGACGCCAGTTCAGCATTCACCTCCGGGGCTATTTCCTCCGATATTCTTCGCCCCCTGTTGTCGCTGCGTGAACGGCTGACGGCCTGCTGGAATCATATCGTCTCTGGAGTTGGGCACGCCCCAGACCCGTCTCTAGCTGCAGTCAATCTGAGCCGCCTGCTGGAACATGGCTCCGGGACGGGAGCCGTGCTCCCGTCCGCCGAGTTGTCTCGTGACCTGCTGTTTCTTTTGGGGGCAAGTCAACATCTCTCGAATGTCTTGATCCAGCAGGAACAGAACTGGGAAACCGTCTTTTTGACCGACCGCGGTGCTGCGGAAAAATCGACCGCTGCCCACCTCCAGGCGTGCCGCTCATCTCTCCTGTGCGATCTGCCTGAAGACGGTTTTCTACGCGGGCTGCGCACCTACCGCAATCGCGAATATCTACGGATTGGAACGCGAGACCTGCTCGCTCGGGCTTCTCTTGAAGAGACGACCCGGGATTTGAGCGCCCTGGCCGACGCCGCGGTCCAGATTGCCTACGAATACACGCGGGCCAGGATGGAGCGAGACTACGGTGTGGCCTGTGTTGAAGAGGCGGGAGAAAAACGTCCGATTGCCTTTGTGGTGTTCGGCATGGGCAAGCTCGGGGGAGAAGAGCTGAACTTTAGTTCGGACATCGACCTCATCTATCTGTACGAATGTGACGCCGGCCTCACAACTGGCGGAAAAAAAGGCCAAATTGACACCCGGACCTATTTTACCGAGCTCGCCCAGCGTCTCACCCAGGCCCTCAGTAGTGCCGGCGCTGGTGGCTTTGTGTTCCGGGTTGACCTCCGTTTGCGGCCGGATGGGACGAACGGTCAGATTGTCAATTCTCTCGCCAATACGCTGTTGTACTATGAATACTGGGGTCAGACCTGGGAACGGCTGGCTCTGCTCAAGGCGCGGCCTATTGCCGGAGAGCAAGCTCTGGGCGAGCGTTTTTTACGTGAAGTTGCCCCGTTTATCCTGCGCCGCTACCTCGACTTCACCATGGTCGAGGATACTAAAGAGCTCAAGATGAGGATTGAGCGCTCGCTGCATCGGACCGACCGGGAGCGGTTGAACGTCAAGCTCGGGCGGGGCGGGATACGGGAAATCGAATTTGTGACCCAAGTCCTGCAACTCATCCATGCCGGGAAAGACCCGCGCGTCTTGGGACGGAACACCCTGGAGGTACTCGACCGTCTGGTTGAGGGGCCCTATCTTGCCGCCACAGACCGGGATGCGCTGGCCGCAGCCTATCGCTTCCTGCGTCAGGTCGAGCACAAGATACAAATGGTGCACGACCGCCAAACGCATACGCTCCCCGGCCCCGAAGACGACCTGCGGGCCTTGGCGCGTCGCCTGCGAATTACAGATCGGACCGAAGACGCACAGGACGCGCTCGGCGTTTTCCTGACGACCCTCCAGGAGCATACCCGAGCGGTCCACACGATTTTTCGCTCTCTGTTCCATATTCCCGAAGGCAGCTCCGAGACCGATGGAACTGAGGAGCAGGCCACCATTGCAGCCCTTTTCGACGAGTTGCACGACCCTGAACGAACACAGCAGCGTCTGGAACAGCTTGGGTTTCGTGAGCTGAGCCACATGTATGAGCGGTTGCGTCTGCTGCACGATGGTCCGTCGTATGCTCCGGCTCCGCCGAGACGGCGCGAGCTATTGTACGCGCTTGCCCCGACCCTCTTCCATGAAGTCTGTCGGTCGGCAGACCCTGACCGGGCCTTAGCCGCTATGGCGGACTTAATCGCGTCGATCGGCGCGCGCTCAAGCTTCTTGTCCCTCTTGCGAGAGAATCCGCATACCCTCCGAACGCTCATCGGTCTGTTCGGAACCAGTTCCTATCTGTCCCGCATCTTTTTACGCCGACCGGAACTGCTCGACAGCCTGGTCCGGGCCGACTTGATTCACCTGTACAAGTCTCAAGAGCTGATGCGGGACGATTTGATGGCCCGCATTCAGGGAGCTCCGGAGCTTGAGGACCGCCTCGATATTCTGCGTCAATATCGGCATGAGGAGTTTCTGCGCATCGGCATTAACGACACCAACGGACAGTTGGATTTCCCGTCGGTGAGCGTCCAACTGTCCTACCTGGCGGAGGCCTGTCTCCACGGGGCGTATGAGACCGCCCGCACGGCGCTGTTGGAGAAATTAGGGCGGACGGACCTGCCCGGCCGGATTGTTATTGTGGGCATGGGCAAATTGGGCGCGCGCGAATTAAACTATAACTCAGACCTGGACCTCATCTTCCTGTACGAACCGGCTGCCTCTTCTCCGACCGGACAGGGTGGGTCAGACCTGGCCGCCCAAGAAATTTTTGCCAAGCTGGTCCAGCGCCTGATCTCGGTGCTCCAGGTCCAAACGCGCGAGGGCGCGGTGTATACAATCGATACCCGTTTGCGCCCCTCCGGCCGTGCGGGTTCTCTGGTGTCTTCGATGGCTGCCTTTACCCGCTATCATCAGACTCAGGCTCAACTGTGGGAACGACAAGCGCTCATTAAAGCACGCGCTGTCGCGGGCGATAGCGCCTTGGCCGCACGGGTTAATGCTTTGTTCGAGGACTACGTCTATAGCGAACCCATTCTGGCGACCGACGTGGCGGAGATTCAGCGCCTGCGCGGCCGGATGGAGTCCGAGTTGGCCGGCGAGACGAGCGAGCGGTTTAATATTAAGATGGGTCGGGGCGGTCTGGTCGATGTCGAGTTTCTTGTGCAGATGTTGCAACTGCGCTATGGTCACCGCCTTCCTGTACTGCGGCATAGGGATACTCTTTCTGCCTTGGACGCCCTGAGAGCCTGCCAGGTGCTCTCTCTCGAAGAGAGCCAGGTGCTCAAGCGCGGCTACCAGTTCTTGCGCCGGCTCGAAAACCGGCTCCGGATTGAACGCGATCAGCCGGTTGAGGCGCTGGAGCGGAATGCCGAGCAGTTGACGTCCCTGGCCCGGCGGATGGGCTACGAAGGAGCCGATGCCGGCTCGCGTGTCTTGGCCGAGTACCACCGCCAGCGGGAAGCGATTCGGGCGTGTTACAGTCGTCTGTTTGAAAGAGAACAGGGAGAGCCGCATGAGCGACCAGCCGGAACAATCGCCTCCTGAAGAGGTCACGACTGAAGAGAGCTTTGCCGCCTTGCTCGAACAGGAACAGACCGGACCGGCGCTGAGCAGCGGGCAGGTGGTGAAGGGTCGGGTCATCCTCATCAGTGCGGATAGCGTCTTCATTGATGTTCGGGATAAAGGGGAGGGGATTATTGACCGGGCCGAGCTCGAAAACGAGCAGGGTGAGTTTGATGTCGCAGTGGGAGACGAGGTGGAAGCCACCGTGCTCTCAACCGAGGGGGAACTCCGGCTGTCCCGTAAACTGCTCAAGGGCGCGCAGGCCCGCCAGCGCCTCGCCCTCGCCGTGGAGAATAGCTTGCCGGTGGAAGGTACGGTCGCGCGGGAGACAAAGGGGGGCTACGAAGTGACGGTCGCCGGGATGCGGGCCTTTTGTCCCTTCTCTCAGATGAGCCTCCACCGGCCTGATTCTCCGGAAGAATTTCTTAACCAGACGTTTGAATTCTACGTCACACAGTACAGCGAGCGGAATATCGTTCTTTCCCGTCGCCGCCTCCTCGAAGAGCAGGCTGAGCGCGCCGCAGAAGAGACGCGGCAGAAGCTGTTTCCGGGCGCAGTCCTGCCGGGAACAGTGGCCTCGCTGACCAATTTCGGCGCGTTTATCGATCTTGGTGGCGTGCAAGGATTGGTGCATATCTCCGAGATTAGCCACTCCCGGCTGGGCCGGCCGGCCGATCACCTGAGCGTGGGCGAAACGGTCACAGTCAAAGTGCTGAGCGTTGACGCAAAAACCGGCAAGGTCGGGCTGAGTATGAAAGCCCTGGAGGACGACCCTTGGAGCACTGCCGGAGCGCACCTGCGTGAACGCCAGGTGGTGACTGGTCGTCTGATTCGGATGACGGACTTTGGTGTCTTTGTCGAGCTGCTCCCTGGCGTTGACGGACTGCTGCATCTGAGTGAAATCCCCCGCAGCCAACAGGGCGTGATCAAAGAGGCAACTGCGACCAACCAGGAAGTGACCGTGCTCATCCTCTCGATTGACACCGAGGAGCGGCGGATTGCCCTGGCCTTGGCCCCAGAGGGGCTCGCTCCGGGCGATCACGCCGAGGAACTGGACCTGACACAAGGCACGATCCTGACCGGTACGGTCGAGCGGGTTGAGTCGTTCGGGGTATTCGTCCGGCTCGGCCCTGGGCAGACCGGACTGATTCCCAATGCAGAGATGGGAACACCGCGTGGGACCGACCACCGTAAAGAGTTTCCTCCCGGCGCCGAGGTGAAGGTTGCCGTCCTGGCTGTCGAAGAGGGGGGGAAACGCATCCGCCTGTCCCGCACCAAGGTGCGCGCACATGAAGAGCAGGCAGAAACCCAGGCGTATCTGGCTTCCAGCCAGCAAGGGCAGGGGTTTGGGCTCAACCTGGGCGATCTGTTGCAGCAGAGCAGACGAAAAAAATAGACAGCGCCGGCGAATGACCGGCCTACGACTGCTGTGAGAGGCTGGCACGCAGCCGCCGTACACCCTCGCCCGGGCCACCCGGCGCGCCAAAGACGGCGGAACCGGCCACAAGCAGAGAGGCTCCCGCAGCCACAACCGTCGGAGCCGTGGTCGGATCAATGCCGCCGTCAATCTCAATTGCCGCCTGGGCTCCGCGTTCCTGCAAAAACTGCTGAAGGCGACGAACTTTCCGGGTGCTTGAACCAATAAAGCGCTGCCCGCCAAACCCAGGGTTTACGCTCATGATGAGCACCTGATCGAGAATGTCGATCACTTCTTCGAGGCTGGTAATTGGGGTGCTGGGATTAAGTACGACCCCGGCTTGCTTATCGAGCTGTTTAATCTGCTCAACGGTCCGGTGCAGATGCGGGCAGGCTTCCTGGTGCACCAGGATGATATCCGCGCCGGCGCTGGCGAAATCGGCCAGATAGCGTTCGGGCTCGACAATCATCAAATGGACATCGAGCGGCAGGCTGGTGCTCTTGCGGGCGGCCTCAACAACCAGCGGGCCAATAGTGATGTTGGGCACAAAACGGCCATCCATCACATCGACGTGGATACGGTCCGCACCGGCCTGCTCGACCTCGGCAATTTGTTGTCCGAGACACCGAAAGTCGGCGGAGAGAATCGAGGGGAAGATCTGGACCATGATTGACTGTGATTAACTATGATTGACCATGATTTATGGGATTCAGGGATGTTTATGAGGAGAGATAAAGATATAACACAACTGTATGAGGATGACTACGGAATGAACGAAGCCACCGCCCGCATCAAGATCAATACGCTGCTCGAATCTGCTGGCTGGCGTTTCTTTGCCGACGGTGACGACCCCGCCAATATCCAGCTTGAACCCAGCGTCACCATTAAGGCGTCCGACCTCGACGGTTTGGGCGAGAACTTCGAGAACATCCAAAAAGGCTTTATCGACTTTCTGCTGCTCGACGCCAAGGGCTTCCCGCTCATCGTGCTGGAGGCCAAGGCCGAGGACAAGAATCCGCTGGTCGGCAAAGAGCAGGCGCGCATCTGCGTGACGGTCGGCATGATGACGACCGGCTACGACTGCACCGATATCCTGAATCTCGGCATGTTCCGGCCTATCTTCTCACCCACCGATTTTGTCCAGATCAAGGGACGCGGTACGCGCAAGCACGATTTTCGTGATCAACTTTTCGACGCCGACCTCAAGGATGCCATCACCCAGTCGCACAAAACCGCCTTCAAGCTGTTCGACTTCTTCGGCAACTGCGAATACTTCGAGACCGAGTTCAACTACGACGAGGGCCTGGAACTGCCCCGGCCCGGGGCTAAGGGGAACGGCGACGGCCCGCAACGCTACGGAACCTACGAGCATTTGGGCCGTGACATTCTCGAAGAAATTGCGGAAGAAACTATCGGCCTGGAGGGAATGAGGCTAGACCGGGTGTTCTTCGACCGGTTCGCGGATACCGTGCGGGAGGACCAGACCATCGTCCAGGCGGTTGAGGCCGGACAGTGGGAGCGCGTCATCGACTACGTCAACCGCGAAGTCTTCGACAAACCCGAGGAGCATTACACCCTCGCCAAGCTGCGCAAGGCTGCCGCCGTGGACCGCCGCCTGACCCTGCGTGAAGTCCTGGAAAAGATTTTTGACATCATCCCGCGCTTCAAATCCAAGGACGAACTGCTGGAAGAAGAATTTACCAAGTTTGTCACCGACCATACGCCAACACGGGCGGACTCCATCGCGGCTATCAAGACCTACTTCAAGGCATACACCACCGACGGCTACACCCGTGACATCATCGACAAACGGCAGTTCGCCAGGCTGGCCACCTCTCCGGTTTTTTCCACCCACGACTTCCGGGCCGTACCGGAGAAATACCGCGCGCTCATTCCGGAGTATGTGAAGGACTATGTGGCGTTGAACCAATTCGTCTGAACTGCAATTCATATGATTCGATGAAGCACTGACAAGTTTCGGAAGAGGCAGGTGAAACTATGAGGCAAGTCGTGATTTACCCCGGCGAAGATGGCTATTGGGTCGCCGAATGCCCCAGCCTGTCCGGCTGCATCAGCCAAGGGGAGACAAAGCAAGAGGCGATTGCCAATATCAAAGAGGCGATTGAAGGATACATCCGTGCACTCCAGGAAGATGGATTGCCGGTACCGGAAGAACGTTTCGACGCATTGGTCGTAGCCGTATGAGCGGTTTACCGAGGGTTTCCGGGCGGGATTGCGTCAAAGCGCTCGGCAAAATCGGGTATTACCTGAAGCGGCAACACGGCAGCCACATGATTTTGCGTCGCGACAACCCTTTCTCTCAGCTCGTTGTTCCTGACCATAAAGAGCTGGACCGGGGTACCTTGCGCGCCATCATCAGACAGGCAGACCTGGGTGTGTCTGAGTTTATGAGTTTACTGTGACGCGACACTTGACGGTGCTCACCGCTGGGAATGGTCATGCTTGATACCGAAACCAAACGCCGCATTGACACCGCCCGCGACCTCCTCGTCGGCAAGGTGCCCGACCCCAAGAGTCAGGTCGAACAGATTACCATTGCGCTCATCTACAAGTTCATGGATGACATTGACGCCGAGAGCGAGGAGTTCGGCGGCACGCGCACCTTCTTCGCCGCTGACTTCGCCCGCTTTGGCTGGGCCAAGCTGATGCACTCCGGCCTGGGCGGAAACGAGATTCTCAACCTCTACGCCGATGCCATCACCCGGATGCCGGAGAACCCCGGTATCCCGCCGCTGTTCCGGGACATCTTCAAGAACGCCTTTCTGCCCTACCGCGACCCCGAGACCTTGCGCGACTTTCTCAAGGTGATTGACGAGTTTACCTACGACCACTCCGAACGCCTGGGCGATGCCTTTGAGTATCTGCTGTCCGTGCTCGGCTCGCAGGGCGACGCCGGGCAGTTCCGCACCCCCCGGCATATTATCGACTTTATCGTGGCCGTCATTGACCCCAAAAAGAATGACACCATCCTTGATCCAGCCCGCGGCACCGCTGGCTTTCCGATCTCTTCGTACAAACACATTCTGAAGGCCAACACCGACACCGACGGCCACAGCACCCTGACCCCGGACGAAAGGGGCCGACTGGCAACCAATTTTCAGGGCTACGACATCTCACCCGACATGGTGCGCCTGTCCCTGGTCAATATGTATCTACACGGCTTTGCCGACCCGCACATCTTCGAGTACGACACCCTGACCGGCCAGGACCGCTGGAACGAATACGCCGACGTGATTCTGGCCAATCCGCCGTTCATGTCGCCCAAAGGCGGCATCCGGCCTCACAATCGTTTTTCCGTGCAGTCCAAGCGCAGCGAAGTCCTGTTTGTGGACTACATAGCTGAACATCTGACGCCCAACGGACGGGCCGGCATCATCGTGCCCGAGGGCATCATTTTTCAGAGCCAGACCGCGTACAAGCAACTGCGCAAGCTGCTGGTTGAGGACTATCTGGTTGCCGTGGTCTCGCTTCCGGCGGGCGTGTTCCAACCCTATTCCGGCGTCAAGACTTCCATTCTGATTCTGGACAAAGTGCTGGCCAAGAAGGCCGACCGTATCGCCTTTTTCAAGGTCGAGAACGACGGCTCCGACCTGGGAGCACAACGCCGGGCGATCGACAAGAACGACCTGCCGCAGGTGCGGAAGGAGCTTGGTGAATATCTTGAACGGCTGCGGGCGGGGGAGTCGGAGGGAGACTTTCAGCCGACGTTGATGGACGGTACAGCCGAACCAGGGACGGAGTACACGAAGAGCGAACCGACACACGGACTCGTAGCCGAAAAGGAGAAGATTGCTGCGGGTGGGGAGTACGGGTTGAGCGGAGAGCGGTATCGAGAGAATGGGGTGCACAATCACGCGTTCCCTCTGGTTTCTATTGGAGATTCAGAACTTTTCCGTGTCGAAAGTGGTGGCACCCCGAAATCCAATGTGAAGGAATACTGGAGCGGCAGTATTCCTTGGGCGACTTTGGTTGATTTGTCTGCAACCAATTTCATCACCGAGATTAGGGCTACGCAGCGTACCATTACCGAACTTGGCTTAAATAAGTCCTCAGCGAAGCTAATTCCAGAAAATTCTGTCGTCGTTTCGACCCGAGCAACTATTGGGAGAATCGCTATCAACCGTATACCGCTGGCGACCAATCAGGGGTTCAAGAACGTCGTTATCAAGGACCTGAACAAAATTCTCCCCGAATATGTCGCATTCACGTTGACAAAGCTGGTGCCCGCGATGGAAGCCCAGGCGAGCGGTGGCACCTTCAAAGAGATTCCCAAGTCGAGGTTCTGTGAGCTACGAATCCCCCTCCCCCCGCTGGAAGTGCAGCGAGAAATTGTGGCGGAGATTGAGGGCTACCAGAAGAAAATTAGGAATTATGAATTAGAAATTGCGAATTGCCGTGAAAAGATGGCCAAAGCTGTTCAGAAGGTTTGGGAAGTTGATGAAGACTGAAAACATCGTTCAGACAAAAAGTTATGCATTTGCTGTTCGAGTTGTGCGGCTCTATCAACACTTGTCGGTGAAAAAAAAGGAATTCGTACTCTCGAAGCAGTTGTTGCGCTCTGGAACGAGTATTGGTGCCAACATAGAAGAAGCGCTTGGCGGACAATCTCGCGCTGATTTTTTGAGCAAGCTGTCTATCGCATATAAAGAGGCGCGTGAAGCCGGCTATTGGCTCCGCCTTCTGAGAGATACTGATTACCTGTCCGACACCGAGTTCAATAGCATCTACCCAGACGCAGAAGAGTTGTGCCGAATTATCGGATCAATCCAGAAATCCACAAAGAGCAAGGATACACGGTTTCGTAATTCGTAATTAAGAACTCGTAATTACTCTGCCCTGGTCAATGCTAACCGTGAACTGATTGAGCGATTTGAGAAGAAGGTTCGGGAGACGGTGGGAAGGGTGTGGGGAGAGGCAGTTCCTTTAAGGAAACATTGAGTTATGAAGGGCAAACGCGGAAACCCTGGGCTCAAAGGACGCCTGGTTAATAAGAGTGTCGAAGCATACGTGCTTGCATTGGAAACGATCAATCGACTTTCCATTCAATACCGGATCGAAACATTCTGCTACCTGATTTGTAATGCTTGGGAGTTATTGCTGAAAGCGAAGATTTTAGAAAATGAACGTAAGCACAGTTCCATCTATTACAATACCGGTCCCGGACAACCAAAGAAGTCGTTATCTTTACGAGACTGTCTGAATCGGATCATACCGAATCAGACAGATCCGATTCGGCGAAACATAGAGCGTGTTGGAGAATTACGAGACGAGGCGGTTCATCTTGTAATAGGCCAAATCCCTTCCGAAATAATAAGTCTCTTTCAGGCAAGTGTTATCAACTATCATAAGTACCCGACTGAATGGTTCGGCGTCTCGCTCTCTGACCGAGTCCACATAGGGATGATGAGTATTGTATACGATATGAGCCCAGAACAATCCGACATGACCGACAAAAGGCTACGCCGAAAACTTGGCCTGGATGCCGCTACATTCCTCGCCCGCTACTGCTCAGAGATCAAACATGAATTTGACGAACTTCAAAGACCTGCTCAATTTTCAATTGGAATTGAATATCGGCTTGCTCTTACCAAGAAGCATGATGGTGCAGATATTGCGCTTTCGTCGGGACTAGGAGGCGAACAAGCCCGAGTTATTGAAGTCCCCAAAGACCCTAGTACGTCGCACCCATTGCGACAGAAAGAGGTAATTGAGAAGATAAATGAAACAATTTCTGAGTTGCAAATCAATCAGTACGATATCCAATGTGTTAATAAAGTACATCATATAAGAAGACGGTCCGAATATTTCTATCGGGGAAAGATTAAAGGTTCGCCAGGTCAATATAGCCAGCCGTTTGTAGACTGGCTTATTGAGCGATATCGCCAAAATAAACAGTTCTTTACAGAGGCTAAGACGAAGGTGCGAACCACGAACGCTACCAAATCGGGTAGCAAGAAGCAGTAGTTGTAGGTCGGATTAGCACAACGTAATCCGACAGGGGTGGCGGGACGGGCGCTAATCCTAAGGTCTTGCCGGGGCTGTTGGGTTACGCCTCCGGCTACTCCATCAGAGCGATGAGTTGGCGCACGACCGGCACCAGTTTGCGGGGCACCTGCATTGCCGTGTAATCCTGCTCGAAGGCGGCCTCGTCTTCGGCGATGGTCTCTTCTTCCGTCCGGGTTTCGAGGTGGTCAATAACCTCCTGGACGCGCTGCTTATTCCAGCCCGTAGGATATGTATTCCTATCCATCTTATCGCCTCCTGCGTTGGCGTCGTCGCAGAGCACGCAATGTGTTACCGCGTATATCAAGAGCGGTTATGATGAAAAAACTATCGGCGGGATCATCGTCGGGCACGTAGACAACGCGCAGATATCGACCGCCTCGGGTTTGCCCCAAGGGTTTCGCGAGTACCGTTACGAGAAGGGCGATCTTCCAAAGCATTTTGCATCACGTCCTCCACTTCGTATTCTTCAATGCCATGGTTGTAAATATGAGGCTGATCGGTACTGGGGTCAATGTAGAAGCGAAAGTCCACACCTAAGCTCCATTCTGTCGGCTCCCCTCCGCTTTCTGGGCGTAGACTTCTAGACCTCGTCCAAAAACCGGACGACCTGCTCACCCTTCCGTGACGGTTCGCCGACGAGGCTGTCGAGCCAGTTCATACCCTCGACATAAACATCATCATAACGGTCATCTTTGACAGGGTTAATCAGTTTGTGCTCTGTACGCTCTCTGTTTTTATACCGCGCTCGTAATGCCCGCATTCGTTCTTTGAATTGCTTCTTTTGCTTGTTTGATAAGCCATCCATTCTCAGCGGTATCGTAACAGATTCATTCATTTAGATATCCTGGGTGAAAACTGTAAAGTCCAAAAACTCATTGGGGATAGCAGATGGCATGGGTTCCATCCTATGTTTTTCATGCCTTGCTCGCAGCAGACCTTCACCCTGCCCGCAGATTCCAACAGGCAAAGGAGCCCGAGGCTATGGACTGCGGCGTAAAGGGGGGTGTGAGGGGCAGGGTGTAGACCGTGGGCGCGGCCGTGGCCGGTTGTGCAGCCGCGTCGGGAAGATGGCCGGTAAATGTCAGCAGAGTCCCGTCCGGGGTGAGTAAGGGGTGAGAGCCGGCATACTGGTCGAAAAATGAAAACTGGAGCGTTTGCTCCCTGCTGGGTAGAAACCGGATCAATTCCTGGCTTTCTCCGGTTGTTCGATCATATCGATGCCACCTGAGCTGGCTGTGTTGTACGTCTACGCTCAGGTAGACCAAGTGAGTTCCCTGTGGAGCCCACAGGAAGCCCGCGACCGGCGTTTCAAGCAGGGTCGTAGTCTGGCCGGTGGACAGGTCGAGCAGATGCAGCGCGGGGGAGAGCAGTGAGTTCTGGCGTTGGGTACTGCTAAAGACCAGCGCCTGCCCGTCCGGTGACCACAGCGCCGCGGTCATGCCGCTGGCCCGACAAACAGGAGCGCTCTCTCCACTCTGGATATCGAACAGGCGTAGGGTCTGGCCGCCGTCGGTCCCCCGTTCCACATAGGTGAGTAACTCACTGTCCGGGGACCAGACCGGAACGCGGAACGTCCCTGGATTGGCGCTGATCTCCCGTACAACGCTTCCTGTTGCGGCCTCAAGCAGCACGACCCGCCCGCTTTCGTTGTCGCCCACATGCGCCGCCACAAGTTGCCCCTGCGGAGCCCATGACCAGAAGAGCGGTGCACCGGTGAGCAGGGTGCGGGTCTTGCCGGGCTGGGCTATACCGATCGTTTCTAGCGCAAGCTGACGGTCGTCGCGCTGCACCAGGACGGTAAACACGTCCGCCTGGGGTGACCAGTTGCCATAAATCGGAGCGCCCTGCCCCAGGTTGGCCCGCTCCCAGGACTCCACGCCATCGGCGGCAACCGTATACACGCTGGCCGGTCCGTCTTCACCCTGTCGGGCAAAGCAGGCGAGCTGTTGACTGTCCGGCGACCAGGTTGGCCAGGAATAGGTTACGGAAGGTGGGGCAGGTTGCGACTCCGGGTCCTGAGAACCCTGCGGGGGGTACTGCGCTTGCTGGTCCTGCCAACTCCAGGTGAGCTGGTGGGTCGTGCCTGACGGGAAGCGACGTACAAAGAGCTGTCCGTCCGGTCCAATATATGCAAGCTGGATAGGTTGCGTCGCCTGAGCAGTGCTGGAAGGGTCGGACTGACCGTTTTGACCCGTCGGACGGCCTTCACTCACGCTTGGCCCCCTCCCACATCAGGACGGGCTTTTTCTGGCCGCGTTTCCGTCTCAGGAGGATATACATGGCACCCGGTCCGCCATCGTGGGTCCGGGCGGTGGAAAAGGCCAACACCATCTTTGCCAGCCGGCCTCGGGTGAGCCACTGTTTCATCTTGTCCTTGAGGATCGGGAATTGCCCAGGAGAGTTCTTGCCACGGCCATGAATGACGAGGACACAGCGGATACCCGCCTGGGTGGCCCGGTTGAGAAACTGCTCCAACTCGGGCTTGGCCTCATCCGCCTTCATTCCATGCAGGTCCAGGGCCGCCTGGCGCGCAAATTTCCCTTGTCTTAGCTTGCGGACCAAACCCGTATCAAGGCCGACGACACAGCCCTCGACATACTCGTCGGTATCCGTGACATCAAAATCGCTCCGCCCGGCGACCAGGTCGTATAACTCGGCGATGGCCTCATTCTCACTGTCTTGCGGAGCCCGGGGGGAGAGGGCCGGTGGAGGGTTGCTGACCCGTGCGTCCGACTTGAGCCGGGTGACATCCTGCATGGCCCGCTGGAACAGGTCCGCGGGACTTTCCTCATTCTTTCCAACTGGATCGGGTGTGCTCCGAGGCAGAGCTGCTGCAGTTGCAGCCCGCTCGGCGATGGACGATTTGAGCGTTTTTTTGAGTTGGCGAAAAGGCGTATTGAAGCCCGCCATGGCTTCGTATGGTACACGGGAAACACCCCGAGGACAAGCGACCGGAGGGGGGAGACGAAACGATTCGTTGCTCGCTCCAGTTGCCTGTGTATATAATCATAGTCTATGCAGGGGTGGAGGTGGCAGGGATGGATGCTGATAGGCATCCTGGCGGGATGTAGTGCGACAACACGGCCGGTTCAGCCTGCTCGGTTTTTCCCTGCCGCTCCAGTGGTCCCGGGTGTTACTCCCCTTCAGTCCACGCCTGAATTACCGACCGTTCTCCCAGCAACTCCTGTAGATACCCCTAGCCAGCTAGCGCCCGAGTTACCGACAGAGCTTGCGGCAGTCCCGGTCGTCACTCCCCTCCCTGACGCGTCTGAGTCTCCGCTCGCTCCGAAGAGCACGTCCGTCACGCCGCTATCCGATCAGCGAACCACGATACCGTTTGAACCACAGCCTGTGGTTCGTCCTTCCCGTTTTGTGCAGACCGGCATGGCCTCATGGTATGGACCAGGATTCCACGGCAAGCAAACGGCAAACGGCGAAATCTATGACCAGCACGCCCTGACCGCTGCCCATCGGAGCCTGCCACTGGGAACCAATGTGATGGTGACAAACCTTGAGAACGAACAGGCGATTGAGGTCCGTATCAACGACCGGGGACCATTTGTGGGAGGTCGTATTATTGACCTGTCTCTTGCAGCGGCAAAAAGCATTGGCGTGTATGCCCCAGGGACCGCTCTGGTGCGCATCGAGGTTCTCTCCGCTCCGACTCCCAGGCTGGCCGTCCTGTACGCCGTCCAGGTTGGCTCTTACACCGATGCGGACAAGGCGTCCTATCTGAAGCAGGCGTTAACACAGCACTTCTCGTCTGTATATATCAGTCCGTTGTTGAACGGACGGTTTCGATACTACCAAGTCCGCCTCGGACCGTTCGCCAAACGTGTCCAGGCCGAACGCCAAGCCCGCTCCGTGGCCCGGGCCGGCCTGCAAAGCGTGGTGGTCGAGGAAGACGATCGCTGGGCTGAGTGGTAGTTGTCCGTTGCGCCCAGCGTCAACGCTCGCCCTGTGTCTCGTTTTGAATCCAGTCCACATAGTCTGCCGTCCCGGCGAGGACGGGCAGCGCGATAATCTCGGGGACATCGTATGAGTGGAGGGCGCGGACGCGCGTCGCCAGAGCCTCAAAGAGACGCGCCTGGGTTTTGATGATGAGTTGCCATTCCCGGTCGTCCGCAATGCGCCCCTCCCAGCGATAGAGCGACCGCACCGGGCCGGTTACATTCACACAGGCGGCGAGGCGTTCCTCTAGCAGGGCCGTGGCAATGGTCTCGGCTTCCTGCTCGGAGCCGACCGTGACCAGGACAACGATGGCCGGCGTCACGGCAGCGCCCTCGCCTCCGCCCCGGAGCGGTGCAGACGCCGGCGTAGCGCGCCGGCGGTGACTCGATATTTGAACGACTTACGGCCGTTGATAAACAGCACGGGAATGTCCTGGCCGAAGCGGGCTTCGAGTTCCGGCTGGGTCGAGATATCGATTTCCGTTACGGTGAAAGCCGTGTCGGCCTGGACCTCGGCCACAATCGCTTTCATGTCGTCACACAAGCAGCAGCCCGGACGAGAATACAGGGTCAGCGAGGGTGTCATGCTTCCTCCTTTATCAGGGAGGTGGCCGGTGGGGGCGTGAGGTCTGACAAATTTTCTATTTTGACCTGGGTGACGTGGTGGTTGTCGGTTTTGAGGACGGTCATGCGGAGCGCGTCGTACTCAAATATCTCATTGACCTCAGGGATACGCCCGAGCCATTTATTGATGAAGCCACCCACGCTGGTATAGTCACTCCCCTCGGGAAGCTCAAACTCGTCAATATGATCGTTGACATCGGCAATAGAAAGGGCCGCGTTGACGATATAGGTCTGATTGGAGACCTTTTCGATATCGTGGTTCTCGCTGTCGTGCTCGTCCTGAATTTCTCCGACCAGTTCCTCAAGAATGTCTTCCATGGTGACGAGGCCGGCCGTACTGCCAAACTCATCCACCACCACGGCAATATGCACCTTGCGGCGTTGAAACTCCCGTAACAGATCGTCGATCGGTTTTGTCTCCGGCACAAAGAACGCGGGCCGGAGGAGGTCGCGCAGAATGATCAGGTCCCGATGTTCCATGAGGGTAATGAGATCCTTGGCGTGCACCACCCCAATGATATTGTCGAGTGAATCTTCATACACCGGTATGCGGCTATAGCCGCCTTCAACCAGCAGATTGACCAGAGCACTGCGGGAGGAGGTGACCTCGATGGCGGCGATATTGGTCCGGGGAACCATGATTTCCCGTACGCTGGTCTCCCCAAACTCAAAGACGTTCTCAATCAGCTCGTGCTCCTCTTCCTCGATCGTGCCGCCCTCGCGGCCCTGCTCAAGCAGGAAGCGCAGTTCTTCGCCCGAGTGATAGTGTTCCGCCTCGCTCGCCGGCCGAATACCAAAGAGCCGCAGCACCTGGTTGGCGGTCCAGTTGAGCGAAACAATCGCCGGAGAAAAGATAAGGTAAAAAAACCGTAGCGGAAAGGCGACGGCGAGCGTTGTTGACTGGGAATGCTGGATGGCGAGCGCTTTGGGGGCAAGTTCGCCAAAGACAATAAGAAGAAATGTGAGCAGGATAAAGGCAACCGGCAGGGCGATACTGTGCGCCAAATCCGGGTCGGCTTCCAGGCCGACCAGGCGCATAAATTCAATAATGAGTTTGGCCACAATCGGCTCCCCGATCCAGCCCAACCCCAGAGAAGTCAGGGTAATGCCGAGTTGGATCGTCGACAGGGAGGCATCGAGATGGGTGATGAGATACTGGCCCATCTTGGCCGTTCGGCTACCGGCCTGAACCAGGAGTTCGATCTGGGACGCACGAACCTTGACGATTGCAAACTCTGCCGCGACAAAAAAGGCGTTGACCAGGACCAGCAGGAGTGTGATGAGCAGACCGAGGGCGGGACTCTCCATGCGTGCGCTTCACACCTCCCGGCTGGCTGGGGAAAGCCGCAGTTGAGTCTCAGGCCACGGGTCATCAGATGGAGGGTCGTCCATACAGGAATAAAGCATAATACGAGTCGGCCCTGTATTGCAAGTAGGAACAGGGCCGGTTTTAGCACACGGTGGTGTTTTCACTGAGGAAACGCTGAATCTCGGCAGGGGACAGATCGGTCCAGTGTTCGGCCACGGCCACGGCCGCCTGGACCGAAAACCGCTCATTCTCACCAATGATTTCCCGCGTCACCGCATACCGCCGATCAGGGCTCTGGAGCTGGAGGCCGCTCTCCTCGATGCTCCACGCCGAGCGATGCAGGAGCAGCGGCGGCGTGGGTAAGGACGCGATGACATCCTGGAGCAGTGGGTCATCCCCATCGATCACAAACCGACAACTGGCTCCGTCCGCGCGACATAACACCCGCATTTCATCCTGGAGCGTGTGTAACTCCTCGACATCGGTGCTATAGCTCGGCGTCAAGGTTGTCAGGATGGCAATGTCGGGGATCACCGTTCGGATCAACTGCTGCATATCGCCCCGATGGCGGACGCCGAATTCGAGCACGAGGATGTCGGGTGCCCCGGTATTGAAGAGCGCGGTCCAGACTGCCCGGGCGAAACCGCGCGCGAGGTCCCGCAAGCGAACCGAAGCCAATTCGATATTGAGGATGGCAAGGGGCAGGCCAATATCGGTATTGTAGGAACGGGGATTGGGCTGGACCCGGTACCGCTGGGCCAAGAGCTCGGTCACAATGCGCTTGATAACGGTCTTGCCGTGGCTACCGGCGATAGCAATCACCTGGGGATTTTTCCGCCATAGACTCAGCCGAGCGAGCGCTTGCAATATCAGGACGGCGAAGCCACGCAGGTGCTGATAGGAATAGGGTCTGTTGGGTCCTTTGGGGTCCTTTGGGTCAGACTCAACAGACCCTATAGACTCAATAGACTCAACTGATCGGCTTGCGCGGCGCTGAGTGTGTTGCGCCCGACGCGCAGCTGCCGGACTGAAGTACTCGCTGAGACGCTCGAAGGCGGTGGTAATATCGTCCGTCCGGCGTCCGAAGTTCAGTCGGATATGGGCCTCGCCGCTGGGTCCAAAGGCAATGCCGGGGACAACGGCAACCTTCGCCTTTTCCAGAATGTCGTAGGCGAGGGCGTACGAATCGCGGGCGTGGACAACTACGTCTTTGATCCGGGGAAAGACAAAATAGGCCCCTTCGGGTTTCTGGTAGTCAAACACATGTGAGAGCTGATCGAGATGGGTGAGTGTCAGGTCGCGGCGCTGCTTAAACGCCTGCCGAAAGGTCGTAATATGTTCGTGTCCGTATTCGAGCGCCGCCAGGGCGGCATATTGCGACACAACCGGTGCGCAGGTCACCAGGGCATCGTGCACTTTGAGGATTTCCTGGACACTCCGCGCGTCGGAATGGAGATAGCCGACCCGCCAGCCCGTCATCCCGTAGGCTTTGGAGAAGGTGAAAATTCGTACAATGCGCTGGCGGACATCGGCGACCTGAGCCGGACTGAAATACGCTTCTAGCGTGTACACAAAATCCTTATAGGCCTCATCGATAATCAGAAAGAGATCGTGCCGCTCGGCCAGCGCAATCAGGGCGCGCGTTTCCGTTTCTGAGAAGACCGTCCCGGTTGGATTGTTGGGATTACAGTACAAGATCGCTCGCGTGTGTGGCGACAGACAGGACTCGAACGCCTCTTCATCAAAGGCAAAATTCTGCTCCTCGCGGAGCGGGGCGAAGCGCGGAGTACAGCCAGCGATGCGGACGACCTCCTGGTAGGAGGCATAGCTGGGTGAGGAAAGAATGATCTCATCTCCCGGCTGAGTGAGGGCCAGCAGTGTTGCGGCAATGGCCTCAATCGAGCCGCTGGAAACAATGATCTCCTGGTCCGGGTCGTAGTGCATGCCTTCTCGCAGCAGCGACTCGGCAATGCATTCGCGTAGTTGGGGTAAGCCGGGGGTCAGCGAATAGGTGGCGCACGCGCCCTCGGCGATTTTTTGCTGGACAAAGGATTTGATCGGTTCGGGCGTATCAAAGCTGGGGATGCCTTGGGCCAGAGAGACCACGTCCGGCACCCGGCTGGCCGCCAGTTCCATCGCCTTGATGGGCGATAGCTTGACGCCGGCCGTGCGCGCAAATGCTCGGTTCTGCCCCCCGCCTCCGCGAGCCACAATCAGTCCAGTCCTTTCAGCCCCTTGTCAGCGGTACGGTATCCAGACGCTCAGCCCTTTGCAATGGAGTGGCGGATTGGGATATATCCCGAGACAGGCAGTGTCACCACAGGAGGGGATCGTATGAGTGAGCGCTTTTTTTCCGAAGAAGAAGTCCGTGAGATGGGCAAACGCACCGTGGACCGTTTAACGGAAGCCATTGACGCCGGGGATGCGGAGCAGGCCAAGAAGATCGCGCAGCGCATGTATAATGAATTCCTCGGGATGCACGATCTGTACCGGAACTGGACGACTGCGACGCTGAGCGAGGTGGGGAAGCGTTTTGGCGACGAGGTGCTGGAAGAGATAATGATGGCCGGCGTGAAAGCCTGGTGGCTGCCGAATTTGGAAAAAATGCCGCAGGACCCCCAAGAACTGCCCCGGAAGATCAAGATGTTTGTTGCCGGTCTGCGGGGCCATCTTCAACCCATGCATATTGAAGAGGATGAGGAAAAGGTCGTTATTCAGATGCGTCCCTGCGGCAGTGGCGGACGCATGGTCCTCGAAGGGAAATACGACGGACCCGACGCCTTTCATACCGTGGAAAAACCGCAGCGGATGACCTATAACCGCGCAGACTTTCCCGTGTACTGTGCCCACGAGCCGCCGATGGAGTTGGTTGACATCGAAAAAAACGGGCAACCTTTTGTCGTGGTCGAGCCGGCCGCCGTTCTCGGAAAAGAGCACTGTTCTTTTATTATCTATAAAGACCCGGCCAAAGTCCCGGAGAAATATTACGAACGGCTCGGCCTCAAGAAACCGGACTAGGCCGGTTGTGAGGAGTAGACATGCTCGTTGCTGGAGTTGGTCTCTCAAAACAACAGGATACCGAACAGGCCACGCGGGAAGCGGCCCAGGCGGCCTTGCGTCAGGCGGGGGGCGACCGCGCTGACTTTGCCCTGGTCTTTGCTACCGCGCACCACGGGGCCGGGTACGGGCGCGTCCTGCGCACGGTTCGCGCTGAAACGCAGGCCAGTCAGGTTGTCGGCTGTAGTGCCGGTGGCGTGCTGACCACGGCTGGAGAAGTGGAACGCGCGCCGGGTGTCGCGGTCTTGGCCGTGCGGTCGGACACGCTGTCCGCCCATCGTTTCTTTGTCCCCCAATTGCGCGGCCGGGCACGGACGGTTGGCCAGGAGGTCGTGTCCAGCCTCACGCCTCACCTCGGTCCCGAAAATCTCGCCCTTGTCTTCCCCGATACGTATAATTTTGACTCCCATGCGTTTTTTGACGGAATCGCCGAAGGCGGGCTCTCGGACGTGCCTTTTGTTGGCGGCGGGGCGTCTGAGGACGGGAGTGTTGGTGAGACCTTCCAGTTGTGCGGAGACACGGTCAGCAGTGATGCCGTCAGTGGGGCGCTGCTGAGCGGCCAGTTCACCTACACCATCGGCATCACCCAGGCCTGCCAACCGGTGAGCCCTGTCTATCGCGTCACGAAATCCCACAACAATCTCATCCTTGAACTCGACGACCGGCCGGCGTTTGAGGTCTTTGCCGAACGTGTGAGCCCTCAACTCCGCGAGGACCTGCGCCGTGCCGCGGCCTATATCTTCGTTGGCCTGCCGGTCGACGCCGAACGCCAGCATATTGCTCCCGGCGAATACATCGTGCGGAACCTGGTGGGCTTTGATCCGGAGCGCGGGATTATTGCGGTGGCGGACCAGGTCGTCGAAGGTCAGAAGCTGGTCTTCACCCTACGCGACGGGAACGGCGCACGGACCGACCTGAAACGTGAGCTGGAGGCGCAGGACCAGAGCTGGCAGCACAGCCGCCCGGCGTTTGGTCTGTATTTCAACTGTGTCGGACGTGGCAGCGGACTCTACGGGCTTCCCGATATCGACTCTTCCTACATCAACCAATACCTGGCCGATGTGCCGCTTATCGGGTTTTTTACCGGCTGCGAGATCGCCCCCGTGCAGCGCCAATCCATCGTCCACCAGTATTCCGGTGTCCTCGTCCTCGTTGGTGAGAAGCCGCTGCACTAAGGCAGGGGTCAAAACGGGAATAAATTCCCGAAAAATCCCTCGTCGTCGTCGCTTGAGGCGACCGGCTCGTCTTCTTCGTCGTCCATAAAGCCCTTGAACGGATTATACTTCGAGAGCAGCCCCGGCTTGGTAATGGTTTCTCCCGCCCCGGGGTCAATATCACGGGCGCGGCCATACGTTGGCGTGGCGGCTGGAAATTGTCCCGGCTCCTGGAGATAGGTAACGCCCAGGTCGCGGTCATCATCACAGCAGCCTCTGCTAAACGGCAGCCAGGAGCAGGACGCTCCGAACACGATCAGGCTCGCGTATAATACCGCGTGGATATACGGGCTCGGCACTTTCACACTACGAAAATTCGGGAAGTGGATCACTGTACAATCTTTTCCAGTACGGTTCTCTCTTGGGTTTCGGCAGGGGATCTCTCAGTCGTTATTTCAGCCGAACTGCCGTTCCAGTTGCGACCAGCAGTAACATGCCTTTTCCTCCGCCGCTGATTTCGCTGTAGTCCATATCGACGCCGACAACCGCATCGGCACCGAGCTGCGAGGCTTGCTCCGCGAGTTCTTCCAGGCAGGTCTCCTTGGCTTCCCGCAACGCTTTTTGGTGGGTGCCGCTGCGGCCTCCAAAAAAATCCCGCAGGCCGCCCAGCATATCCCGAAAGACGTTGATGCCCAAAACACACTCGGCGCTGACAATGCCAAGCGCTTCCTGAATGGTGCGACCCGGAACCGCAGGGGTCGTAGTCATATTGTTTCTGGCAATCGGCATAGACGGTTTCCGTTAGGTTGTGGTCTTACGACGGTTATACATAACTGGAAAACTTTCCGCCCACTACCACACCGCAAGCGCATTCTTTTCCTGGATGGTTTCTTATCAAGAAAATGGGAGCGGTGAGGTCCCGGGCGGCGGCCCGAACAAAACACGCAGGGCGATGTCGGCCAGGAGGAAGAAAAGAGCGATGACAATGAGGGTGTTTTCGAGTGGGTGGAGGAGGACTTTCCGGCCGCCCCGGATGTGGGAGGTGAGTTCGTCAAACGTCGGGTTGAGGCTGCCGCCCGTTCCTTCGGCCAGGGCGTGCAGCAATGGCCGGTTGGGTTGTTGCTGGCGATATTCCCTCAACGCTCCGTCCACTTCTTGTCCAACCAGAACCATCTGACTCCGCTGATTCAGAATGGTATTGCCGCTGCGTTTGACAATGGTGACGAGAACGTTGCCCGTATAGCGGGCGGGCAGGACGGCTTCGGAGATACGCGGGGCGACCGGCATGAGGGTCAGGGTCTCACTCCGGGTTCCACTGGCCAGACGGGCCTGGAGGATGCTGTTATCGGTATTGTCAAAGGATTCGACCCGGAGGATCGTGCGCTCGCCACGCCTGGTCGCGCTCAGTCGATAATCCAGCGGGGTTTCATTCCGCATGGCCCAGCGAACCGCCTGAGACCAGAATTTCCCGAAGCGTTCCCAGCGTATCCAATCCCCTGAGCCGGCGCCGCTCGGATCAAACGGCACGACGACGACCTTGCCCAGACCGTACTGCCAGGTGGCCAGGAGCGGGTCCCGCTCACCGTGGACGTCGGTATAGAGCTGGACGTTCGCCCGCTTCTTGGGCTTGGTCAGCATATATTCGTCCAGGGCCGGGAAGTCGGACAGGCCGCGTAAAATCTGCCCCCGGACGCCGACCTGGGGGACGATATCCTTGGGGCCCTCGTCTTCCTGACCTTGCCGGCGCAGGGTCTGACGGGTGTCTCGCACCAGGAGTTGGGGCAGCATGGTGGCGTCTTCAACATGGTAGAAGCGCCCACCCGTTTTTTCCGACATATACGACAGGAGTTGCAGGTTGACGGTATCGCTCCCAATCCGAATGGTCGTAATCGAGATCTGGCGCTGGGCAATGGTTTTAATCAATGGATAATGATCGGTCGGACTGCGGTTGGTATCGCCGTCCGTGAGGAGAATAATATGCCGAATGGACCGCCGACTCCGACTTAATTGGTCGGCTGCGGCTTCCAGGGCATTATAGAAATCCGTCCCGCCGCCATATCGGAGACGTCCGATGCGACTCCGCAGCGTCGAGCGATTCTGTGACAGCCGCTTTAATGCGGACAGGGCATAGGCTTCTGAGTCAAAGGCAATGGCGCCCGCCAAATCGGTATTTTTGAGCTGGCCCAGGACGGCGATGGCCGCCTTCTGCGCATATTCCATCTTTTGGCCGTCGTGCAGGCCGCGCACGCGGCTGTTGTAGCCCATGCTGTTTGAGCGGTCGATCAGCAAGAAGAGGGCGATCGGAATGCGCTTCTTTTTCTGCGGACGCTGCTCGTGAAAGGAGACCGGCAAGAGCCGTTCTATGGCGGAGTTTTGATAGTCGAGCGTCCCAAACGTCCGCGCTCCACCGGCCATGAGAAACCCCCCACCAAAGTCGCGGACATAGCGCTCAATGGCGGTCATCTGGCGCTGTGTCACGTCTTTGCGGCCGATATCGTCAAAGACCACGCTATTATAGTCGAGCAGCTGGGGCAGACTGGTTGGCAGACCCTCGGGACGGCGGAACTCAATATCCACTTCCTTGAGGTGCAGGGCGCGGGCCAGGTGGGTCTTGGGGTTGTCGGTAATGACCAGGGCGCGCGTTTTCCCGGCAACCGCCAGGCTTGTACTCTGGGTATTGTTCCCGGCGATGGTATCGGCGTCCGTCTGCACCTCGGCTCGCAGCAGATAGTTCCCGCGCTGAAGGATTTGAGCGGGAATTTCCAGAACCGACAGGCCGGGCTCCAGGCTCACCACCTGACGGGTCAGGAGCCGGTCGTCGGCATAGATGTCCGCCCTGCCCGGAACCGGCCGGTCATGGCCATTGCGGACAACGAGGCGCATATCAAAGACGCTGCCCTCACGGGTCAGCGGCGGAACCACGAATTTTTCCAGGGAGACCTCGGCCTGTTGTCCGCCGGGGGGAATGACCGGATAAATGGTGATGCCCATTTGACGGGCGGCGGCAACAGTCTGGCGGGCCATGCCGGTTGTCTCATTGCCGTCAGTCAGGAGGAGGAGACGTTTTTCCGCCCCCTCGGGATACAGGGCAAAGGAGCGTTCAAGCGCTTGCGCGATATTGGTACTGGTTGCGCGGTCGGACGACGGCAGCGACTCGGGCAGGATCGCCTGGGCTGCCGGACCGGGAGCGAGAACGAGCTGGGTATCCGCTGCAAACGAGAGAATGGCGAGCTCATCTTGTGCCGAGAGCGCTTCTTTGAGTTGATCCAGATAGGTCTGCATCCAGGTCCGGGCTGCTGTCACAATGCTGTCTGAGGTATCAACCGCCGCCACAACGGCTAAGCGCTGATCGGACAGAATAGTCTGATGGCTCAGACCGGCCAGAGCCAGGATAATCAGGAGAGCGGCTATTGTTCTCAGGAGCGTCGCACCCAGGAGTACACGCCGCTGAGAGCGGCCACGCAACGGCAGCCACAGCAGGGGCAACAGCAGCAGCAGCCATAGGAACTGCGGCGACAAGATGGTGTACGCCTGGCCAAAAATTTCCGCGGTCATGACACACCCTCCAGCGGAGAGCGCCACAAGGCGTAGAGCCACTCACCAAAGAGCAGCAGCGCGGCCAGCCAGTACAGACTCTGGCCAAATTCGACCGGAATTTCGCGCTGTACGGCCTCGGGTGAGGTGCGGACTCCCGACGACACGGATGGCTGTGTCTCGTCCACAATCTGTCGGCCAATATTGGACTCGGCCTCGTCAAAGAGATTGGCGTACAGTTCCGCACGATAGGTCGCAGCCTCAACCCGATAGACGCCCACCCGGTCGAGCGGCACGGTGTCGGCTTCAAGAACCTGAACTTCAGTCTGAGGCGTGGAGAGGCGTGCGCCGTCAAGGGGAGCATCCGTAGGGAGAAAGAACACGTCTCCGGCGGGCAACAGGTGGGGGTCGAGTGGATTGGGCGGGCGCAGCCAGCGCAGGGCGTTGAGAAAGAGGACGAGCAGGGTCAGATTGTCCGAGTCGGTCAGATTTCCCGTATCGAGATCAAAGGCTAAACAGACAATACGGTGACCATTCCTCTCTCCCGTCAGCGCCAGCGGGATCTCGCCGTGGCTGGTCTTTGAGGAAATAAGGACCTGAGCCCAGGAGGGGAGGGCGAGAATACGGGCCTGCTTGAACGGCAGGGCCTCAACGTACTGCAGGTTATGCAAAATTTCGTGCTCGTCGTTCCAGTCCAGAATCGTCAGATCCGCAGCCTCGGTCAGCACGGGAAAAAGCGAATTTTCAACTGGTGGAAAGATGTAGAGGCTATTGGCGGGGACGGCCTCGTCGGGAACAAATTGGTGAAAAAGGACCACATCCTGTTCACTCACCTGAGTGGGCGAGAAGTCCTCGGGCCTGGTGCTGCGCAGTGTCACGCCGGGCAATACACGGCTGAGCTGCTGGAGTTCCTGGTGCAGGTGGGCAGCCGGAGAGACCAGGACTAACTGCGTTGAGCGGCGTTCAGCCACCCAGTTCAGGGCGTGATTATCGACGGCTAAGGCGTCCTCGGACTCAAGATGTACGGCAAGCTGTCCCGGCCCGGTAAAACCGCCTAAAGAGAACGAGCGGGTGTTATTGGCCGAGAGGCTGAACGCTTCCTGAAAGACCGCCTGGCCGTTGAGTTCGACGCGCAACGTCGCAGTTTTTGTGCGATTGGCGTAATTCCGAACGAGGATGTAGGCCTGGGCCTGGGAGTAATCCTGGAAGGGATTCTGGTAGACGTGGACCGAGGCCAACGCCATATTATCGTCGGTCTCACCCACGCGATGATAGGTCAATACCTGTTGCGGTGTCTCTGACAGGCTCAACTGGTTGGCCGGCAGATCGGTAAAAACATGAATCTGGGCTTGCCGTCCGGCTCGGTCGCGCTGGACGAGAGCGAGTTCGATGCCCAGTTCCAACTGGGTGCCCGTATCCTGCGGCCGGAGGCTCTCGAGGCGGTGCAATACCAGACGATGGTCTGTTGTAAAACCGCTGATGACCTGGGGTCGGGCCGCAATACCGATGAGCATGACTTCGTCAAGCGGCGCCAGGTCGTGGAGCACATCTCTGGCCTGGTCCAGGGCCAGATCAAAGCGGCGTACGCCGCTTTCGCGCGCCTGCATGCTCGCCGACAGATCGAAGACGAGAATCTGCCGGTCTCCGCGCGTTTCGGTTACTGTGCGCGACCAGTACGGGTGCAGTAATCCCCCAATCAGCAACAGGAGGAGCAGGATCTGAAGGAGAAAGAGGAGGTCGGGTCGGAAGCGTCTGGACCGCACGCGATCTTCTGGAACGTCTGTCCAGAACAGGAGGCTGGGGACTTCAATGCGGGTGCGAGTCCGCTGGCGCAGATAGATCAGGAGCAGAACGCCGAGCAGGGAAACGAACGGTAAGGCCGCTGGATTGAGGATGCCCATACGCCGCAGAAGATGCTCAGTGAAGGGTGACGAGCCCCACCTGGGCGAGGGTCTCCGTTACCGTTTCGGTGATAGGCTGCGCACTGGAGAGACGCGTATAGAGCACCCGGTGTTTATGACAGAACTGTTGGAGCGCGTCACAATGAATCGACAGGGCGTGATGATATCTCTCAAGGTTGGCCCGGCTGAGGGTGACCCAGCGTTCGGTCTGCTCTTCGACATCGTAGAGCTTGCCGCGCCGAAAAAGACGTTCCGGGCGGAGCTCGCTCTCGCCCAGCACCTGAATGGCTTTGACTTCATAGCCCCGCGCGATCAGAAAGAGCAGGGCGGCTTCATACTGCGTGGGTCGGGTCAGAAAGTCCGAGATCAGGACGACCACACCCGGCTCTTTGGTCTGCCGAATATACGACTGAACAGACTCCCTGAGGTAGGTCTTCCCGCTCGGTGTCAGCGCTTCCAAAAAGGGGGAGACACGGAGAAAACGGTTGCGATGACGTAAGAAGGGCGTTGCCAGAAAGGGACGCGGAGGGGCGGACAGGGCAGCGACCCGGAGCGTATTATTACTGGAGAGCACGATATAGCTGAGCGCCGTGACCAGGTCCACGGCGTGGGTAAATTTCTCGTCTCTGGCAGGGGCGCCCATCGACGCGCTGGTGTCAAGAATGACATGAAACGGGATTTCCCGTTCCGCCGTAAACGTCTTGACTAGCAGCTGATCGAGTCGCCCGGCGGCATTCCAGTCAACATAGCGAAAATCGTCCCCAGACGAATAGTCTTTGTAGGACTCGAATTCCACACCCCAGGCCTGACTCGTGCGCGGAATGGGCGTCTCCCCAGGGCGATGGCCGCGCGCCGCGCGGACACGCATACGCAGACGGTCGAGCTGCTTGAAAAAGGCGGGATCGGTCAGACTCACGCGCGGCCCTATTCCTATCGTTGGATTTTTTTGGCGGACTGCAGAATACGCTCAATGATCGAGGCCGGGTCGATATTCTCCGCTTCGGCGGCAAAATTGAGCACCAGCCGATGACTGAGGGCCGGCAGCATGACTTGGTCAACATCGTCGTAGCTGACGTTGGCCCGCCCATCGAGCAGGGCGGCGACTTTCGCGCCCAGCATCAGGGTCTGGCCACCCCGCGGACTGGAGCCAAAATTGACATAGCGGCTCACCAAGTCGTCTTTCGGCAATGTCACTGTGGCCGTATCGGTCTGATTCATATACAGCGCGTCCGCCGGCAGCGTGGCATGAATCAGGGCCGCGATATACTCTTCAATATGGGGAGCAACCAGCACATCGCGAACCAGATGCCGAAACGCCATAATTTTTTCGGCGGCTTCCGCTTCGGAAAAGACGGGCTGAATATCCGGTTCGGCGGTCGTGGTCGTTGAGCTGATGATACGTCGGACCTCGTGGTGGGTGGGATAGGTCAGGCGGACCTTGAAAAAGAAGCGGTCGAGTTGGGCTTCGGGCAGCGGATAGGTACCCTCCATTTCGATCGGGTTGAGCGTCGCCAGCACAAAAAAGGGTGGGTGGAGTTGGTAGGTGGTGCCGGCCACCGTGACCTGGAGTTCAGCCATGGCTTCGAGCAGTGCGGCCTGAGTTTTGGGAGTGGAGCGGTTGATCTCATCCGCCAGCAGCACGTGGGAAAAAATCGGCCCCTCAACAAAGACGAAATCGCGCCGGCCGTCGTCCTGATCCACGACCATACGAGTGCCGGTCACGTCTGCGGGCATCAGGTCCACGGTGAACTGAATCCGACTAAAGCTGAGATTCAGAACGCGGGCGAGCGAACGCACCAGAAGCGTTTTGCCCGTGCCTGGGACGCCCTCAATCAGCACATGGCCGCCGGCAAAAAAGGCGATGAGAATGTTTTTGATCAGCTCCTCATGACCGATAATGACCTTGGCCAGTTCGGATTGAATCCGTTGAAAGGTATCCTGAAATTCAAGAACCAGATCGGTTGCCGGCGTCTCACTCACTGCATCGCCCCCCGAGAAAATAACTGCTTCACAATGTCCTCATATTCAGGTGGAATCTGAGCATTCCGGATGGCATCGTCCAAAGCCTGGTTTGCGCTGAGCTGGCTGGTGGACTTGATAATCACCCCGCCACCCTCATCT
>JAJDZM010000239.1 GCA_022824615.1 Candidatus Binatia bacterium | reverse complement strand
GATTCAAGCTTCTCGAATTCTTGAACTAGAATAGGGTGGCTAAACGCAACGACTTCGTTGTTAAGAAATTTTACGATCATCCACGCTGGATCATTGTTTGGCCACGACCGCTCCACATGGAACATGCCAATCGTGTAGTCCCCCGATATGAACTCATACCAACGTTTGCATTGCTGTTTAACTAAGTGTTCAGGCATTCCCCAACCAATTGTCATGAATTTCCCTCGTCTAGGTCTCTAAACTTTTTGATCGCTATATCCTCCTTAAACTTGAACTCTATAATATCTTCGTCATACTCATGCCCACAAGAAATTATCTCAGCGGATTCAATGCTTTTTCCTTGGTCTAAATAGAGCTTAAAGAAATTAGGATGAGAATCACTCTTATCCAATTTACCAAAAGCCTCATACTCAAACCTTTCTTGATCTATTTCTCCCGCCAAGAATAACTGAATTAATTTCGCTGATATTCGCATCGTACATCCGCCCGTAATTCTAGTTCCCTTCCAACGGGGAGGCCACTTCTTGTCATTAAACGCCCCCTGTTTATTCAGACTTTTAATCTGATAGGGTTCCCATAACGGCTCAGGTAAATGTCTCAAACTTTCCCTCACTCTCTGGGAAAAGGAGGGACCAAAAGGGGGCCTATCGGGAACAGTAAAAATCCCCCATTCCATAGGGCTACGTGCCATAGGCACCCCGAGACCTTTCCTGTACGGGCAAATTACACATACACAGTCAAAAGATGCTTTTGCCCGATGCCATCGGCAAAATGCTTCTAACGTTAAATTATCATTACCAACCCGCTCTCGGCGATTGTTCGGGGTCAAAAAGTGCTCTCTTATCAGAGGCCATCCCCCATCCCATATGAATACTACTTTGTAGTGTGGAGCGTAGGAAATGTTCTTGAGCTGTTTGTTTTTCCTCCTCAAGGTTTTATTGAGGGTATTGTGACCGTCAATGTCCAATAACGAGTTAGGTTCAATATAAGCTTTGTCGTCGGAGCCAGAAATCGTTGTTATATCCGCTATTATTGGCTTATCTACTATGCCGGTAATAAGCAGGTCCGGGTTCTTGCTTCCAGGAATATCGTTGTTCAACGGTTCAACGCTTATATCAAAACCTTCCTGATAAAATGCCCACATCAATGCTAACTCGGCTTCAGCCCCTATCTTATCGGAATGGTTTTTCCCATCGTATCTGCTTTGTATATCGCGTTTCTTCCTTGAATCTAAAAGGCGACCTAAGTCAATCAGCATTTTCTCCGCGAACCTTCTGGTAAAAAATGGCATATGTTCACCTCCTACCCTATTATTCTGCGTGGGACAGGAACTAGGGTGAGTGCGAAGGAGAAAATTCCAGTTGACTCTCTCTATACAAACGAAGTTCTGAAAAATTGTTCAGAATTTTAAGGAAATACCAAGCTCATAATTGTTTAGTGCTTTGTGTATAATTCTCATTCAAAATACATCCAAATACTTCAGCCCCGAACCGGTATTAAACAGGACGACAGATTCGTCAGGTTTGACTGCGCCCTGCTGAAGCAGGCGCTTGAGGGCCGGCAGACAGGCCGCCCCCTCCGGTGCGGGAAAGATGCCCTCGGCCGCGCCGATTTCTCCGACCGCGGCCAGCAGTTCCTCGTCGTTGACACTCACGGCCGTGCCGCCGCTTTTTCGTAGAATATCGAGCATCAGGAAATCACCAATCGCTGCGGGCACGCGCAAGCCCGCGGCAAGGGTATGTGGCCTGGGAATCTCCGCGCCGTGTGACGCGCCGGTAGCAAAGGCGTGCACAATGGGCGCGCAGCCCGCCGCCTGTACGCTCACCATGCGCGGCCGGCGTGCGTCGATCCAACCGAGCTGTTCCATTTCGTCAAAGGCCTTCCACATGCCGATCAGCCCCGTCCCTCCGCCCGTGGGATACAGAATGACGGCCGGCAGGGACCAGCCGTACTGTTCTGCCAGTTCATAGCCCATCGTTTTCTTGCCTTCGAGACGGTAGGGCTCCTTTAGAGTCGAGACATCGAACCAGCCCTCTCGTTCTTTACGTTCGGCGACGAGCTTTCCGCAATCCGTAATCAGACCATCGACAAGGCTGACGTGGGCCCCTGTTCGCTCGCATTCCAGCCGATTGGCCAGCGGTACATCCCTGGGCATGAAGATATAGGCTTCGAGTCCGGCCCGCGCCGCATAGGCCGCCAGCGCACCGGCCGCATTTCCGGCTGAGGGAACGGCCAGCTTTTTCACTCCGAGTTCTTTGGCCATCGAGACGGCCAGGGCCATTCCGCGCGCTTTGAACGACCCCGTAGGATTACACGACTCGTCCTTGATATGGAGCCGCGACATGCCGAGTTGTTCACCCAGCCGCCTTGTGTGCAGCAGCGGTGTCCAGCCTTCGCCCAGACTGACGATATTGTCGGCCTGGACAACGGGCAGCACCTCTTGATAACGCCACAGACTTGCAGGGCGAGCGGGTAGGCGGTCTTTTCGGAACGTGGCCGCAGCCCGCTCAAGATCGTAGTGAACCAATAACGGCTTACCGCATTGGGTACACAGGTTATGGAGCTGATTGGGCGCGTGGCAGGATACGCAGGCTGAACAAGAGAGGTGGGTCACATACATGTGAAGCTCTCATTCAGCCTGCACAGGTCTAGTTCAGGCCTTGCAGACTCTCAACAATATCACCCGGTTCAAGCCGGGTGGTATAGTTTGCATCGATATAGGCCAGCCGAATGGTTCCGTCCCGGTCAATGACATAGGTGCCGGGTATCGGCAGTTCCCAGGCGTCATCGCCGTTGTATTCGGGCAGTTGGATGCCCATTTTTTCAAAGGTCGCCTGAAGCTCATCGACAAATCGGAAGGCCAGTCCGAACTGCCGTGCGACGTTATTGCCGGCGTCGCTGAGCACCTCAAACTGAAGCGCATTCTTTTCGGCAACCGTCAGGGAGCGATCCGGGGTTTGGGGCGAGATGGCGATCAGGGATGCGCCGTGCGCCTGCATCTCGGCCAGACGCTTTTGATAGGCCTGCAACTGCAGGTTGCAGTAGGGTCACCACGCGCCTCGATAAAAGGCAATGACTGCCGGTCCTTTGGCCAGGAGGTCGGACAACGTCACCGCCTCGCCACGGGCGTTGGGCAGGGTAAAGTCAGGGGCCTTGTCTCCGACTTTCAGGGCGTTGTCTGTGATGCCGGATTTCACCTGATCCTCCGTGGTGCGGACCAGCACCTCACGAATTGCCGGAGGAATTTTTGGCAACATTTCCTTTTGGAAAGCTGCGATTTGTTGCTTGAGCTCGTTGTTGAGCCCACCGTCTTGACCACTCATACACGCTCCTTTCGAGAAAAACAGCAATAAACCGTCCGGTCCATCAATAGGGATTGTCCGGGGGTGCGTCAACGGGAGAACCCGACGAGACGGATTCCTGGACTGGGTGTTCTATCCGTAGTATAGTCCCGCGCGAGGCTGGAGAGGGAGACGCGAGTGCGCAGACGATATGTTCAGGACGATGCATGAAGCCTGCTCCTTTTGAATATATTGCCCCGGAGTCACTTGAGCAGGCGGTAGAGGTCCTGGTTCAATATGGTGACGAGGCCAAGATTCTCGCCGGGGGACAGAGTCTGATGCCGCTCCTCAATATGCGGCTGATAACTCCCAGCGTTGTTATGGACATTAACGGCCTGGACGAGTTGAACTATATCCGTCAGGAGGGTGAGCGCCTGCATATTGGCGCCCTCACCCGGCAGTACCAGCTTGAGCAGGACACGCGTATTCGACAGACCGTTCCCGTTTTGGCTGCGGCCACGCGCCTGATCGGCCATCCACCCATTCGGTACGCGGGAACAATTGGAGGGAGTCTGGCCCACGCCGACCCGGCCGCAGAACTGCCGGCAGTCATGTGTGCCTTGGAGGCGGCACTGATCGTTACTGGACCGTCCGGAACGCGCCGTATCCCGGCGGCTGATTTTTTTCAGGGTGCCCTGGACACGGACCTCCGGCCTGACGAACTGCTGACCGGAGTTCGTATCCCCATTCGTCAGAACGTGGTGTGGGGAGTGCAGGAGTACACCCGGCGGGTGGGAGATTTTGCCCTGGCCGGAGCGATAGTGCTGGCCGAGATGGAGGCGGATCGTTGGACGAACGGCCGGGTCGTCCTGTTTGGGGTGGAAGATCGACCGCTCCGGGTTCCGCGGGCTGAAGCCGTGCTGACACAGCAGGCTCTGTCTGACGAGCAGGCCGAGGCGGTTGCGGCAGCGGCGGTCGCTGAACTCGACTGTCACACCGACCTGCATGCCTCTGCC
>JAJDZM010000162.1 GCA_022824615.1 Candidatus Binatia bacterium | reverse complement strand
CGGGCGCTGTTATGTCAGGAGATGCTCGATCTGCTCGGTCGGGTCGATGCGTTGGTGACACCGACAACCGTCCTGGCGGCCAGCAGGATAGACCAGCCGACCGTCACCATAGGTGATGAGAACTTCCCGGTTGCAGCCCATATCGCTCGGGCAACCCGGCCATTTAATATGACCGGCCTGCCCGCCATTTCGGTGCCGTGCGGGTTTACGCCCGACGGTCTCCCGATCGGGCTCCAACTCGTCGGACGGCCGTTTGAGGAAGCGACGGTTCTGCACCTCGCCTATGCCTACGAACAGAGCACGGGCTGGCACAAACGGCACCCGGCCTAACCGCGGGGCTTTCTGAGCTCCAGGCCCGCAGGAAATCCTTCGGTCAATTCCGGGATGGGTTCCTCGTAATAGGGCATGGAAACAACGCGCGGTGTGTAGCTCCCGTCGGCAATACACCGCCGCACGTGCAGGGCGATTTCCTCCATGGTGGCAAACCACACGCCGCCCCGGTTCTGCATCACCTCTATCATCTTTGCCACTTCGGCGAGGCGAGCCAGCCGCCCGGTCACAAACGGGTGCCAGACCGTGACCCACAGGCCACCACACTCATAGGCCGCCTCGAACTCGGCCATGAATATCTCCATGGCTTTATCGGGCGCGCGGGTGGGCATCAGATACCGAAAGTCCGGGCTATGGGCGTATTGCGGCCAGTCGTCCATGGCCCAGTCGGTCGGCAGTTCGATGACCTCGCCCTCGGGCGCCCGCATGACGTAGGGCTGGCTGTCAGCCATGAGACTCGAGTCGTACACAAAGCCGGCCTGGGCCAGCAGCCCGGTGGAGTGGGGCGAGTAGTTGTAATACGGTGCTCGCCCGCCGGCCGGTCGTTTGCCGCTGAGGCGCTCGATCGCCTCAATGCTGCGCTCCAACCAGTAGTGCTCGCCCTCGCGGGTCTGGTCCATGGGGTTCTCGTGCAAATAGCCGTGATAGGCCAGTTCGTGGTCGCTGGCGACAATCGTCTCGACCGTGGCCGGATAGCGTTCAACGCACCAGCCCGGCACGAAAAAGGTCCCCTTGATATTATAGTGGTTAAACAGCTTCACGATCCGCGGCACCGCCACCTCGTCGTAGCGTAACCACGACAGGGCGGCCACCCGTTTGTAGGCGTCGGCATGCGACAAGTGCAGGGCGCTGTCCGTATCCATGTCGAACGTGATGGATGCCGCACAGCGTGCGCCGTTGGGCCACGGGACAGGGTTGTCGAGCAGTTCTAACATGGTAAGCCTCCTAGTTCCGAGCGCGTGGCTGAGCCCAGTCAGGGTCGTCTTGTGTCACCAGTTCGGGAATGGAGAAATAGAATTTACACGTCCGGTCTCCACGGGTCTTGACCGTATTCCAGCGAATCCTGCCACCCGGATGGTAGGATTCCACCAAACCTCGATGGACTTCGACATCGTACATATAGCCGAGCTTCAGACCGCGCTCGCCCTCTTCCGACCAGACCTCGGCCAGCGGACAGTAGGTGCACTCGGCCTGCATGACGCCGGGCGAGATGTGGGTATCGCCGCGAAAGACAAAGACCGATTCGGCCGGGTCGCGCTCCTGGAGCACCTCGAACCAGGACTGAAAGTCCAGCGGCCGTCCCTGGCTCAGCGCCTGTTGGCGCATGCCCTGGCCGCGCTCGACCCCGAACTGGTACAATGCCTCGCGCAGTGCACGCTCGCCCGAGGCGTCAAACCGATCGATCAGTTCAAAGCCGATATACATCTGCATTGCGGCAAACGCGGCAAAGGTGCTGCGGGTGAGCTGGATGGCCTTGGCCGGCTGAGCGAAAACATCCTCCGGTGGCTCGGCGGTGACCTCGTCAGCTTCGCCCTGGTAGGTCCAGGTGAGCTGCCACGGCGCGTTCAGGTCCAACGTCACGGCAGAGAACTCGACCCCGGCTGCCGCGTCATAGCCTTCCGCAATACCCGTCAAGGTATTGCGCCAATAGGGCTCCAGTATGTCACCCCCGATGCGGGAGCTGAAGTAGTCCGCGCCAGGAACGTGGGGGAAGGTGACGGTCGCCCGTGCCCCGGTGCCGCTGACGGCAAACGACCCCGTCTCCGCGGCCATGGCATGCTCGCCCATATCCCAGTGACGGAGCAGCGACAGGGCGTCGCGTCCTTCGGCAAAGGTCTCCGGGCGGTCGCGCAGGCGTTGGCCGCGATAATACCCCGCCCGTCGGAAGCCGCGCTCAAGCGCCGCCAGGCCGGCTTCGCCCAAATACTCCCGGACCGAAGACGAGAGGGTGCGTAGAAACATCCAATGATAATCCAGCATGGTTTTCATTGAGGCGATACGCAGGCTGCGATCGCTGCTATCTCTGCCGGCCATGAGAATCCCTCCTGTTCTGTACGGCTCTTGCCGTTGCCTGAGTGATCGTCCTAAGCTGGCCTGGAGTACTTCCGGTGTTGGCTGGCTGGTATTATCCCGCCAAACGGGCGCGAATGTCAAAAGGAGATTTCAATAATGCCTATCCTGAGTCTCTCACGTTGGACGGGTCTTGCTGCGATACTGGCGGGGCTCGTGTCCATGGTTCCAACAGTCCTGGCCGAGGAGGTGTCGCGGTTTGTCCACCCCGAACAGGCAACGACCTACATCGACCCGGTCACGAAGACCGAAGTGACCATCTTGATTGATCAACACCTTGGGGGGACGACCGAGCTCACGCTTGGCTACTTGGTCGTGCCGCCTGGGGTGGATGTGCCCAACCACATCCATCAGTCGACCGAAACTTTTTATATGCTGTCCGGAGAGATGGAACAAACGAGCGAGGGAAAGGTACAGACGCTCACCGCCGGTATGGCCTGTCTGGTCCCGGCGAACACGACAACGCGGCACACGGTGAAATCCAAGGACCCGGTGCACGCATTGGTGATTTGGACGCCTGGCGGAGAAGAGGAGCGGATTACAAAGGAGTGGCAGGTAAAAGCCGCGCAATAGGGATATCACCCCGACACGATCTGAGGATCGTTCCATATTGAGAATGGATGCAACGCATGGACCAAGCACAAATACAAATGGCCGCCCAGTTACTCTGGGACGCTTGGCAGGCTGGCCGCAAGCTCGAACAATTACCCGATGCGTGTCGGCCGCTGACTATCGAGGATGGGTATGCGGTTCAGGACAGGCTGGCCAGTTGCTCGGGGCAGTCCGTTTCGGGCTGGAAGATTGCCGCCACCAGTCAGGCCGGACAGACGCATATTGGGGTGGACGGGCCGCTGGCCGGGAGGCTGCTGTCTGGGAAGGTCAGCCGGAGCCCGGTAACGCTCTCGCTCGGTGCGAACGGCATGCGTGTGGTGGAGCTTGAGTTTGCCTTCCGTCTGGCGCGCGACCTGCCACCGCGCGATCATGAGTACTCGATGGACGAGGTCCTGGCCGGTGTGGCGAGCCTCCATCCGGCCATTGAGGTCCCCGACTCGCGATTCCTGGACTTCAGCACTGCCGGTCCAGCCCAACTCATCGCAGACAGTGCTTGCGCCGACTTGTTCGTATGGGGAGGCGCAGCCGCAGTTGACTGGAGAACGCTCGACCTTGCCACCCATCCCGTCTGGCTCAGCCTGAACGGGGCCCGGGCTGGCGAGGGCCGCGGCGCTAACGTGCTCGGCGACCCGCGTATTGCCCTCACCTGGCTGGCCAATGAACTCACGGTCCGGGCAGACGGTCTCAAGGCCGGACAGATCGTGACGACGGGAACGTGTATCCAGCCGACCGGTATCGCTCCGGGTGTCCGGGTGCTGGGCGATTTTGGTCCGCTCGGACGCGTCGAGGCGACCTTTACTGCCTGACGTGGGGAGCACGCTCCTCACGCATCCAGCATGGCAATGGCCTCAATCTCCAAATGATGGTCGGCCCAGGCCACCCGCACGACTTCGACGCACGTCGTGGAAGGATAGGGGCTCTGAAAATACTCGCCGCCCAAATCCCGCAGCGCAGCCAACCCCTCCTCCATATACCCGGTCTTGAAGTAGTAGCGGATCGAGACAATATCATCCATCGTGCCGCCCACGGTCTCGACAATATTCCGGGTGTTTTGCAACGCCTGTCGGAGTTGGGCATGCATATCGGTAGCAACTGTTTTTCCATCCGGCGTGGTCGGCGTCTGGCCCGAAATAAACAGCCAGTTACCCTTTTTGACGGCTTGTTCCCAACCCGATTTCTCGGACGGAACCCTGGGTAAACCGGGAGAGTGGTAGATATTGAAGTAGTCCTCCGGCTTCCAGACATTGTCGGGGTTGATCGCTTCTTTTTTCATACGCGCACCTCCTTCTTTTGCTCTCCCTTTTCAGACAGAGCGGGGCTGAGTGAATAATCGCCGGACACAGGATAATGCAAGCCCGCACGGGATTGCAAAGCCGGACAGCACTCCATATTGCGGCCAGCGTTGCCTTGTCCGCCTCTCATGGTTTATCTACGCAGGAGATCGAGTCAACGAGGAATACGCCAATGAAAACGGAACCGATCAAGAATCCGAGTTCTCTCTTGGAAGTCGAGCGCCTAGTCTATCACGCCGAGCGACCGGGATTTCAGATCGCCGAACTACAACTCAGCTCCAGTCAGAAAGTCCCCTGGCACTGCCACACCACTGTCCAGGACACCTTCTACGTTCTTCAGGGTCACCTGCGTATATTTATGCGAGACCCTAAGGAAGACGTCTACTTGGCACCCGGTGAGACCTACGCGGTGGGACCACGCCGTCCCCACCTGGTGACGAACGCCGGGGAGGAGTCGGTCGTGTTCCTGGTTTTGCAGGCCGGCGAATACGATTTTATCCCACTGACCTGACGCTCAGTTCGGCTTGATCCCAGCCAGGGCAGGCATCACATGGTTTGCCAACTCGTCTAAGCGGCGTATCCGTCCCCCGGACAGGAGAGCAAACGTGATCCGGTCAATATCAAGCCGGGCCAACTTGTGCAGTCGATCGATACATGTGCGTCTATTGCCCGCAATAGCGACAGACTGCACAAACTCATCACTCACGATTTCTTTGTGACCGGCTCGTAAGGACAAGTGCTCAACCAACTGGTAGTGCTGCGCCGCGCGTTCGAACTCTGGCCGAAAGCGCTCCCAGGTCGGGGGAAGATGTTTCCAGGCAGAGAAGGTTGCCGCCTGGCTGGTGGCCCAGGCACGGACATCATTGAGGGCCAGGTTTTCATCCTCGTTGATGCTCATGGTCACAAACAGGTCAATGGTCAGCTCGCTCCGCTTTCGGCCCGCCTTCTCCAAACCTTCGTACAGAGAGTTGAGCTGCCAGTGACAAAAGTCCGGCTCGGCGGCCCCCATGAGGATGAGCCCGTCGCAGGTTTCACCGCACAAACGGAGCATGCGCGGCTGTGCCGCCGCCAGGTAGATCGGGAGCTGACGACGAGCGGTCGCGAGTTGAACGCGCGTGCCGTACAGGGCGACCTCCTCGCCGGTAAACATCTGGCGGAATGCGCTTATCCCGGCACGAACCTCGTTCACTGTAGACGGTTTGTAGCCAGCCCCCTGCACGGCCGACCAACCCACGCCCAGCCCCAACAGGGCGCGCTCCTCCGAAAGCTCATCCAGGGCGGTGATGGCGTTGGCCGTGACCGTTGGGTGCCGGGTGATCACATTCGTCACCGCCGGACCGATGGCGATCTTTTCGGTCGCCAAAGCGGCAAGGGACATGCCCGTATAGACATCCTTCAGGCCGAGCTGAAAATCAATGAACCACAGGGTCTCAAATCCCCTCGCCTCAATGGCTTGAGCTATCTCCCCGACCTTGACGAGCGGCTCGCGGGGACTGATGCCCATAGAGATACCGAAACGATTCATCGTGAAGAATAGGGACCAAGACAGGTGATAGAGACGTAGTGGTTCAGTTTCACGTTGCCTTCTCTGTCTGCCTGGCGCCCCCCTCTCTGACCCTCCCCTCCGGAGGGAATGTCTCCTCCCTCTCCCCTGGAGGGAGAGGGCTGGGGTGAGGGGGAAATACAAAGTGAGCTACCTGATCCCTAGCACCATTCCTCTTTCGCTCGCAACAACTCTTGAATCCGGTGTTCTCTTCATGAAAGAGAGTGGGAAGAAAGAGAGGTGCGGTATGGAACAGACCTGGATCGAAAAGCTGGCCATTCAAGAGCTGTGCGCTCGCTATGCCCATGCGATAGACAACCTGGAGCCGGAAGCCTGGGTACAGTGCTTCACGCCGGACGGAGGTTTTCAGGTCGCAACCTGGGTCGTACGCGGTCATGCTGCACTGCGCGAGTATGCCCGTGTGCATGTACGAGAAATTCGCTGTCGGCACATGACCAGTAACTTGCTGTATGAGGTCAACGGGAATGAAGCGACCGGACAGGTCAGCGTCCTGGCCGCGCTGGCGACCCCAGGGGGGTATAAGATTTTTGGCCAGGGACGCTACGTGGATCGTCTGGTGAAACAGGACGGACAGTGGCGCATTGCGCACCGCCATGTGGACGTTGACCCGCTTGCCGCAGACCCGGACAAAATTATGATGTGTGCCGACTCCGAGGTAGCGGCCCTGACCCAGCCGTTGATTGATACCGCCCAGCGGCTCGCCGAACCGGTGGAAGGCTAGAGCGGTTCACGTCAGGCTGTAGCCGTGCTGTTGCGCTCTCGTCATGCCGGACGTGATCCGGCATCCCTGCTGCGACTCCGCCCTGCGACTTGGCTCAGGACAGGCTCAGCCCGAACGGCTGCACGTTTGTCCTGAGCGTAGCGGAGCGCAGTCGAAGGGCCTGTCCACCTGGATGCCTGATTTCGCAGATATGACAAGAACGCACATCAGGATTGATCCCGGCCAGCGGCGAGACCTGCTCGCGGGACGAGTCAATGAGGTAAAGACCTACGATCTAAGGCAGCGACCGGGCAACCCGGAATCCGTCGTTTTGGAGATATCGACGGTCATTTTCTCCTTGGCTGCCTCGGATGGCTGAACGTATACCATACGCGGGATAATCATAGGCGCCCCCGCGCAGAACACGTTCCAAGCTGACGCCATCCTGCGCTCTGCGGAGACACGACCTAGATGTCCATGCGCGCCCATCAGTTGGCGCACCGTTGTAGTCGCTATGTAAACAGTCTTCCGTCCACTCCCACACGTTCCCGTGCATGTCGTGCAACCCCCACGGGTTCGCTGGAAATGAGCCAACAGATGCCGTGTGCCCGAATGGGTCGCCACAGTCGGATCGACAATTGGCCAGATTCGACGGTAAATCGTTGCCCCAACTGTATTTTGTTTCGGTTCCGGCACGGGCTGCATACTCCCACTCCGCCTCGCTCGGCAGCCGGTAGTCCTCGCCGGTCTGCGCTGACAGCCAAGCCACGTATTCTTGGGCGTCGTGCCAGTTTATATTTATCACCGGTCGGTTGCCCCGACCCCAGCCCTGGTCGCCCGGGTGATGGGTACAGCCACCAGCCGAGACGCATTCCTCCCATTGGTCGAAAGTGACCTCGTACTTCGAGAGCGCGAATGAGCGTATCGACACCTGATGTACTGGCTTCTCTTGTGGGAAGCCATGCGAACCGCAGTCTCCATCATCGTTCAAACACCCCATGCGGAAGGTTCCAGCCGGGATGACCACCATCTCCGGCCCTTGCCCCCCTGACGTAAGCGTGTCCGAGAACGTCTGTCGCCGGGGCTGCACGGTGACTTCGAGGACTAGGCCGAACGGCCCACGCCCACCCCGGCCTGCACGATCGACCACGGTCTCTACCGACGATCCATCTGGATTCGCTCGCTGGATTCGCCCCACGCCCTCGTCCGTCCAGTAGATCATTCGATTTATTGAGTCAAACGCTACCGAGTACGGGCGTCGCAATCCAGTGACTATATCCTCAACCCCAGACCCATCCAGGTTCGCCCGCTGGATTTTTCTCGTGAGAGCATCTGCCCAGTACATCTTCCTGCCTTGCAGATCCAACGTCAGCCCTTCCGGCTGAGAGAGCCCTGACGTGACCAAGTCTTCGACCCGGGAACCATCCATACGAGCACGATGTATTTTGTCGGACTGGGGATCAACCCAATAGATCATCGAGTTAGCGACATCGAGCGCGATGTCCTGAGGCCCAGGCAGTGACGGAACTATCGTTTCCACATCGGAGCCATCGAGGTTTGCCCGAAAAATTCCGCGGGCGGTGACATACATTTTGCCCGCTCCATCCAAGGCGATACCTTCGGGCCGCGAAAGACCACTGATAATCGTCTCTACAGACGTTCCATCCAGATTCGCCCGGTGAACGGCGCCGGAATTCGCGTCGGCGATGTACGCCTTCCGTTCAACCAGATCCACAGCCATGTCGTGTACAACAGACCGTCCGAAGTCAACAAGCGTTTCCACCCCGGAGCCATCGAGGTTTGAACGCTGAACAAGGCCACCAGCCCAGCCAACCAGAACAATGACGCCTCACCCATCGTCTCGCCCCGCTCCGTCCGCGCACACTGTGTGGCCGAGGGGGCGGACTCCTGCCGGGCCGGATTCACCGCCACCACATCCCAGCAGTACTCCGTATTGGCCTGTAACCCGCTGAAGGTCGTGCTCGTCCCGGCCACTTCCCGCGCCCAATGCCGTCCCCCCCCATACTGCTGGTACACCACATAGCGGATGCCCGCCCCCGCCACGCGATCCCACCGCAGCGTCACCGACGAGGCATCGGCACTCACCCGCAAGTTGGTCGGCGCCGGCGGGAGGTCGTCCTCCGAACTGACGAGGCGGGTGCGAAAAGTGATCCTCGCGTCCCTTTCCAAATCGGGGTTCACCAGGGTGATGAGGAGACCAGACTCCTCATTGACATTAGAGGGAACTGCTAAAGGCAATACCTCTTCCATGGTGTCCCTCTCCAGATGTTTTTCTTCCGTACACTCTTGCGGGTTGTCATTCCTGCTGCACTCCTCGACTGAGAGATGAACCGGGAGAGGCGATTCCAGACTGACTTCCACACCGTCCTGTTCAGCATACTTTCCTCGAGAACTAGATACGTATAGCCTGATCGTTTTAGCGGCGACGGCGGGAAGATCGATTGAGAAGGAATCCATCGGCCGGTCGGCATTGAGAGCAGTCTCTCCTCTAATGTTTCCTGTTATGCAATCTCCTTTGCAATACGTCTTCTCAAAAGAGGGCTGACGAACACCCCGGACGAACGAGTACTCGAACCTCAACTCGGCCCGTTCATGATCTGGATCAACCTCGGTATCTGGATTCTCTCGATCAACATAATAGTGAAACACGCCATCTGGATCATCATAGAAGGAGGTGAACTGATAATCTGCCAGGGCCGCCCCAAGGTCTGAGCCCAGAGAGCTAAAATCGCAGTTAGACTGTAACAACACCGCAGACAACCTTCTCGCTGCGCTGTTATCTCCGTAGAAACCTCCGAGCAAACTTGCAAATGCGTCCTCTTCGATATTCAAGATGTTCTTGAGGAGCGAAGGAAAAACTTTTTCTCCGCAGCGCTTCCAGAGCAAACCGAAAAAAGCGTCGCGATGATACGGATATGTTCGAAGGTCATCGTTCTTTTCATCGGCATTGAGACCGACCTCCAGAATCTTTTGGTTAACGGTTTTTCCAATCATACTCGTCCCTGGGAATACGTGGCGCGCGAACCAGTCGGCCGACCCTTCAGTCAACCACTCGTAACCTCTCCATTCACGTAGGACTAAGTCCATCCCCTCGATCTTATTGCCTTCATGGCACTGCGCATGGTGAAAATATTCGTGCGCTACTGTTTGTTGCGCGAGGAGTTGGGTTCTGTTGTGCTTTGGGACTATATATAGCGTCTTAGCGCCTCCAACCGGCGTGCACAAAGCATACCCTGGCTTCTCGCCAAAAAAATCGAAGTCTGCGAAATATATAAGGATACGCTTATCATACGCGAACTTGAACCTATCCAGTTTTTTTTGGACCTCAATCACCCATGTAACAAACTCATCTATTTGGACCCCCCAGTGCGTACCAGTACCATTATCAGTCTCGTCGAAATGCATCACTGTAATTTCTACATGGGAATCATCCTCATATGTGCATCTTTGATGTCTATAGTCGAGCTCAGGAGAGTTAGGGCCGTCGAAGCCGTCCCGCGCCCACAGCTGGGGAGCACAATCCACCTTGCTGGCAATAGTCTGGGCCGCGGCACTGATCTGGGGCGCGGCAACGCTCCGGCTCACCGGCGGGACGACGCTGCTCTAGCCGCCACCATCCGGGGCGGCCCGGCTCGGGGCCCGGCCCCCGGGACTAGCCTCTGGAAGCCCAAACACGAAGAGCCCCTGCAAGCCCTCCAGCGAGACGATATACGCCGGCTCGCCGTCAATCAGCTCATAGCGCCAGTCCACCAGGATTGGCCCCCAGAATGGTCTGGCGCCGCGCGTTTCCCCGCTGAAGACGTACAGGTCCACGTCCCGAATGTCGGTGCCTTCCGGCAGGGCTCCCACCGGAAAGGTCAACTCCACCGGCTGGGCAAAGAGCTCCCGGATGACAAAGAAGTCCGAGAGCAGCATGAGGTCGGCCGGCACGGTCGCGAGGACGGCCTCGCGCTCGACTGTCTCCAGCCGCAGGGCGGACAGACTGAGCCGCGTCTCTGGGGTGGTGATCCGCAGCCCGTGCAGGTCGGTCCCCCCGTCCGTGACCCTCAACTCCCCGTTTGTTACGGTGGTTTGTACGGGGGTGGCCCGCAGGACGGAGACCTGGAAATGGACGGTGGCGAAGAGGTCTCCGCCCGCAACTGCCACCGTGACGTCGAAGGTCCGGCCGGTGGCCGAGGCGGGGGGCGTCCAGACGATCGTGCCGCTTCTCGGGTCAATCTCCATGCCCCTGGGCGCGGTAGGCAAGGCGAAGGAGAGGGGCGCTTCGCCCGTGTAGCGCACGATGGGGCGCACAATCCCGGGCACGTCGGCAAAGAAGCCGGGCAGCGGGTCCGGGGCGGCCAGACTGAGCACCCGGGCGCGGGCAATGGCAAAGTTTTGTTGGGTCTGTTGCCACACCAGGGTAGTGTCCGCCCCCACCGCCGGGAAGTCCGGCACCACCACCGCCCGGCTCAGCCCCCGCCGAAACTCTTCCCCCAACGTCGTCACGGTGAACGTGCGGCGGGCAAACTCCACCCCGTCGGCCAGCGCCCGCACCGTATGCACCCCGTCCCCGAGCCGATTCCAGTTGACCAG
>JAJDZM010000033.1 GCA_022824615.1 Candidatus Binatia bacterium | reverse complement strand
CATCGGCAGACAGTTCACAGTGGGCAAAAGTCTCCAGCGTCTTTGCCAAAGACGGGATAGAGAAGTTGCGCTTGAAAGACTCGATTTCGAAAAGAGCGATCTCATTGGCCCGGTCGCCGAAGACATTGTGCTCGGCGCTGCCTATCCATTGGGTCAGGCGCCCCAGCGCCTCATATCCGAACGCTTCGGTCACGTCTTGAAAGACCTGAAACATGCGGCGGCTCTCGGGGCTAAAGGAAATACCAGGGTAGGTGATAAGGCTTTTGACCCGCTCGGGATATCGAGCGGCAAAGCGGACATTCAGAGGAGCGCCGGTCGAGGTGCCCCACAGATGGACCGTGTCGAGACCCGCCTGATCCAGAATCACCCCCAAGTCATCGACCCAGCGATCAAAAGGATAACCGCCGGGCCAGGCGCGGTCGGACAGGCCGGCGCCCCGGTAATGCCAATCGATCATTTGGAGATGGGGAGTGAGCAGGTCACGGATATAAGCGAACTGGTCGTGTAAAAGACCGAATCCTCCGCTGACAACCAACGGCTCGCCGGTTCCGTTCAGGTCATACCACAGCTTGACTCCGTTATCGTTCGCGTAGGGCATACGTCCTCCTTCGGGGATCACAACTTGACTCGTACACGGATTTACCCGACCATGCCAACGATTCTTTTTGCCTGATTTTTTATGGAGGGGGGAATGTATGGTGAAATTCATTGGGTGCGCGCGTCGCAAGGCCGGGATGAGTGTGGCCGAGTTTCAGGACTACTGGAAAAACAATCACGGTCCGCTGGTGAGAAGCGTGCCGGAGTTCTGGCAATACGTCCGCAGATATGTCCAGGGTCATACGCTCAGCGCTCCCATACCAGGCTTCCCGCCGTCAGACTATGAGCCCTTCGATGGCATTGCTGAGTTGTGGTTTGACAGCGTGGAGGATATTGGCAAGGCATTCACCCATCCCCGCTATCTCGAAATTATCCGCCCGGACGAGGCGAAGTTCGTGGACTTCGCCAACTCCCGCATGTTTATTGTCGAAGACGTTGAGATTGGGTAAGGGGCTGCCATGAACTTTGGTGTGAGTTTTCAGTCGCATATTCAAAACAGCTGGAAGCATGCCGTGCTGGCCGAACAAATGGGCTTCAGTAACGCGTGGTTTGTCGATACCCAGATGCTGGCCTCGGACGTGTATGCGTGTATGACCCTGGCGGCTGAGCATACGAGTACCATCCAGCTTGGGACGGCCGTGGCGATTGCCGGCACCCGCATTGCCCCGGTCATTGCCCACTCGATCGCCACGGTGAACCAACTCGCGCCCGGCCGAACCATTCTGGGCCTCGGGACTGGCCACACTGCCTGGCGCACCATGGGCATGCCGCCCGTCCGCCTGGATAGATTCCGGCATACTATCGACGTGTGTCGAAAACTGCTGCGCGGAGAAGCAGTTGAATGCCACGATCGCGGCCGTCGCAGTCAGATCCGTTTCCTCGACCGCGAGCGCGGATATATTAACGTCAACGATCCCGTCCCGATTTATCTTGCTGCTTCCTATCCCAAGGCGCTGGCCTTGGCCGGAGAACTCGGTGATGGGTTGATTACGGTGAGTACCATTACTCCTGACGCACTGACGGCGACATTAGAGAAAGCGGCCAAGGGCAGACCGCAATCGTCAGGGCAACACAAAGATTATCCGGTCGTCACTGTCGGTGTCGCGTGCGTACTGCGTCCGGGCGAAACGCTCGATAGCCCTCGGGTCCTCGCCCGAGTCGGGCCACGGATTGCCGTTGGGCTGCACTATGCGTATGAGGTCGTTCGGCAGGGCAAGAACGCGCCCGCCTATTTTGAACCGTTTCTCACGCCACGATACCGAGCGTATCTGGACGAACGCTGGGATGATATTCATGTGACCCACTCCCGGTTTCTACAGCCAGGCGAAGAAGAGTTCATTACCCCGGAGGTGATTCGAGCCATGAGTATGACCGGAACCAGAGAGGAAGTGATTACGCGCCTCAAAGAACTAGAAGCCGCCGGTCTGACCCAAATGGTGATCTCTCCGCCGTGGGGCTATGTTGAGGAGAGCATTGTCGAGTTTGCGCGGGAAATTATTGTGCATTATTAGACGCATCTTATTAGACGCATCGTCAGATTTCCCTATGGTGGAGAAAACCGGACTTTGAATTTCTCTGGGTCTTGGCCGACGCCTTCGATGACGGTTCGAGCGATATCGGCGACCTGGGGGCCAGAGAACCCCTCGGTATACAATGACTCTACACCCCCAATTCTATGAGGATTCCCGAACTCTCTCCCGTCCGGATGAACAGGGGTGCTAGATACCACATAGAATTTGCTGCGTGGCTTCTGAATAGGGCAGTTGCTTGTAGTGAGGTAATTGCTGTCTACGAGCCAACGCGTGACTTCGTCCATCAGCTCTCTCCACGTAGTCAATGGGCGGACTAAACCATCGGGAAACCGGACTTCTCTCGGAGAAGCGTGGCCTTTTTGTAGATTCAACCCCGAAATTGGTTGCCATTCATGTTCATCCAGACCGGGAGATGGAGGCTGATGCTTTGGAGTCGGATCTTCCGGTGGGCTAGGTGAGTCGGGAAGCCGCTCAATGTTGGGCCGCCGCAACACCGTTTCGTCAGCCACGTCTTCGCCTTCCAACAGATACACCGCATTGGAAAGTCGCTCAACGTTGGACCGCCGTAACACCAGCGCCTTCGAGCACACCTCAGCAGCCGACCCGTTCTTCAAGTCGAATTCGACTATTCGCTTCTTGTCGATGGGGACAGCTCCTCCTCTGTGGGGCTCATAGATTTCCCAGCGTCTACCATCGGTGACCGAAAGGTAGCGCGTTCCTCGCTTCTGGCAGTAAGCGAGCCCTTGAATGAGAACCTTTTCATCTCTCAGGGACGTGTCCAGTTTCTTCGCCTCCACTATCATGAGAGGCTTATCACCACTGAACAGGGCGTAATCTGCCGATCCGCCAACTCCTTTGTACTCAGGTATTACTAAGGTGGGGTTCTCGGTGTCCCAACCCAGCTCCCGCAGTAGGGGATCAATCAGCGTGTAGCGGGTCAGTGCCTCGTTCTGACGAAGCAAGGAGCCATGAGCGTCGATCTGCTCGCGAAGCTTTTCCACCAGGGTCATCAAACTTTCCAGTGGCATATCCATCCTCCCACCCTTAACTTCCTCCGCCCTCACTTCGCTGGCTTTTTCCAGATATCGTGGGCTTGCATCTGAACTTATTGGCCTGCCTGATAGATGACCGGTCGATACCGGGGTTCTGGGATAGGCTTGGAGGTTGCGTGGGCGGCTTCCAGCCACGCTTTTTTCGCCTCGAGCACTTCCTGCAAGGCTTCTTCCGGGCTTATACCGAAAGCCGAACAATGGGGTAGATCGGGAATATCAGCGATATAGCCCTCATCCTCTTCGCTATAAAAAACGTTGATATGATAGTCTTTCATGGTTCATCCTTGTAGCTGGAGGTTATAGCGCTTGATGAGTCCCAGGAGTTGCCTGACTTGATACGGCTTTGCCTGACCTTTGACGTTTTGCAGATTGACGAGTTCTGGGACCGCTGGGTGGACATAAATATGATGACTACCACTGACGCGGGAGGGTTGAAACCCGAACGCCTCTGCACACGCCGCTGCATCAGTAAATCGGACATTCCTTGAACCGGAGAGCAGTCTTCGGAGTAACTGTTGCCTGCGTCTATCTGGCACGTCAGCCCCTTCCTACCCTCTCACTTCGCCGGCTTTTTCCAGATGTCGCGGGCTTGCATCAGGGCAATCTGTTGGTCAATGACCTCTTCCTTGTACTGCGCGTGGTTCCCGGGGATTTTGTCGATATAGCGATTCTTGGGATAGATCGGCTTTTCATAGATGAGCTGCGCCATTTCTGCCCGCACATCTTTCATCCAGTTCGTGACCTGGGCGTTGGCCCGGTGGTGGCGTAAGGCTTCGATGTCGATTACGCCCCTGACATAGGTCGACCCGTTGGTGTCACGCTGTTTGCCAACGATGGTTCCCTTGTAATCCACGACCATGGACTGACCGCTACCGGCGTCAATCGGCGTCTCGCTGTCCGGGTAGAGGTGATAGCCTCCGATGTTGGGAGCAACAATATACATATTGTTTTCCAGCGCCCGGGCACGGTTGGAGATCTCAAAGATATCGTTCTGGGTGAACGGGCCGGGCAGGGAGGCGCGGTAGACGACCTCCGCGCCGTTCATCGCCAGCCCCCGACCGTTCTCCGGGTAGTTACCCTCCATGGCCATCATGATGCCGAGTCGGTCAATCTCGGTGTCGGCCACCGGCCAAAAGGCCTCCAGGTTACGTCCGTATTTTTCGATCCACCAGTCAAAAAGATCGTGGGGCGATACCGAGCGCTCACACGGCAACAGGGAGGAGATCTTATAGTGTTTGAGAAGGAGCTGGCCATCCGGATCGAGAATAAAGCCGACATTGAAAAATAGCTTGGGCCAGTCTTCATGCCGCGCCTTGGCCTGGGCCATAATGAAGACCCCGTACTCACGCGCGAGTTCGCCGAGTTGGTCGGTCTCCGGGCCTGGTATGTCAATCGCGCAGGTCCGCGCAAACTCGGTGTGATCGACGTCCAGGACTTCGTCGTTAAATCCTTGCAAGGCACCCTCCGGGATGGCGAGCAGCCGGACCGGA
>JAJDZM010000089.1 GCA_022824615.1 Candidatus Binatia bacterium | reverse complement strand
CACTCTCGCCACCGCAGTCCCACCACCTGCCTCGTCAATCTCCTCTGCGGCCTTATTGCTTACTGCCATCAGCCCAAGAAACCTGCCCTCCACCTCCGCGCTTGTCCTCCCTTGCCCCTCGCTTAACCCGAACTCAGGTTAGTACTGTCCTGCCTCTTTTTATTGTCCAGAGAAGCGGGGCGTCCGTTTTTCCATAAACGCTCGTACCGCTTCTCTGGCATCCTGGGAGCGAATGCAGACCGCTTGGCTCTTGGCTTCCAGCAGGAGTCCGTCACGGACGGAAAGATACTGGCTGGCGTCAATCGCCCGCTTGGCATGGCGCACGGCCAGCGGCGGCTGGCTGGCCAGTTGGTCTGCCAGGTCTGTGACGGCCGCTTCTAATGCCTCGTCGTCAACGAGCTGTTCGGCCAGACCGATACGATACGCCTCTTCGGCCTCAATCTGCCGGGCGGTGAAGATGAGTTCCTTGGCCTTGCCGGTGCCGATCAGCCGGGGCAGGCGTTGGGTTCCGCCCAGGTCGGGGATGAGGCCGTAGCGGTGCTCCAGCAAGCCCAGCCGGCTCCCGCGGGCGACCACCCGGATATCGCAGGCCAGCGCCATCTGCAGACCCGCGCCCAGAGCATAGCCCCGGACCGCGGCAACGGTCGGATAGGGGGCTTCTTCAAGCCAGGTGAAGGCTTCTTGAAAGCCCTGGATAATGGACACCATAGGATCATCGTCGGCTCCAGAATCGGATATGGGTTCACGTTCGTGTCCGTTGAAAACCACGCCACCAAAGGCCGAGGTGTCGATGCCGGTTGAGAAGGCGCGTCCTTCGCCCATCACGACGAGCGCCCGTAACTGGTTTTCGCGCGCGTGTACTTCAGTGGCAAGGGTCTGGCCGAGTTCCTGTAACGCCTGCCACATCTGGGGTGTCATGGCGTTCAGCTTTTCCGCCCGGTTGAGCCGCAGCCAACCTATATGGCCGACCTGTTCATAGCGTACCGCTTCGTCTTGCGTCATATTTATATCTGCATTCCTTCCGAGAGAGTGGCTCTCAGCGTAGCGGTTTCAGCCGCTGATTCCAAACCCCTCGGGTAAGTGGGTAGTGGGTAGTGGGTAGCTGTTTGTATGGTCCGATAACCTCTCGGGCGAACTCCACGATACTTTCTTCCACCAGGCCCCACGGAGGGGAGACAACCATCTGGGTAAGCCCGGCGGCTTCAAGCTGATGGAGGCGTTCGAGGATGTCATCGCGCGAGCCGGTCAGGCTCATGGCCCGAATGGCCTCGGGGGTAATGAATTTTTCCTCGCCCGGATGCAGAAAGCGCGAGTGCGTGGCATGAATGTCTTCCCAGCGGTCGTCCAGATAGCGCTGGTAGTCCGGAGTCAGAAAGGGCTGTAAAAAAGGCGGCACCGTTTTGCCCTGTTTGGCGACTTCATAGGCGTAGTGCAGGGCCACCGCAATGCGTGGGCCGACCCGCGATAGCACGCGCGGACTGTTCACGGCCTCGCCAGGTTGCAGCACGCAGGAGATGCCGAGCGTGACCACGCTAAAGTCGGACGGCTTTCCGCCGTCCCGTCCCTCCCAGCCCTGGGCGACTGCCGCCAGATTGCGGGTGAGCGATTCGGGCGAGAGCAGGCTCAGGGTCAACAGGCCGTCGCCCAGCTCCCCGGCCAGAGCCTGGGCCTTGGGATGCGAGGCCGCCAGATAGATGGGGATTCGATCTCGCGTGTTAATATAGCCGTGCTCGACATCCATGAACCGAATCCGGCTCTGCCGGCCACGTTCGTGATAGGGGACCGTCTCGCCCCGGAGCAGACCCTGGCAGACCTCGACCGCGTGCCGGAACTCCGTAAGCGAAACCGGCGGCATGTCCATGGTCCGCCAGGCCGTATGGCCGGTACCCAGACCGAGAATCACCCGACCGGGCGCAAGCTGATTAACGGTGGCAATCGAATGCGCAATGACAGGTGGAATCCGCGTCCCAACAATGGTGACGCCGGTCCCGAGTCGGATCGTTTTTGTCTGCGCGGCGGCCAGGGTCATGCAGGCATACACGTCCGAAGTGAGCATCTGCGAGTCTACAAACCAGGCATGAGTAAACCCCATCTGCTCGGCCAGCAAGGCGTGTTTCCATCCGTTGTGAATATGCGACTGAAAGCCAACTCCGAAATCCATAGGTACCCTCTAATTTTCCGATAATCCCTCTCTCCAGCGCTCCTTCACCAAGCTGACCCTAGCGTGGTTCCAGCGGCATTCCCTCGCGTTTGCGCACATCGTTCAAATAGGCCAGGATGCCGTCCTCGACCGTGTACTTGGGTGTGAAGTCCAGTTCGGTGCGGAGACGGTCGGTTTTGACCAGCGAGGTCATAGCCACGGGTTTATCGCTAACCGAGATGTTGGCGTCGGGCAGCAACTCGCGCAGATAGGCCGTGATCTCGCCTGTCTTGCGGCTGGGACCGGCCATGTTGAAGACGCGGGATTGCGGGTTTTCAATATGATACGCCCGGCGAAAGACCTCGGCAGCATCGGCAACATAGAGCCAGTCGGCAATCTGCTCGTCCTGCGGCATAACCACCGGCTTGCCGAGCAGGGCCAGCTCAGGGGCTACCATAAAATGATCCCCTGCCGCTCCCCGGCGCTGGCCGCGCCCCTCGCCAAACACCGAGGTCGGCCGGATGGCAATGAAGTCCATGCCATAGGCGTGGTTATAGTAGTCTGCGGTATGTTCGTTGAATAATTTGCACGCACCGTACAGGCCGGCCTGGTTGCTGGTGGACGGAGCCGGCGGATCGTCTTCGCTCAACTCCGGGGCGGTGCTGGCCGTGCGTTCGGGAAAGACCGCGACCGAGCTCATATACACGACGCGCTTCAGGCCGCTCAGCCGGGCGGCCTCAAAGATATTGGTGGTGCCGATACAATTCACATTGATCGACGGCAGCGGATTGCGTATGCTGCCCGTCCCCAGATAGTAGGCGAGGTGAATAATGCCCTCGATTTTGTTGCGTTGGATCACGTCCATGAGGGCGGTCACTTCCATCACATCGCCCTGAAAGACCTTCACCTGGTCGGTCACGTCCGCGACCGCCTGTCGGTTCGGGACGGCATCGAGAATAACGACCTGCTCTCCTGACTGAACCAGATGTCGTGTCAAATGCCGGCCCAAAAACCCGGTGCCCCCAGTAATCAGAATCGCCATATGTACAGCCTCCTTAGAGACTGCTGTACGGAATTTCCGCCAAGGCCGCAACTCTCCCGGTGCCATCCGCCCTTTCTTTCTGTCTCTTTTTGGGACACCCTGAGCGCAGCAATCTGAAGGTGTGAGGGAGGGAGTGCTATGACACGCACTGCAACCGTGCGCATGGTCACGGAAGAAGAAGCCAGCGGTAAAGTCGCGGAGATCTATACTGACATCAAAGCCACCAAGGGTATTCCGGCGGTGCCGAATTTCTGGCGGGTACTGGCCAGCCACCCGGACAATCTGGAGATGATCTGGGCCCGGCTGAAAGCGCTCATGCACCCCGAGGCCAGCGGACGGGAATCGCCCCTTGATCCCAAGACGCGGGAGATTATTGCCCTGGCCGTTTCCGCCACCAACGGCTGTGCCTATTGTATTAACTCCCACACCGCGGCCCTGCGGAAGCTGGGCTGCGACACCGAAACGCTGGGGGAAGTCATGGCCATTGTGGCGCTGTTCAACAGCACCAACGCCCTGGCGGACGGCTATCAAATCACACCGGACGTATTACCGCCTGTTGATGAGGCGTAACCAAGACTAGGCGAGCAGGTGACAGGAACGACTATGTCGATGACTGCAAAAACTGCATCTTTGTTTGTCCTCTTCTTGTGTGTCCTCACTTGGCTCTCTGCGTCCCTGGGTCGCGCCGCGGTCGTGCCTCAGACAAGCGTTCAGGAGGATGGAATGGAAACACTGCGCCTCTCCGGGCTCCACGAGCCGGTCGAAATCCTGACCGACCGCTGGGGTATTGCCCACATCTATGCCAAGAACCAGCATGACCTGTTTTTTGCCCAAGGCTATAACGCAGCCCGCGACCGCCTGTTCCAACTTGAGATCTGGCGCCGGCGTGTCACCGGCACAATGGCCGAGATTCAAGGCCCCAAAGCCCTGGCCCGCGACATCGGCGCCCGGCTGCTGCGTTTTCGCGGTGATCTGGACCAGGAGTGCCAGTACTATCACCCGGACGGGAAAGAGATCATCGCCGCTTTTGTTGAGGGCATTAACGCCTATATTCGGCAGACCCAGGAACAACCGGACCTGCTACCCCTTGAGTTCGGCCTGCTCGGCATTACCCCCCAAGCCTGGACCCCGGACATCGTGCTGGCGCGTATCGGTGGAATTTTTCTGAACCTGGAAACCGAGGTTCTGATCGCCCAGGCGCTGCAAACCATGCAGCCCGAAGCGATCCGGGCGATGCTCCATTTGCACCCCGGTACACCCGACCTGACTGTGGCCGAGGGGCTCGATGTGGCGACCATTCCCGGTGATGTCCTCAAGTATTATCAAGCCGCGCGCGAAGGGGTCGTCTTTTCTCCTGAAGACATTGTTGATCCACAGCATCGGGCTACGGAAACCGCTGATGCAACTCATCAGGCCGCTGGCCAGACCTTCCCCGGGAAGAGCGTATCCCAAGACGAGGGCAGTAATAATTGGGTGGTAAACGGCACTAAAACGCTCTCTCGACAGCCGCTCCTGGTCAATGACCCGCACCGTGCGATTACCGCGCCGTCGCTGCGCTACTGGGTGCATCTGGTTGCGCCCGGCTGGAACGTGATTGGTGGGGGCGAGCCTCACCTGCCCGGCGTTTCTATCGGACATAACGAGCAGGGAGCCTGGGGGCTGACGATTTTCCCGACCGACTCCGAAGACCTGTATGTGTATAAGACTAATCCGGACAACCCGCATCAGTATTGGTACCGGGGGGAATGGGAGGACATGCGGATTCTCCACGAGGCGATCCCGGTGAAAGGCCAGGACGCCGCCGCGGCCGAACTGAGGTACACCCGGCACGGCCCCATCCTGGCCGAAGACCCGGAGCGGCACCTGGCTTTTGGGCTGCGGGCCGCTTGGCTCGATATCGGTGGGGTACCCTATCTGGCCAGCCTGCGGATGGACCAGGCCAAAACCTGGCCGGAGTTCCGCGAGGCGTGTGCCTATTCCCGCGCCCCGTCAGAGAACATGGTCTGGGCGGACAGGCAGGGCAATATCGGCTGGCAGGCGGTCGGCGTGGTGCCGCTCCGGCCCAACTGGAACGGCTTGGTGCCCGTGCCGGGGGATGGGCGCTTTGAGTGGGATGGCTATCTGCCGATTCGCGAGTTGCCGCACGTCCTGAATCCCCCGCAGGGATTTATCGCAACCGCAAACCAGGAGAACCTGCCGTCCAACTATCCCTATCCGATCAGCTATTACTGGCTGGAGCCGTACCGGTTTGCCCGGATTGAGGAAGTCCTTGCCGCGGGTAAAAACCTGACGGCTCGCGAGATGATGCAACTCCAGAGCGACGAATACTCGATTCCGGCGCGTTTGCTGGTGCCGTTTCTGCGCGCTCTGGACAAGGACTGGGCAGAAGACCCACTCGTTCAGGCGGCGCTCAACACGCTGTGTGCCTGGGATTTCGTGCTGGACAAGGATTCTATTGCCGCCGGAATCTATGCTGCTTGGCAGCGCCAGCTGTGGGAGCAATTTCGGAATACGCACGTCCCGGCCGCTCTCCAGGAATCATTTGCGAGTATTGTTGTCACCCCGCTCATCAACAGCCTCCTCGCTCCGGATGGCAGCTACGGCCCTGACCCACTCGCCGGGCGAGACCGGTTCATACGTGAAAGTTTCGAGGCCGCCGTCCGCTCCCTCGCCACTCGCTTTGGCCCGGACATGAACAACTGGACCTATGGTCAAACCGCCTATCACCACATCGTCATTAAACACATGCTGAGCGATGCGGTGAACGCCGAACTCCGAGCACAGCTCGACGTTGGGCCCATTCCGCGCGGCGGGGACAGCTTTACGGTCAATAACACCGGCAGCGAGGACATGCAGACCGTGGGGGCTTCTTTTCGGTTGATTGCCGACCCCAGCAACTGGGACCGGTCGTTGGGCATCAATACGCCCGGACAGGCTGGCGACCCCGCCCAGGCGCAGTATCGGGACCTGTCCGGCCTGTGGGCCGAGGGCAAATATTTCCCCGTTCTGTATTCCCGAGACAAGATTCTGTCGGTGACGGAACACAAGACGCTGCTCCAGCCGGAGCCATAAATCGGGCGACGGTATTCACCCCCGTGAGTACCGTGCCGCTCCGGCTTGTCGGGTTTATGCGTTCCTTGGTATGTTTGGCCCGTATTCAGGAGGGACGCGATGGCAGTAATAGATTCTCAAGCAGCATCTCCACGCAACGAATGGCGCAAACAGACCCCGGGTCATGCCGGCTGGGCGCGGACCGCGCACGCTGGCGACCCGCATAAATACTATATGGTTTCGGTCGATACGCACGGGATCGAACCGAACGATTATCTGGAAAAGCGTATTGAGAAAAAATATCTCCATCGCATTCCACGGATGAAGATTGACGAGGACGGCGCGCAGTGGACGATCTGCGAGGGCATGAAGCCCGTTCTGGTCAAACCCGGCCGCAATTATGAAAAACACCTGCCGGCGCTGGAGTCGTTTGAAGACATCGACATGTTTCAGCCCTACTCAAAGCGCTTTGAGGCCGAAGATCTGCGCCGCAACCATGCCGGCACCGACATCACACAGCGTCTGGCCGACGCAGACGCGGATGGCATTGACGCCGAGATTATTTTTCCGAACAAGGGCCTGCTGGCCTTTGGCACGCCCGACCCGGTTTTTCAGGGAGCGATGTTCCGGGCCTGGAACCGCTGGGCGCTGGAGACTTTTGGCGCTCACTGGACGCGCTTCATGCCCATGGCCATGATTGCCACCGGCGATCTTGAAGGAGCCATGGCTGAAGTGCGGTGGGCCGCGGAGCACGGCTTCAAGGGACTCACCATGCCGAATAAACCCATCTTCGGTCCACTCAAAGAGGGTGAGCTGCAATACAACGACAAATCGTTCGAGCCCCTCTGGTCGCTAATCGAAGAAGTGGACCTGCCCATGACCTTCCACGTCTCGACCGGGCGCGACCCGCGCGCGGTCGGGGGCAATGGCGGGGCGCTGATTAACTATGTTTCGCACTCGATGTCGACCGTCATGGATCCGCTCGTGCACCTGATCTCCTCGGGCGTGTTCGAGCGCCATCCCAGCCTCAAAGCCGGCTCTATCGAGGGTGGGATTGGCTGGGTACCCTGGATGGTCGAAACCCTCGACTACGCCCATAAAGTCCACCATATGTGGGTGCGTCCGGCCCTGCCCGAACCGCCCAGTTTTTATTATCGGCGCAATTGTTTCTCGGCCTTCATGAACGACCGCTCCACGTTGCTCCTGGCCGAAGAGTTGAACCTGGTCGATAATTTCATGTGGTCGAACGACTATCCGCACCACGAAGGCAGTTGGCCGTACTCGGCCGTCAGCATTGAGCGCCAGATGGATACTTTGTCGGAAGCAAGCCGCGAGAAAATTCTCGGCCTCAACGCCGCCCGTGTCTTCAAACTGGAAGTGCCGGAGTAAGACCGCACCAATCGAGTTGCGTTACAAGAACCGGGCCGGGTTACGGGACCAAAAGCTTGGCCAGCAATTGAAACTCGTGTGCCCGGGGTGAGGTGGTCCGCCAGACGAGGCCGATGGTCCGGCCTGGTTCGGGCTTCCGAAAGGGCAGAGTAACAATCTGTGAAAGCTGCGGCACCTCGACCTCTAACGAGAGCCGGGGCAACAGGGTAATCCCGATTCCGCCCGCGACCATTTGAATCAGGGTGTTCAGGCTGCTGGCGCGAAAGTCCCCAATCTCGCTGGCACCACTGGTGTGACACACGGTCAGCACTTGGTCCCGTAATCAGTGTCCATCGTCTAATAACAGCACCTGTTCACCGGCAATATCACCCTCCGTCACACGTTTCCGCTTAGCGAGTCTGTGTCGTGTCGGGACGGCAAGCACAAAAGGGTCGGTTGTCAGCGCTAGGGTCGATACGTTGCCGAGGTCGGCTTCGAGCGCTACCAAGAGGAGGTCGAGCTTGCCGTGGGACAGCAACTCCAGCAGCCGGGGGGTCAGATCTTCGTGCAGCCGGACCTGAAGTTGCGGATAGCGCTGGCGCAGGGTCGGCAACGTCTTTGGCAGGAGGTAAGGGGCCACGGTTGGAATCACCCCGAGCCGCAGGGTTCCGGTAAGGGGCTGGATCAGGCTACGGGCCAGGTCAACGAATTCGTCGCTTGCCGTGAGAATACCGCGCGCGAGCGGCAATAGGGTTTCCCCGGCTGGGGTGAGAAGCACCGTGCGTTGGCTGCGCTCGAACAACTGTACGCCCAACAGCCGCTCAAGGTCCTTGAGCTGAGCGCTCAGGCCGGGCTGGGTGACAAAGCAGGCATCGGCGGCGTCTCGAAAGCTCAGCCATTCGGCCACAGCTACAAAATATTCCAGTTGCCGGAACGATATATTCATAGATAAAATTTATCATAATAGTAAAAATTATCAATTTTATTTATTAAGCATCCCTCCTATACTGGAGCTAGCATCACAGTGAGGAGAGGAGAAAAACATGTCTAAGAAACGCTGTCCGGTCATGACGACAAGCGCTGGCGCGCCGGTGGCTGATAACCAGAACGCCCTGACCGCCGGGGAGCGCGGCCCGGTCCTGTTGCAGGACTACCAACTGATCGAAAAGCTGGCCCATCAGAATCGGGAACGCATCCCCGAGCGGGTAGTCCACGCCAAGGGCTGGGGGGCGTATGGGACGTTCCGGGTGACGCACGATATCTCTTCATACACTAAGGCTCAGTGTCTCCAGCCGGGTGCGGAATGCGAGGTTATCACCCGGTTTTCTACGGTGGCCGGCGAACTGGGGGCCGCGGATGCCGAGCGCGACGTGCGCGGGTTTGCGGTGAAATTCTACACTGAGGAAGGCAACTGGGACCTGGTCGGGAATAACACCCCGGTGTTCTTTATTCGCGATCCGTATAAATTCCCGGACTTTATCCGCACCCAAAAACGACATCCAAAAACAAACCTGCGCAGTCCGACCGCGATGTGGGACTTCTGGTCGCAATCGCCCGAGTCGCTGCATCAGGTCACCATTCTCATGTCCGATCGCGGCTGCCCGACGGCGCCTATGTATATGAACGGCTACGGTTCTCACACCTTCAGCTTCATCAATGTGGACGACCAGCGTTTCTGGGTGAAGTTCCATTTCAAAACCCAACAAGGACATCGCCACTATACCAACGCCCAGAGCGCCGAGGTGATCGGCCAGACCCGGGAGTCCTACCAGGAAGCCCTCTTCGGGGCGATCGAACGGAGGAACTATCCCATATGGGATCTGAAGGTCCAGATCATGCCAGAGGAAGACGCGGAGAAAACGTCCTATAATCCCTTCGATCTGACCAAGGTGTGGCCGCACGCCGACTATCCGCTGATTGATGTTGGCGTGCTGGAACTCAACCGTAATCCGGACAATTACTTTGCCGAGATCGAGCAGGCCGCATTCTCTCCGTCTAATATCGTACCGGGGATCGGATTTTCCCCGGATAAGGTATTGCAGGCGCGGATCTTCGCCTATGCGGACGCCCACCGTTACCGCTTGGGTACGCATTACGAGGCGCTCCCGGTCAATGCGCCCAAATGTCCCGTGCATCACTACCATAAAGACGGGGCGATGCGCTTCTTTGAAACTAAGCATGCCAACACCGATGCGTACTACGAGCCCAACAGCTTTGGCGGGCCACAACAGGACGGCAGTTGGAGCGAACCACCGCTGAAGATTGTGGGCGACGC
>JAJDZM010000274.1 GCA_022824615.1 Candidatus Binatia bacterium | reverse complement strand
GACCAGTCCCCGAAGGATGGTCCATTTCAAAGTTGGGTTTTCATGCAAGCGTGAAGGCAAGATTGGGTTGGAAGGGACTCAAAGCTGACGAATATGTAGATGAGGGCTTTATTTTCCTATCAACGCCCAACATTAAGAATCGCCATATCGATTTTGACGACGTCAATTATATTACCAAGGAGCGATATCTTGAGTCTCCAGAAATTATGCTCGAAGTTGGAGATGTCTTGATTGCAAAGGATGGTTCGACTCTCGGGACAACAAATGTAGTACGCAATCTCCCTGCTCCGGCCACTGTGAATAGTTCAATTGCTGTCCTGCGTCCAAAGCCGAATCTAAATAGCAGCTTTTTGTATTGGATAATGACCTGCCCCTACACTCAGAGCATTATTCAGCAAGTTAAGGATGGGCAAGGTGTGCCCCACCTATTTCAAGCTGACTTGAGAAAATTCTGGATATGGCTACCAAGTTATGAGGAGCAACGCGCCATTTCTGCCTTCCTCAACCGCGAAACAACGCGAATTGACGCGCTAATCGAAAAAATCAAAAAATCTACCACCCTCCTCCGCGAATACCGTACCTCCCTTATCTCCGCCGCAGTCACCGGCAAAATCGACGTTCGCAAGGAAGCCGCCTGATGCCCGGCCAACACACCGAACACGCCTTTGAAACCGCTATCGAACACTCCCTGACCACCACGGGCGGCTATCGTACGGGCAGCCGTGACGCCTTCGACTTGGACCGGGGCGTCTTTGCCCAGGACGTTTTGGCCTTCATCAAGCAATCACAACCCAAGGAATGGGAGTACCTGGAAAGCATCCAGAAGGACAGCGCTGAAACCACGCTGCTCGACGCGCTGTGCCAGGCGCTGGACTCAGACCACGAAGGCTGTCTTGCCGTGCTGCGTCACGGCTTCAAGTGTTTCGGCAAGCTGTTCCGGGTCGCGTATTTTGCACCGGCCAGCGGGATGAACCCCGAGACGCAGGCGTTGTACCAAGCCAACGACCTCAGCGTCGTCCGGCAGTTACGCTATTCGCCCAAGCACGGCAACACGCTTGATGTGACGCTGGCGCTGAACGGCATCCCGGTCGCCACGCTGGAACTCAAGAACCCCATGACCGGGCAGACGTGGCGTAGTGCCATTCACCAGTACAAGACCGACCGCGATCCCACCGATCTGATCCTCCAGTTCAAAAAACGGGCGCTCGTCCATTTTGCGGTGGATACCGACGAGGTTCACATGACCACCCGCCTCGACGGGAAGAATACCCGGTTCCTGCCCTTTAACCGGGGCCGTGGTGGGGCGGGCAACCCGGACAACCCGGACGGTTATAAGACTGCCTATCTTTGGGAGCGTGTGTTGGAACGGCATAGCCTCCTCGATATCCTGCACCGCTTCATCCACCTTCAGGTTGACGAAAAGAATATCAACGGAAAGCGGGTCAAGCGGGAAACGATGATCTTCCCCCGCTACCATCAACTCGATTGCGTGCGTGAGACCGTCCTACACGCCCGCGATAACGGGACCGGCAACAACTACCTCGTCCAGCATTCTGCCGGTAGTGGCAAATCCAACTCCATTGCCTGGCTGGCCCACCGCCTGGCAACGCTCTACACGGATAAAGACGAGAAAGTCTACGACTCGGTCATTGTCGTGACCGACCGTGTAGTTCTTGACCAGCAGCTCCAGAACACCATCTACCAGTTTGAACACAAACAGGGCGTCGTACAGAAGATTGACATCGACTCGGCCCAGCTCGCCGATGCGCTCTCAAAGGGCGTACCCATTATCATCACCACCTTGCAGAAGTTTCCCTATGCAACCGAGAAAATGGGCGGACTGGGCAAGAAGAAGTACGCCGTCATCATCGACGAAGCGCACAGCTCCCAGGGTGGTGAGACGGCAACCGAGATGAAGGGGGTCCTCGCTGAAGCCCATGTGAAGGAGGCGGCGCAGGAATACCGCAAGCAGCACGGGCTGCTCGATCACGAAGAAGAGATCGTCAAGACCATGCTCAAGCGCGGCAAGCAGCCCAATATCAGCTTTTTCGCGTTTACGGCTACGCCCAAGTACAAAACCCTGGAAGTCTTCGGCCATCCCGGTGCAGACAGCAAACCCGAGCCTTTCCATCTGTACAGCATGCGGCAGGCCATTGACGAAGGCTTCATCCTCGACGTGCTCCAAAACTACACGACCTATAAAACCTACTACCGTCTAGTCAAATCCATTGAAGACGATCCCAAGGTGGATAAGCGTAAGGCTGCACGAGCGCTGGCGCGTTTCATGAGCCTGCATCCGCACAATATCGCACAGAAGACGGAGGTCATGATTGAGCATTTCCAGCGCTTCACCAGACACCGAATCGGCGGGAGGGCCAAGGCTATGGTGGTCAGCGGCAGCCGCCTGCATGCCGTCAAGTATAAGCTGGCCTTCGATACGTATATCGCAGAGAAGGGCTATCAGGACATCAAGACACTGGTAGCCTTCAGCGGCACGGTCACGGACCCCGACGTGCCCGGTGTGGAGTATACCGAAGTCGGTATGAATGTGGACGACAAGGGCAAACACATCAAGGAAAAGGAATTGCCGGAACGGTTTGGCACCGACGAGTACCAAATCCTGATCGTCGCCGAGAAGTATCAAACCGGTTTCGACCAGCCGCTCCTGCACACCATGTATGTGGACAAGCGACTTGCCGGTATTCAGGCCGTGCAAACGCTGTCGCGTCTCAACCGCACGGCGTCCGGCAAGGAAGAGACCTTTGTCCTCGACTTTGTGAACGAGGCCGACGACATTCACGACGCCTTCCAGCCTTACTACGAGCAGGCGGTCATCGGCGAGCAGGTGGAAGTGCGGCAGCTCTATGAACTCCAGGCGAAGCTCGACGCGCGTCAGGTCTATTATCAGACCGAGGTCGAAGAGTTCTGCCGAGTCTTCTATAAGCCGAAACGCAACCAGACTCCTGCGGACCACGCTCGCTTGAATGCTTGCATCGACCCTGCGGTCGGACGATTCAACGAACTGGAAGAAGACGTTCGGGAGGAGTTTCGTAAGGAGTTGACCGCGTTCCGGAATCTGTACGCCTTCATGGCCCAGGTGATCCCGTTTCAGGATTCAGACCTGGAGCAACGGTATTCCTATATCCGATTGCTGCTTACCAAGTTGCCCAGGGGCGACCGGGGACCGGTCTACGACTTCGATGATGAAGTTGCCTTGAAGTTCTACCGTCTCCAAAAGATCAGCGAAGGCTCGATTCCGCTGGATGCCGGGCAGCAAGAACCTATCTCCGGCCCCACAGATGTGGGAACCGGAACAGCACATGACGATACAGTTGAGCTTTCCAAGCTCATCGACATTTTGAACGACCGCTTCGGCACCGAGTTTAAGCCTGGCGATCAACTCTTCTTTGAATCCATCCGCGAGGATGCCTTGAGCAGTGATGAACTGCGCCAAGCCGCACTGGCGAACACGCTGGAAAATTTCGGCTATGTATTTGAGAAAACGCTCAAAGGCATCTTTCTCGACCGCATGGATCAGAACGAGGAGATTACCGCCAAGTTTATGAATGAGGACAGCTTCCGCGAGGCGGTCAGCACCCATCTGCTGAACGAGGTGTATGAGCAGATTCGAGCGGAGACGTAAGAGATACGACTGAATCAGGGCAAGAACGACTTCCGCTACGCCATCAACCTCATTATCCGTGATCTCAAGGAATTGCACATCGAGTGCGACCCAAGCGTGAGGAAGTAACAGCGGTCTCTGCAAACGCATTGGGAGAAGAACAACGCTCTATTGCCGCTCTGATGTGGACGTAAAGGCAAGTCATACGGATCTACCGAGTACGTCACGCTGCGGAGTAACCTGAAAGCGGACGCCCTCGTGTTTCTGTAACGCCGCTACAAGCTCAAAGAGGTTGCTGGCGGCTGGATTGCCCTTGGGGCCAAGCATACGCATTAAGCTCGTATCTTTCTTGCCCGTCACACGGGCGAGTTTCTGGAAGCCCATCGTCGCATTGATGTAGTCCCGCAGAAGAATCTTTCCCGTCGCAAGGTCCCCCTTGAGAAAACACTCAATGGCTTCCGTCAACAATCCTTCGCGGAACTCCGGATCACGCTGAGCACGAGCCATGACCGTGTCCTTAAAATTACGAGTGAGTGCCATCTTATGAACCCTTTCTCTGACTCGCTTTATAAGCAGCCCACAGCTTCTGAGCCGCGGCAATGTCTTGTCGTTGTCGTTTCTTCGTCCCTCCCCCTAGCAGGAGGATCACTTGCGTTCCTACCCTGCCGAAATACACTCGGTAGCCTGGCCCGAAATCAATCCGGCATTCCGAAACGCCTCTACCAACACTTTTAGTATTGGAGAGGCTCCCTGCTTCCATTCGGGCAATCGCGGTTCGCACTTTCAGAGCAGCAGGAGCAGGCAAACGATCGAACCAGCGCGTAAAAGGACTGACACCAGCGTCGGTCTGGTATTCCTGAACCTCAAGCACTGAACTAACATAAATGTTAGCATTAGGTCGGTCAAGAAAAATGTTTATGCCGCGTCGCCACTTCCTGGACGAGATGACGATGTGACAGACATGACCCCCTGCCCTTCAAGCTGCTTCATCCGAGTAATTATGCGTCGCTCTTGGTCCTCGGTGCATAAAAAGATGGCGGGACGGACGAGTTGGGGTTGACGTGACGTGCCCTATCCTCGGCGATCTGGCAGCTCGATAGTTTTATCGGTATAAGCGAACACGAGTCGTCAGCCTCGAACCCATGTCAAGGCGGGCCGCGACCGAATCGTTTGTTCTTCGGGGAGGAGAGATGCCGAACCAGACGAATTTAGACCCCTTCGTGCCTGAGGTGTTGGAAGACCCCTACGAGGTCTTCGTCGAACTGCGACGGCGAGGCGTCTATCAATTGCCCGACACCACCATGTTCATCATGACCCGCTTCCGCGATGTCGAATATGTCCTGATGCATCCGGAGCTGTTTTCGGTCCATGGCCTCACGGAAGGACTCACCCGGGACACCCCGGAGATTCGGGAGATCGAGGCCCAGGGCTGGCCGGCCGTCAATGTGCTCAGCAAGGCCGACCCACCCGAGCACACCGGCTATCGGAGTGTGGTCAACCGGCCCTTCTCCGCCCAGAGTGTGAAAACGCTCGAACCCCGCTTAAAGGAGATCGCCAACCGCTTGATTGACACCTGCCTTGAGAGTAACGAGATCGAGTTTGTCAGCCAGTTTGCCCAACCCTTTCCGCTCTACGTGTTTGCCGAGCTGATGGGCCTACCGGAGGAAGATATTCCCCAGGTGAAGCGGTGGTGTGACGCCCGGATCGAACGCATGGGCGGGACCATGATCAGCCACGAGCGGGAACTCGCCTGCGTACGCCTGGCAGTGGAGTTTCAGCACTATCTGTTTCATCAGATCGAAGCGCGCCGGGCAGAACCCCGCGACGACCTGATCTCCCATATGGTAACGGCCTCGGTGGAAAAATTCGGGGGTCGCTCGCTGACGACCGAAGAGCTGATCAGCATGATCGACATCATCCTGTTGGGGGGTAACGACACCACGATCAATCTGCTGAGTAGCGGCCTGGCCCTGCTGCTCCAACACCCGGAGCAACTGGACTTGGTAACGGCAGACCCTTCCCGGATTCCCAACTTCGTTGAAGAAGCGATGCGGATCGAATCCCCGGTCCAGTGTCTGTTCAGGACGGTCAAAGAAGACACCCAGGTGGATGGCGTCCGGCTGCCCAAAGGCTCTCGGGTGGCGGTCATGTATGGTGCGGCCAACCGGGATGCCGAGCAGTTTCCGGACCCGGACCGGTTTGACGTGCGGCGGCCGAATGCCAGGATGAGCGTAGCCTTTGGCGCGGGGGTGCATTTCTGTCTGGGTGCTTCGTTGGCGCGCCTGGAAGGGAAAGTCGCCTTTGAGGCCCTCCTGAACCGGCTGGGGACCATACGTCTGGCCGAGGGCAAGAACGATTTCCGCTACGCCATCAACCCCGTGATCCGCGGTCTCAAAGAACTGCATATTGAGTGCGACCCGCCTGCCGATACGCCGAGCACTGAGCGGTCGAACCCTCGATTATGACAATCGAGTAAGAACAACTCCCGGAAGAGCTATCGAGGCCCCGTATTTCCGCTTGTTCTCCTGGCTGGAATGTGCCAAGAACGGGGCGTATGGTCGAACATTTTCCAGAGGAGCCAACGCTTGGGCTTTTCTTGAATGCGCTTGATGTGGGAGTGCTCATCATTGACCAGACTGGGACGGTGGTCTGGGCAAATGATAAGCTCTACCAGCTCGCCGACCTCACACCAAATCAGTTGGTCGGTCTCAAGACCAAAGAAATGGCGAGCCTGCCCAGCATTCACGCAAGCGTAAACCCGGAGTGGGTCAAAGACTCATTCTGGGCAATGGTTCGGGAGAATGGGCGTGTCACAGACACGACTCAGCCACGCTATAGCTATGCGCGGATGGAGAATGGTGCCCAGCTCATCTCTGCCGAGCACTATATCCGAGACAATGCGGACAGGCTGCGTTACATTGTCCTGACCGTTCACGCCTCAACCGACCTGCTCGCCGCTCGAGAGAAAATCGGCGAACTCGAACAGCGCACTGCGTTATACCAAGAACAGCTCAGTGCCCTCCACACTCGCGTGTTAGGTCAGGATATCGTCTACCAGAGCGAGAGCCTGAGCCGGGTCTTTGAACGGGCGCTCCGGCTCGCTCGCTTAGGGGGGAACATCTTCTTGACGGGTGAAACCGGCGTGGGCAAGAGCCTGTTAGCCCAGTACATCCATACCATGAGTCCGCGCTCCAGCGGCCCTTTTATTCACGTGAATTGTGCCAGTCTGCCCGCCTCGCTGATTGAAGCCGAATTGTTTGGTTATGCGGAAGGCGCCTTCACCGGGGCGAAACGAAAAGGCCGCCGTGGAGTCATTGAGATGGGTCAGGGCGGGACCGTTTTTTTGGATGAGATTGGCGACATGCCGGTCGAGATGCAGGCCAAGCTACTGACCGTTTTAGAAGACAAAGAGATTCGTCGCCTTGGAGCGGAACAGACAGTGAAAATAGACGTGCGTTTCTTAGCGGCCACGAACAGACAGCCCGAGACATTACTGCAAGAACAGACCTTGCGGAACGATTTGTATTACCGCTTAGCCATGAACCGGATTGACCTGCCGCCTTTGCGGGAACATCCTGAAGATATTCCAGCCTTGATAAACGCGACTCTGACGGAGTTTAACCAGAAGAACGCAACTGCCCTGACGCTGCATCCCGAGCTCATAGAACATGTCCAGGCCCTTCCCTTCCCCGGTAATATTCGTGAGCTGAAGAACGTGGTGTGGCAGATCGCATCGGAGAGTGGCCAGACCGCGGGCGAAATCACGCTCCAGATGCTCGCTCCAGAACTTATTCCAACCCTCCACAGTTCAACGTCTCTCTCCCCCCGTGTCACACCTCCCCCGCGCGGCACAGAGTCCGAGGCTGAAGAAGCGCAACACTGGCGAACATTTTGTGAGGAACACCAGGGCAACGTGTATGCCATGGCGGACGCGCTCGGCGTTCACCGCACCACGATTATCCGCAAGCTCAAAAAACATGGTTTGACCTACGCCCGCAAGCCGCGGGTACAGCGAGCTTCGCCGAAAACGGTCGCCCCATCGTAAACCCTGATTGCGAACCAGAGACTCAAATCTGTAACAGCCGTAAGTCTCCCTATCCAGGCGAGTCGTGTTTATGCGCTTCCATATAGGTACGGAGTACGGCTTGCATCTTCCGCTGATAGCCTTTCCCGTGTTGTTTGAACCAGTGCAGGACATCTGCATCGACTCGGATACTAATTTGCTGTTTGCGTTTGGGCAAAACGAGGCGCGCTTTTGTCCAATCCGGGTCCGCTTCAGCTTCATCCGGGTCTTCAGCAATAAGCTGTTCCAGCTTCTCATCAGTCATTGCATCGACCTTGGTCCAATCCGTCCGGTCTTCGCCGCGCGCGATAGCCTTGTCAATCTGCTGCGCGGTATATGTTTTGGTATGCTCGCCTTTCGTCATTGCGCGCACTCCTCATTGAAATAGGGCGACAACGCCCAGCTCGCATTGTAAAGACCACAGTCACAAAGCGTCCTGCAATCTTCCCGGTCGCCAGCTTTCGCTCCTCCTCGCCAGCGTAGAGTGAAGGACGAATAACATGCGGACCGGCGAATAACTCTTTGGCTCGGAGAAAGTCCCAGCCATGCTTTGCACTATTACCCAGTCGTTTGTTTTCGTCCCACTCAAAATCCATTGCATCACACTTTGTAGATACAATGGAAAGATTCTCTGTTGCAAGGACCTTTTCAGTCCGCAGGGAAAACGCACACTGTGCGCACAGTGTGCAGCGTGCAGAGCATTGCCGTGCACACCTCTATGATTTCCTCCGTCTCATAGACCTCTACCCTTTCTAAGCGCCTGATTCCCCTAGAATTATTTCCTCACTAATGCTCGCAGGATCGTTGGCACCGGCATTGCTCTATTCCATGCGTATCAACCGGATAGGAGAGGAGCGATGCCACCAAAAGCCAATCACACTGACACCGCACGTTTTCTTCCTCGTACCAAAGGGTCTTTGCAGAAAACCCTGCGTGCGCTTGGCGGGCGTGAGATCAGCGCAGACGAGTCTTTGCGCGAGGGCGAACATTACGGACTCAGCATTGAGGGGCGACGGTTTGTGTTCCGTGACCCGACTGCCTTCAGTCGTTTTAAGGAGGAGTTACGCGTATGAGCGACAAAAAAACGGACAAGGGGATTTTGGTTCGCCAGGTGCAGTTCGAGTTTCCCAAAGACTTCCGACCCTACTGGAACCCAGCCAAACCAGTGCTCAGCCACTTGGCCAACGGCGCCTCCATGCTGCTGCCCTATATGGAGCCGTTTATCATTGACTCCATTCGGAAGGCGACCAAACACATCTCCGATCCTGCTTTACGAGAAGAAGCCAAAGCCTGGATGGGCCAGGAAGCCCAACACTTTAAACAACACCGTCGGTTCAACGAAGTACTCATTGCTGCGGGCTATCCCCAACTCCGCGAGAGGGAAAAGCAGATGGAGCGTGAGTATCAAGAACTCGGCAAACGCCGGCTCAAATACCAGGTGGCCTATACCGCGGGTTTTGAAGTCATGGCCCTGTCGATTGCACACATGCTGATCGAACAGCGTGAACATTTCTTCGGTGAGGCGGACCGACCCGTGGCTTCCATGTGGCTCTGGCATTTGATCGAGGAAATCGAACACAAGAATTTGGCTTTTGATGTGTATAACGATCTGTATGGCGGGCATTGGTACCGCGCCTACGGCATCCTGTGCGCCCTCACTCATATGATGGGACTTATTCGGGGCACCTATATCGAGTTGCTCAAAGCCGATGGACTCTGGGGGAAGTGGAAGACGCGCTGGACAATTAAAAAGATTGCCTTCCGTTTATTCGTCTCCTTCCTCCCACGGACAATCCGTTACGCCATGCCGGGCCATCATCCGTCCCAAGTCGCCAATCCGGAATGGATGAAGGAGTGGGTCGCGCTCTTCGACAAAGGGGAAGTTGGGCTGACTAAGCTCGATACCACCAAGATGGCATTGTCGCCAAAGGATATGTTGCCTGCGTGATGGATGGCCTGCAAGTAAGAATCACAGAAAGTTAATATTCAAAGAGGAGGAAGTCGGAATGCATGATCTCATCGTTCAGGGTGGAACGATTGTTGATGGAACCGGACAGCCGAGTTTCACCGGCGATGTCGCAGTGACGGATGGCAAGATTAGCGGGGTCGGCTCGGATTTGGGCCGAGCGAAACGGACATTAAAGGCCGACGGACTGATCGTGGCCCCTGGCTGGGTGGATGTGCATACCCATTACGATGGTCAGGTATCGTGGGACCCGCTGCTAGCTCCATCTCTGTGGCATGGAGTGTCGACGATCGTGATGGGCAACTGCGGGGTGGGCTTTGCGCCGGTTGTACCCGAGCGTCGCGAAGAGCTGATTGGCATGATGGAGAGCGTTGAAGATATTCCGCGCCAATCCTTGTCGGCTGGTATCGACTGGCAGTGGGAGACCTTCCCGGAATATCTGGACGCGCTCGACGCTATTCCCCGCACGATTGATGTTGGCACGCAGATACCGCATATCCCTTTGCGTCTGTACGTCATGGGCGAGCGGGGAGCTGGCAAAGGACCAGCCACACCAGAAGATATCGAACAAATGGCAGCCATGACTCGGGCGGCTATCGAAGCTGGAGCTTTAGGCTTCTCCACCTCACGAACCATGGTGCATGCCACGCCGGAAGGCGTGCCTGTCCCCGGTACCTTTGCCAGCCCGGACGAGTTGTTGGGGATTGGGCGCGGGATTATCCAAACCGGACGCGGCCTCATGGAAGTCGTCTCAGATGCCGTACTTGGACAGAACATTGATAGCGAACTGGGCTGGATGCAGGAGATGGCGGCAATCGGTTGCCCGGTGACATTTCTGCTCGCACAGACGAATCCTCAGCCGCACGTCTGGCGGGATATTTTGCAGCGCTGTGAAGCGGCCACGAACGGCGGGGCACGGATTATTCCGCAGGTCTTTGCCCGACCGGTCACCATTCTGTTCAGTTTTCAAGGGGAAAACCCGTTCCAATATTTGCCGAGCTATGCGCCGCTCAAGGACCTCCCGCATGCAGAAAAAATGCAGGCCCTCCGCAACCCTGATGTGCGGAGGCGTTTGCTGGCTGAAGAAGACCCAAACACGGCTGGTATGTCTATCTTGTATCAGCAAGCGTCCACGTGGCAGATGACCTACCCCATGGGCCAACCGCTCAACTACTTCCCTGATGGAGCCAATAATGTGGCTGCCATAGCCGCCCAGCGCGGCTGCAATCCGCGCGAGGTTGTGTATGACCTGTTGTTAGAAGACGACGGGCGGGCCTTCCTCATGTACGCCATTGCCGGCTATGCCGAGCAGAGCCGTGACCCGTTGTACGAAATGCTGACCCATCCCCTGACCGTCATGGGCGGGAGTGACTCGGGCGCTCATATGCGCACGATCTGCGATGCCAGTGTCCAGACCTTTATGCTGATCGACTGGGTACGCGACCGCACCGAAGACGATCCGTACCATCTCCCGATTGAGCTTGTGGTCAAGAAACAGAGCCGCGATACAGCCCGGCTGTTCGGCATGCACGATCGGGGCACGTTAGAGCTCGGCATGAAGGCTGATTTCAACCTCATAGACCTGGGCGCGCTCAGCATTGAGAAACCGGAAATGATACACGACCTGCCCGCCGATATGCCCCGCCTGATGCAGACGGCCCACGGCTACGTGGCCTCATTGGTCAGTGGGGAGGTCGTACAAGAAAACGGCGAAGCAACCGAAGCTCGTCCGGGGAAAGTCGTCAGAAGCGGCAAGTGTGCACAACAGCAGCGGGCGGCTGTGTAATGGAGGAAACCTATGAGCACCTCAAAGAGTGGGCTGATTGTCGATACAGACGGGCATGTCTTGGAGCCCTTGGATACATGGCAGAAATATATTGACCCCAAATACCGCGACCGGGCCGTGCGCCTGGAGCACGATGAGAATGGCTGGGAGGTATTGTTGTTCGATAACAAGCCGTGTGAAGTCGCCCGTGGCACGCTCGGCGCGATTGGCGGTGTGGGCTCAGATGCCGAAGAACTCGAAGCCTTTTTCACCCCAGGCAAGCGAACGTATGCGGATGGCGCGCCGCTCGGCAGCTACGACCCGAATGCGCGCATCAAAGTCATGGATGAAGAGCAGATCGATATTGCGCTCTTGTATCCGACCCTGGGGATATTCTGGGAAGGCTGGGTCACGGAAGCCAAGCTGGCCGCAGCGTATACGCGAGCCTATAACCGCTGGATCATCGACTTCTGTAGCGACCATCCCAAGCGGCTGTTTCCGATCGCTCATATCTCTTTGCTCGACCCTGAGGGCGCAGCAGACGAAGTAAAATGGGCTAAGGAGCAGGGCTGTGTGGGCGTGTATCTGTCGCCGGATATGCCAGCCCGAGGTGGTAAGCATTTTGATGATCCGGCCTTTGTCCGTTTTTGGGAGACCGTGCAATATCTAGACATGCCGGTCGGCTTTCACGTTATCGTGCGCGATAACCCGTCATTTCAAGAATGGCTCAAGCCAGATGCGTCAGCCGGGTTGTTTACCTTTGCCTTTCTGGCCATCGACGTGATGGCCGCCTTCACCCAGATGATGTCGCTGGGCATGTTTGAGAAATATCCCCGTCTGAAATGTACCGTCCTCGAATCCGGTGCCAACTGGATCTCGGCCTGGCTGGACCGGCTGGATCACAAGTATCGCCCCATGGCCAGCCGGACCAATCTCAAAATGCCGCCGAGTGAGTATTTCTATCGTCAATGTCTGGTGTCAGCAGATCCTGATGAGACGCTGACCGCCAAGGTCATTGAGCATATTGGTTCGGACTATTTTCTGTGGGCGTCGGACTATCCGCATATTGATGCAGACTTTGGGGTAGTCAAGGAACTCAAGGAACGCATTGCGCCGTTGCCCGCGGCAGACCAACGCAAAGTCCTGGGTGAGAATGCCATCCGTTTCTATGGATTGAACGTGTGAGATAGGGATATCCGGTTCGAATTCCCGACTGGCGAAGGAGGCGCGGTATGGCAGACCGATTAGCCGGAAAAGTAGCAGTGGTGACTGGCGGCAGCTCAGGCATAGGCCGGGCGACCGCGCAGATTTTTGCCCGTGAAGGGGCCAAGATCGTTGTGGCCGATGTCGGGGTTGAGGGCGGTGCAGAAACCGTGCGCCTGATTAACGATTCGGGGGGAGAAGCGACATTTGTCCAGACCGATGTCGCACAACCCGCCGACGTGGAGGCCATGGTCAGGAAAACGGTTGAGACCTATGGACGGCTCGACTGCGCATTCAATAACGCCGGCATCGAAGGTGTGGTCCAGCCGACCCTGGACTATGACGAGGCAGACTGGGACCGAGTCATATCGATTAACCTGACCGGTGTGTGGCTGTGCATGAAGTATGAACTCCAGCAGATGCTCACCCAGGGCAGCGGCGCGATTGTGAACACCGCGTCGATTGCGGGGCTGGTTGGTCTTCCTGGCTTCTCAGCGTATGTGGCGGCCAAACATGGCGTGAATGGTTTGACCAAGACGGCCGCGCTGGAATATGCCAAGTCCGGCATTCGCGTCAACGCCGTGTGTCCGGGGGCGATTCGCACGCCGATGTTTGAACGCGGAGCGCGTGACAATCCGGGTATTGAGGAGCAAGTCGTGGCCGCTGAACCGATTGGACGCATGGCCGAACCCGCCGAAGTAGGCGAAGCCGTCGTGTGGCTGTGCTCGGATGCGGCGTCCTTTGTCACGGGCCTGCCGATGGCGGTTGATGGCGGCTGGGTCGCACAGTAGGGCGGGTCTTTTCTCCATCAGGGATTCAAAGGGGGCATGCAGCAAGAATTATCCTTGCGATATAAACCCATTGACTGTCCGTTAAAGGAGGGGAGTGATGCGTAGAATTCTAAGCGTTGTTTGCAGCAGCGTTCTGTTTGCCGGCATGGGGCCACCGTTGGCGTTTGCCGAGGATGAACTCAAGGGACTCCTGGACCGTTTGTTGGCCACACCCGAGATTCAAACCGAGTCCGGTTTCAGCGCCTCCGTCCTGGTGCCGCCAGGGCAACTGTACGATCCGGTCTGGCTGATAGCCCACAACAATGCCGTCTGGACCAATGATGACGGCGGTGAGGAAGAGGGCAAGGGGAGTCAGATTGTGGCCATTGACAAAAATGGCACGACCTCTGTTGTGGTGCAGTTGGGCCGCCTGCTGCCAGTCACCGGATTCGGTATTGCGCCTGTCGGGTTTGGCGACTTCAGCGGACAGCTCTTTACCTTAGCCCAAGCGGAAACCGCCGCCCCAGGAGCAACCAAAAATCACATTATTCAACGGGTCGTCATTGACTCGGACGACGTCTCGACCGTGGTGTGTACGCTCCCCGAGGCTGGTGACGTGAATCAGGGGATCAGCGGTTTTGGGGCTGATGCTCGTTTCGGGCCGGATGGCAGTCCATTTGCGAATCGGTTTTTTGCCGTGACTCTCTTTAACAACACCATCTATCAACTGACTCCAGACGGCACATGCACTCCCTTTGTGACGCTTGATGGCAAGCCCTGGGGAGCACCCGGTGGACTGGCATTCTCCGCTGATGGTCAGCGTTTGCTGGTAAGCGTCACAAAAGGTGATGCGCTTGAGGCGCAGGAAGGAGCCGGAGCGGTTCTCAGTATTGCGGCTGATGGTACGGTTGATGACAAGCCCGTCGTAGAAGGACTCACCCGTCCGATGGGTATCGCCCGTGCCCTGGAATCATCGGCAGCCTATGCCGGGCAACTCTTCATTACGGATGCCGGGCACATGGAAGTCCCAGTGCCAATGACTCAGGCATTAGCCACAGACGGCAAGCTGTATCGGGTCACAGCAGACGGCCAGCCCCATCTCGTTGCCTCAGGTTTTATCAATCCAACCGGCGTCCTGGTTGTTGATGACGCCGTGTGGGTATCGGATATTAACGGAGACTTTATTGCGGGTAAGCGCGAGCTGCCGGAAGGCTTTGTGGTGAAAGTGCAGGCGCAATAACACGACGAAACAGGGGGTTGAAAGGGTAAGGATGAACGCCTTGTGAAAAGGAGGGCTGAAGTATGACAACGCGTGAAAAGGTCTATACGGTTCTGGTTATCGTGGGAGTTCTCCTCCCCATGTATTACAACATACAGTACATGGGCGCAGGTGGGAATCTTCTGGTTGACTTCTTTACCGTGCCGATGGAAAGTGCAGTCACCGCCTCACTCCTGTTCGACCTGTTGATCGCATTTATCGCGTATAACGTTTGGTTATTCTCCGAGGGACGAACGCTGGGGACGCGGAATTTTGTTATCTGCCTCGCGGTCTCGTGGCTGGTGGCGTTTTCCGCCGGTCTGCCGTTATTCCTGTTGCTCCGTGAGCGGCAGAGACGGTTTGCTGAGAGCGCTTAGACTCGTTCAGGAGGAGCTTCCGTATGGACTTTAATCCACTGTCTCCAGAAGTGACGGCGAATCCGTACCCGTATTACACTGAACTGAGAAACAAAGCCCCAGTCATTTGGCTTGAGCCTTTTCAGTGCTGGGCGCTGAGCCGGTATGCTGATGTGGACTTTGCCTTACGCAACCCGCAGATCTTCTCATCTTCGGTATTTACGGCTGAAGCCTTGGGCGATCTGAATCCCGTGTCGGAGGTACCATGGATTCTCGATATGAACCCTCCCGACCACACCCGACTGCGGAAGCTGGCCAATAAAGGCTTTGCACCTCGCCTCATCCGAACCCTTGAACCACGCGTGCAGGCAATTATCCAAGAGTTGATCGAACCGATACGCGGGCAGTCGGAGAGCGATCTCGTCTCCATGTTCTCCGGGCCGCTCCCAACGATCGTCATCGCGGAAATGCTTGGTGTCGAGATTGAACGACGCGGCGCCTTTAAGGTCTGGTCGGACGACATCGTCAGGGCAACGAGCCGCCCTACAGACGAGGCCGAACGGATAGAAATCCGAGAGAGCCTGGCCGGACTGCGAGCCTATTTCGAGCAGATGATTGAACATCGCCGGACTAGTCCAGGAGATGACGTGATTAGCGCTCTCGTGCAAGCCGAAGAAGAGCGTGACATGCTGTCTGCCACCGAGATTCTCGCTCTCGCCGTATTAATCCTGGTAGCAGGGAATGAGACGACGACCAACTTGATTGGAAACGCGGTTCTTACCTTACTCAACCATCCCGATGAATTGGCCAAAGTTCGAGCCGACCCTGCCCTATTGCCTGCGCTCGTCGAAGAAGTGCTACGCTATGACTCGCCCGTTCAGGTAATTTTTCGCCGGACGGCCCAGGATGTGGAGTTGGAGGGCGGCAAGATTCCAGCCGGACAGAACGTATTTTTACTATTGGGATCGGCAAACCGCGATGAGCGTCAATTTCCCGAGCCAGACCGTTTTGACGTCGCCCGCAATCCGCAGGATCACGTTGCCTTTGGCTATGGCATCCACTACTGCCTAGGCGCTCCGCTGGCACGTCTGGAAGGCCGGAATGCACTGGAAGCGCTGCTGTTTGACTGCCCGCCTTTCTCCTGTGCAACTGAACGGGTCGCTCCGATTGCCTCGCTCATCGTCCGAGGCCCACAGACTTTACCGCTCCGATTTGATACAGCAGGAGCGTAAAGTCTGAATAAAAAAAGGAGGAACAGCATGGCAGTACAGGGAACATGTGATCAAAAGTTTCAGGAAGTGCGACAGGAGTTCGAGCGCAATTTTGCGGAGCGGGACGAAGTTGGCGCATCGGTGTGCGTGACCGTCGGCGGGCAAACCGTGGTCGATCTGTGGGGCGGGACGGCTAACACCGAGACCGGTACGCCGTGGACCGACGAGACGGTCAGCATCGTCTTTTCCTCAACAAAAGGCGCGACGGCCATTTGCGCTCATGTCCTGGCCTCGCGCGGCCAGCTCGACCTCGATGCGCCGGTCGCCAGCTACTGGCCCGAGTTTGCCCAAGCCGGCAAGGAAAATATCCAGGTCAAGATGCTGCTGAATCATCAGGCCGGGTTGCCCGCGGTGCGTGAAAATCTTCCGCAAGGTGCCTATGCGGATTGGGAGCTGATGGTCAATGCTCTGGCCAAAGAAGAACCGTTTTGGGAGCCCGGCACGCGGAACGGCTATCATGCCCTCACCTATGGCTGGCTGATCGGCGAAGTGGTCCGGCGCGTCTCCGGCAAATCGCTTGGAACGTTTTTTAAGGACGAAATCGCAGACCCGCTCGGTCTGGACTTCTGGATCGGTTTACCCGAAGACAAAGAGTCACGGGTCGCCCCCATGATTGCCGCCGAGCCCGACCCGAACAGCCTGCTCTTTCAGGAGATGGCCACACCGGGCACGCTGGCGGCATTATCCATCCTCAACGTCGGCGGGTATATGGGCACCGTTCCCGAGTATGACCGCCGGGCCGCGCACGCCGCGGAAATCGGCGGTGCGGGCGGGATCACCAACGCCCGCGGGCTGGCCGGCATGTATGAACCGCTCGCCCTGGGCGGCAAAAAGGACGCCGTCGAACTGGTCAACGCCGAGACCCTGGCCCGGATGGGCCGCGTATCGTCTTCAACCGGCAGAGACGCCGTGCTGGTCATGCCGACCCGGTTTGCTCTGGGTTTCATGAAAACCATGGACAACCGCAAGGAGCCGGCGGGCGTACAGGACAGTGTCCTGTTCTCTGAGGAGGCGTTCGGCCATGTTGGTGCAGGTGGCTCGTTTGGTTTTGCCGACCCCAAAGCCGGCATGTCCTTTGGCTATACCATGAACCGGATGGGCTCAGGCGCTTCGCTCAATGAGCGGGGACAGAGCCTGGTCGATGCCGTCTACCGGACGCTCGGTTATCAATCGAGTGAGTCGGGTGCTTGGAGGTAAGCACAGCATGACAGGAGGATTGAATGCCGCACATCATCGAAGAGCAGATTGATAAACTCAACTTTCAGGGAGCCGTAGACGCAGACGGCCATATCCTTGAAGCCGCAGACCTGTGGGAAACGTATTGTGATCCCAGATATCGCTCAACGGCCATACGCCTAAAGGTTGACGATCAGGGCATGGATTATTTGGAAATCTGCGGGAAGCCCTCACGGGTCAGCCGGGGCGGAGCCTTCTCGAGTGTTGGGTCGATGGGCCAAGTGACGCGAGAGAAAGGGAAGGTTAATCTGCGTCAACATTATGGGGATGAGTTTTTACTGGGAGCAATGGACGCCAAGCAACGGATGCAACGCCTCGATTTAGAGGGGCTCGATGCCGCGATTATTTACCCAAGTCTCGATCTGGTGTGGGAGACCGAATGTGAAGATGCCGGCTATGCCCAAGCCATGTGCCGGGCGTATAATCGCTGGATCGTGGACTGGTGCTCCGACAGTGGAGGCCGTTTGATTCCAGTGGCCCATCTTTCGCTGGGCGACCCACACGCCGCAGCAGAAGAGCTGGAACGGGCAGTCAAAGCCGGCTGCAAAGGCGGCTGGGTCGTCCAGTTTGTCATGACCCGTAAACCGCATGCCCATCCGGATCACGATGTCTTGTTCGCCAAGGCCCAGGAGCTTGACGTTCCATTAGGCGTCCATCCATCTCTCGAACCCCAGTGGGCACTGCCGGGTCGCTACGATCTGGAGTATGTCCGTAAGCAGAGCTTCTTTCTGAATGTCACAGCCTCGGACGCTGCCCGGCACGCGCTCGCGAGTTTTATGCAGTACGGGACATTTGAGAAATTTCCAAAACTCAAAATCGTCATTCTCGAAGTCGGCGCAGGTTGGGCCAGTTACTGGCTCGACCGCATGGATGCGGTGTACGACAGCATTATTGGCCGTTCATTGCCGATCAAAGAGCGCCCCAGTGAATATTTCAAACGCAACGTGTGGATCTCCGCCGATCCGGACGAAAAAGCGTTGCCGGCAATGGTTGACCTGCTCGGAGCGGATCGCTTTTTCTGGGCGTCCGATTTTCCTCATCCCGACCACACGGGGGACTATATTAAGGAGTTGGGCAACCTCACGGCAAAGATGCCGGAACAGGCACGGCTCCAGGTCTTGGGGGAAAACGTCCGGCGCGTCTACAATTGTCCGGTTAGGAGTTAGCGGAGAAAGGCAGAGGTCATGCCCGCAAAAGAGCCATTTACCATTCAGATCCCGGACGAGGTCCTAACGGATTTACGAGACCGTTTGACTTGTACCCGTTGGGCCAATGATTTCGCCAATGATGAGTGGGCGTATGGCACGAATAGCGCATATCTCAAAGAGTTGGTCACGTACTGGATTGAGCAGTACGACTGGCGTGCCCACGAAGCCGAGATGAATGCCTTCTCCCATTACAAGACCACGATTGAAGACATTCCCATCCACTTCATTCACGAGCCCGGCAAAGGCGCAAACCCGATGCCGCTCATTTTGAACCACGGCTGGCCGTGGACGTTTTGGGATCTCAACAAAGTCATCCGGCCGTTGACCGATCCAGCCGCGTTTGGCGGCGATGCGGCTGATTCGTTTGATATTGTTGTTCCGTCTTTGCCCGGCTACGGCTTCTCTTCGCCAATCAACGTACCTGGCATCAACTATTGGCGAACGGCCGATCTGTGGGTGACCTTGATGCAGGACGTGTTGGGCTACGATAGATTCGCCACACAGGGCGGCGACTGGGGGGCCGCTATAGCCGCCCAACTCGGCCATAAGTATGCTGACCGCGTGATTGGGGTCCATACCCATGTCATGTTGCCGCTCAACGCCTTTGCCGGTCCGCTGACGAGCATGGTTGATCGCTCAATGTACGGACCTGGTGAAGAAGGCTGGTTTGACCGCAGCATGCACTTTCTGACAGCGGAAACCGGCTATGTGGCCCTCCAGACAACCAAGCCACAAACCCTGGCCTATGGTCTGAATGATTCACCCGCCGGGCTGTGTGCCTGGATATTGGAGAAACGGCGAACCTGGAGCGACTGTAACGACGACGTAGAAACACGCTTCACCAAAGATGAACTGTTGACCACCATGACCTTATACTGGGTTACGCAGAGTTTTGGAGCGTCCGCCCGGTATTATTATGAGGCCGCGCACAATCTCTGGCAGGCGTCACATGACCAGACGCCGGTCGTGAGCGCACCAACGGGCATCGCGGTGTTCCCCAAGGATGTGGTCCTCCTGCCTCGCAAGTGGGCAGAGACGTATTACAACCTTCAGCGCTGGACCGTTATGCCGTCAGGCGGACACTTTGCCTCAATGGAAGAGCCGGAACAATTAGTCGAAGAAATCCGGGCATTCTTTCGTCCGCTGCGGAGCTAATCGAGTACAGGTATTGCTGACAGAACAAGGAGGTCATATATGGCGGGACTCTTAGACGGAAAGGTCGCTTTAATCACGGGCGCGAGCACCGGCATTGGCCGGGCGACCGCGCAGGTTTTTGCTCGCGAAGGCGCAAAGGTCGCGGTGGCTGATGTCAATGTCGAAGGCGCCGAAGAAACCGTGCGTTTGATCAAAGACGCTGGGGGCGAGGCGATCTTTATCCGGACTGACGTATCCCAAGCGGCTGACACAGAGGCCATGGTCAAGCACGTGGTGGAGACCTATGGCCGGCTGGACTGCGCCTTTAATAACGCCGGCATCGAAGGAGACTTCGTGCCAACACCGGACTACCCTGAGGCCACCTGGGATCGGGTGATCGGGATTAACCTCAAGGGAGTGTGGCTCAGCATGAAGGCGGAAATCCAGCAGATGCTCAGCCAGGGTGGAGGCGCGATTGTGAACACCGCCTCGGTGGCTGGTTTACAAGGCATACCAGCCGGGTCTGCCTACGTCGCGGCCAAACATGGGGTGGTCGGGCTCACCAAGACCGCGGCGCTTGAGTACGCCAAGGCCGGCATTCGGGTGAATGCGGTCTGTCCAGGTGCTGTGGAGACGCCGATGCTCAAACGCGCCTTTGAAAAAGTGCCCGAAATGGCCGAAGGGATTAACGCCGCAGAACCCGTTGGTCGTATGGCCCAACCGAGTGAGATCGGTGAAGCTGTGGCGTGGCTGTGTTCTGAAGCGGCCTCGTTTGTGACCGGCCATCCCATGGCGGTCGATGGCGGCTACGTGGCGCAGTAAATAAGGCAGCAAGGGACGTGCAAGCCGGTAGTTGTTCGCGATCTGTCTCACCGTTTGACTCTGGTCAGCAATGGTCTTACGCTCGGCATGACATTTCCAGCCCAGACTCAGGAATAAGGAGGGTCAGATATGAGTCAGCAGCAGGCATACGCGCAGCCGCCCGCCCCGCGCCCCTTTGAGTTGGACGTTGAGAAGTTACGAGACCTGGAACGCCAGCATAAGCTTCCGGTCTTTACGACCTTTCAGGATCATTCCGACGGAGATTTCACCGTTATTGTTGCGGGGAAAGGGGTCTATCTCTGGGATGCCGAGGGCAATCAGTATCTCGATGGCTGCTCCGGCATCGGCAATGTGGGCTTGGGCTACGACCAGACGGAGATCGCTGACGCGGTTCACGCGCAAATGAAGACCCTCCCGTTTCATTTAAGCGGCTGGAATTTCTCCACCCCGCCCTCCATTGAATTGGCGGCAAAGTTGACCCAGCATGCCCCGGACGGGCTGAACCGAGCGATTTTTGTCTCGGGTGGCTCGGAAGCCAACGAAACGGTTATCAAGGTCAGTCGGCTCTATTTTCGGCTGCGCGGCCTGGAGAAGAAGACCACGGCGATTGCGCTGGACCGCAGCTATCACGGAGCAACGTACGGAGCCGCCAGCCTGACGGGGCTGCCGCATATGCACGAATACTTTGGGCCCCTGCTGTCAAAGGTGCGGCATATTCCCACCCCGTACCGCTATCGGTGTGAGCAGTGCGGGACGCAGCCGGCCTGTACCTTGGCGTGTGCGGATATGCTGGAAAAGGTCATTCTCGAAGAAGGGCCGGAAACCGTGGCCTTTTTTATTGCCGAACCCGTTTTGGGAGGCGGGGGCGGCATCCCCCTTCCCCCGGAATACTTTCAGCGTATCCGGGCCATCTGCGACAAGTATGATGTACTCATGGTGTCCGACGAAGTCATTACCGGTTTTGGCCGGACGGGCAAGATGTTTGCCATCGAGCACTGGGGCGTCACCCCGGATATGATCAGCACGGCCAAGGGCATCAACAGCGGCTATCTGCCACTCGGCGCGGTACTCTTGCACGAGAAGATTTACGACACCTTTCTGCAGGCTCCCGAAGGCACGGGTTTCTCCCATGGCTATACCAACTCCGGCCATCCGGTGTGCTGCGCAGCCGGGCTGAAGACGCTCGAAATTATGGAGCGGGACCAGCTCGTCGACCATGCGGCCCGGATGGGGGCGCTTTTTCAGGAAGGGCTGGCCGAGTTGCGCGCCGCGCCCATCGTCGGCGACGTGCGGGGTCTGGGCTTGATCGCGGCCCTGGAGTTCGTCCAGGATAAGGACACGCGCGAGCCGTTTCCGCCCGAGTACAATGTCGCGGACTACGTCCGTCGGGCGGCCCTGAAGCGCGGGCTGCTGGTGCGAGAAATAGGACCTGATGTCATTTTTATGGCGCCGCCGCTGATCATTACCCAGCAGGAGGTCGGTCTGCTCCTCCAGCGTCTGAAGGACGCGCTGGCCGAGACCGAAGCCTGGCTCGCCGCCAAGGCGTAGAACGGTTTGGTGCAAATTACGATGCCGTGTAACGCGTCTCTCTCCTCCTTGACGTGTGATGCAAATGAACCTGTTTGGCGGTTTCGCCCTCCCCCAGCCCGCAGGGCCGGGTGAGGGCGCGAGCGGACGGCCCGTAGGGAGCGATCGACACAATGGGCAGCACCCGTCCTTGAGGAGTGCGGGCTCCCCTCCCCGACCGCTTAGGGCCGGCCCGTATCCTTCCCGACGAACGCGGACTGGCACGGCTACAATTTATCGTAAACCGCTTTAGCGAACGATCAGCCCCTCGAAATCGCCCTGCGCGCGCCAGGCGGCGAGCATATCGTAGAAGGGCACTGCGCCGTCGGGATACTGGGTCTCGATGAAGCCATGCCCTTCGTTCTTCCCCTCGCCGTTGTAATAGCCCGGCGTACAGGTGTTCTGGTACTCGGTCATAAAGGTCGGGCTGGTTACCAGCTTCACCCACTCGTCCTCGGCCTCAAGGGTGGGCTCGATGGACTTGGCGTCACGGGCTTCTACCTGGCTAACGAGATGGGCGATGTGCACGGCCTGCCCGTTCAGCATATAGGTGAAGTTGGGCGCGAGGCCGGTCTGGGTGAGCCCCATGTGGAAACAGTTCGGAAAGCCGTTGCTCAAAAAGCCGTGATAGGTCTTCATGCCGTCGGCCCAGTAATCGCTCAGCGACAGCCCGTCACGGCCGTACACCTCGAACTCGGCGCGCCGCGTGTAGGCCGTCCCAACCTCGAAGCCGGTCGCGTAGATCAGGCAGTCCACTTCGTACTCGACACCGTCCACGCTCACCGTGTTTTCGGTGACGCGCTCAACACCTTTGCCCTTGGTATCGACCAGATTGACGTTGGGCCGGTTGAAGGTTGGCAGGTATTCGTCGTTAAAGGTCGGACGCTTGCACCACTGGCCGTACCAGGGTTTAAGCGCTTCCGCGGTCTCCGGATCGGTGACGGTTGAAGACACGCGGTCGCGAATCTCATTCATCTTCTGGTAGTCGGCGATCTCCGACATGATCGCCATGCCTTCGTCGGACAGGTTGGAATCTTCCTTACCCGTGAGCAGTTCGGAAAGTTTCTTGAACAGGCTGGTCCACTTGTCGCCGACGAGGTCTTCCTCAACCGGAATCCCGGCCAGGATGGAGCAGAAGTTGTTGTTGCGGTAGTCCTGCCAGCCGGGCTTCAGCGTCCTGACCCATTCCGGGTCGGTCGGTTTGTTGCCACGTTCGTCCACCGAGGACGGGGTGCGCTGGAACACGTAGAGCTGTTTGGCGTGTTCACCGAGGTGCGGAACGGACTGGATCGCGGTCGCCCCGGTGCCAATGATGCCCACGCGTTTATCTTTGAGTTTGTGCATGCCGCCGGTGGTGTCACCGCCGGTGTAGTCATAGTCCCAGCGGCTGGTGTGGAAGGTATGGCCTTTGAACTTTTCGATACCGGGAATCGCCGGCAGCTTGGGTCGGTTCAAGGGTCCGCTCGACATGATCACAAAACGCGCCCGGAAGACGTCGTCACGGTCGGTGGTAATCGTCCAGCGCCCGTCCTCTTCGTTCCATCGCGCCTCCCTGACCTGGGTCTGGAAGCAGGCCCGCTCGTAGAGATTAAAGTGCTTGCCGATCCGCTGGGCGTGCTCAAAAATTTCCGGTGCAAAGGAGTATTTTTCCTTGGGCATATAGCCGGTCTCTTCGAGCAGGGGCAGATAGACATAGGATTCGATGTCACACTGGGCCCCAGGGTAGCGGTTCCAATACCAGGTCCCGCCGAAGTCTCCGGCCTTCTCGATGATGCGGATATTGGTGATCCCTTCCTTCTGCAAGCGCGCAGCCGCCAGCAGGCCACCAAAGCCGCCACCGATAATCACCGCGTCGAGTTCTTCTTGCAGCGCGGGGCGGGTGAAGCCCGGCTCGACATAGGGATCGATATTATAGTGGGCGTGCTGGCCGGTGATTTCCTGATACTGATTGTTGCCGTCCGTGCGCAAACGCCTAGTTCGCTCCTCGGCGTACTTCTGACGCAGGTCAGCCGGGTCAAAGCCCAGTTCTTCGGGAGTTGGAATGCCGGTCGGTTGGGATGTCTCTGCCGCTTCATTCATCTGTCAGCCCTCCTTATTGGCTCCTCGTTGGCACATCTCAATTTTTTCGTTAGCGCGGAGTTTGGCATATCGACAAAATTTTGACAATACAAACCCCACAAGCCGTGTTGATTCCCCCTCACAACTTCGCTACCTGAGTTCTACTCGATAGCGGAGCATATATACATTTTCAGCCGAGGAAAGGAGCAACGCTATGTGTGCAATGAAACGCCTCACCCGTGAGGAACTCGCACCCGATATGGCTGTGATGTACGACGAGTGTCTGCGCGAGGCCGGGGACGCGCGGCTGATCGAGGTTGGCGCCAACGCGCCCGAACTGCTCGATTGGTACTTCAACAGCTTCTACAAGCGGGTCTTCTATGAGGGCCGCGTCGATGTGCGCACCAAGGAGCTGCTCCGCCTCAAACTCTCCAAGACTCACGGCTGCTTCTTATGAAACAGGGTCAACACCGTCTCGGCGAGACGGGCCGGCCTGACCACGGAACAGATTGAGGCGCTTCCGGACGATATCGACAACGAGGTGTTTTCGCCGCGTGACCGGGCGGTACTCAGGCTGTGCGAGCAGATGGCGCTCACCAACCTCCACGGGTATATGACCGAGGAGCTGCATCACGAGTTGGCCGCACATTTCAGTGACGGAGAGATATTCGAGCTCGGGGTGACGATGGCCGTGCTATGCGGGTTTGCGAAGTTCCTTTTTTGCTTTGATTTGGCGGACCGCGAAACCACGTGTCCGATCCACCGTCCCGCCGAAGAAATGCGGAGCAGTCTGTAATCGATAGGGAACGAGAGTTGTGACAGACCCCCATGACAAACCTACCCATGTGAGGAGAGGATATGACAAAACAAGAGGCGATCGACACGGTGAACAAGTTCATGAACCTCCTCCTGACGGATTTACCCGAGTGCACTAAGCTGCTGGCCGACGATTTCGCCTGGGAGAATTTTCTGCCGTCTCATATCCCTTTTGGCGACCGCTACGAGGGTCCGGCGGGGTTACAAAAATATCTGGCCCAACTGGCCGAGACCTGGGTGATCGGCGAAGTCGTCTTCCACGATTTTATTTTCGACCCGGAGACGCGCAGGATGGCGGCGCCCGGCGTAGAAAAGAACGGCCAATCGGTCGCAACGGGGCGCGCCTGCGATATGGCGTTCGTTTGGGAATTCCGATTCGCCGAGGATGGCAAGCTCTCCTATCTGCGCGAATACAACGACACGGCCGCTATTGGTGGGACGTTCGATAGCTAGCCGGACGCTTGCATGCATGCTGGTTACTCAGAGTATTTGTAGCGGGGAATCCCAGCGTGAAAGCAGACAGAGAGCAATTGCAAACCGAATTGGCCGCCCGAGGGCTTGAGCCGGGCGAGGCGGTAGAGGTCCGGCACCTGATTGAGGCCGCTGCAGACCGTGTCTGGCAGGTGATCTCTCAACCCGGTCAACTCCTCCGCTATCACCCCTTCTGTCAGGCAACCACGGTGCTCAAATGGCCCGGGGTTGGGGCAAAGGACACGGTCTCGTACTACAGTGGCGTGCATTACGAGCGCGATTTTGTGAGGTGGCTCGAGGGGGTGGGATTTGACATTGAAGTTGGGCCGCCCTCACGCAAGACGGCCCGTGTGGAGTGGCGCATCACGGCGCAGGGCGAGCGGCAGAGCGAGTTGGCCATTACCGTGATTCCCTACCTGAAAGCGGACTTGTCCGCCCCTCGGAAGCGGGCCTATCAGCAACGGTTGTTTGGCGACACCATCGCCCAGTACCTCGACAGCGTCGGGCGCGGGGTCGGGTATGTGGCCACCACGGGGGAGGCTGTGCGAAAAAATCAGTTCGGTTCACATCCCCTGTACTCGGATTAAGCAGCACCCCCCAGGCGCCGCTTCCCCGCTGCGCTACGGCTCTGTTATACTCGGCCAGTCTCAAGAACGACCAGTGTTGATGTACGGAGGACTGCATATATGAGTGAGGCGCAGGAGAAGCCCCTGATTGGCAGCATGAATGGGCTCTCGAAATCTGGAAAATCGCAGGCGTATTACAATGCTATTAAGCAAAAATTCGCCGAGGAACGCGACCTGAGGCTGCACTACCGCCCGGAGGGTACGGCACAGTATACATCTGACCTCTCCGGTTCTTTCGCCAAATACGAGACCGACCCCTACGGCGGGGAGATTCTCCCCCGCGAGCCCATCAACGATACGGTCGAGTGCTTGTTTATCGGTGGAGGATTCTCGGCTCTGCTCACCTCGGCCCGGCTGCGGGAGTATGGCGTTGAGAGTATCCGTATTGTCGAGCGGGGAGCGGACGTCGGGGGGACCTGGTACTGGAATCGCTACCCCGGGGTGGCCTGCGACGTGGTGGCTTATGATTACCTGCCGCTGCTTGATGAAATGGACTACGTGCCCAAAGACCATTACGCCAAGGGACCGGAAATCCTGGCCCACTGCCAAGCCATTGCCAAAAAATACAATTTATACGAGCTGGCGGTTTTCCAGACCACGGTCACCTCAACTATATGGAACGAAGAAGAAGAGATGTGGTACCTCACCACGGACCGAGGCGACCACATGAAAGCGCGCTTCGTGATCTGCGCCAACGGCACGCTGTCCAAGCCCAAGCTGTCCAAAATTAAGGGGATGGAGTCCTTCAAAGGCCACTCCTTTCATACCTCGCGCTGGGACTATGATTACACCAAGGAGGACTTGTCCGGCCTGGAGGACAAGGTCGTCGGCATTATCGGCACGGGCGCGACCGCGGTGCAGGCTATTCCCGGCCTCGGTGCATCCTCCAAAGAGTTGTACGTGTTCCAGCGCACGCCGTCGTCGATTGATATCCGGGACGACTGGCCGACCGATCCCAACTGGGCACGTAAACTGAAGCCGGGTTGGCAGGCCAAGCGGCGCGAACGCGCCATGCGCGGGCCGCGGTTGACCGAGGAGCAGCAGGCCGAGCGGGCGGCCATGTCTCGTGAGGAGAAAATCCGACGACAGGAGAACGCCAATATCGACTACATGATGAAGATTCATAAACGCATCGACGAGGTCGTGAGGGACAAGGTCACCGCGGAGGCGCTCAAGCCGTGGTATATGTTTATGTGCAAGCGGCCCTGTTTTCACAACGACTATCTGCCGACCTTCAACCGCCCTAACGTGCACCTGGTCGATACCCACGGCAAAGGCATCACTGAAATCACGGCCAAAGGACCGGTATTTGGCGGGACACAGTACGAGCTCGATCTCCTGATCTATGCCACCGGCTTCGAGGTGCAGAAGACCGGGATTTACAATCAGATCAAAGGAGAAAACGGCCTCGACCTGAACGACAAATACAGCACCGGCATCCGCACCCTGCTCGGCATTCACTCACAGAGCTATCCCAACCTGTTTATCATGGGTGGCTATCAGGCATCGTTTCAGTTCAACCTGACGGACATGCTGCAATCCCAGGGTGATCATATTGCAGCGTGTATCGACTATGTGCGGCGGCATGACTATCAGTCCATCGACGTGACCCCCGAGGCGGAAGAGTGGTGGGTTCAGGAAGTGATCCATCATCGCGGCAAAACCACCCGCAACCAGGACTGTACGCCGGGCTATTATAATTTCGAGGGTGAATTTCAGCGCCGTCAGGACGGCAATTATAACGGCGGCTTTCCCAAGTATGTGACGTACCTCAAAGAAATTCGGGCACAGATGACAGAGAATTTTGTGTTTACGAAAGAATAAATCAGTGAATGGCGAGGGTAGGGGTGAATCCACAGGGCGGAAATCTTTTTGAGGTGGTAACCCCCCTGGGATTCTCTGTGCGCACAACCGCAGACTATTGGTCGCTCATCGAGACAAAACATCCGAAGCTCAGAGGCCGCGTGCAGGCTGTTATTCAAGTCCTTTCCGCTCCAGGTCGGACTTGTTGCAGCCCACAGGATGCAGGGATTTGTCTTTGCGGCGCGAACGTGCCATGCGCGGACGCGGCTGACCGAGGAGCAGAAGGCTGAACGGGCGGCCATGTCTCGCGAGGAGAAAATCCGGCGACAGGAGAACACCAATATCGACTAATGGGAGTAACAATCACCGTCGCCATCGCAGTTTACGTCCTTGCGGCGATAGGTTTTTCGTTCTGCTTTTGGAACGCCCTCTCTGAGGGAGAACCGTCCGCTGCCGCGACCATCAGAAACCTTGTCCTGATCTGGGGTGCGCCTCTGGCAATGGGCTTAGCGGTCTGGCGCAGCATGGTTGCGCAGCGGCAAGCCGAAATCGCGCAAGGGGGCTTGCTCTCTGACCGATACCAGCGCGCTGTCGAAATGCTCGGCCACAATCTTGATTCTATGCGTATCGGCGGAATCCATGCCCTGGTGGATCTCGCGCGTGAGCACCCCGACGAATACAAAAGGAAAGTGGTGAACTTGCTAAGTGTCTATAAGCTAGAGGAGTCCTATATCCCAGCCAAAGAAAGGATTCATGCTACGCTTGACGACGCATTATTGACGATATTAGGCCCCAAAAAAGGTACTGAGAGCCTGCGAGAGTTTGACCAGATACGGCTGAGAAATTCTATGCGGAAGTAGACCTGACATGCAATCTCTGCTTGGCTGCACGATCCGGCTCGCACTCTCGACCCGAGGCCATGCGGCGCCCAGGACAGCAAGGGGCAAGATTCCGGGCAGCCGCATGATTGCGCGACAGCCGTCAGGGACCGAAACGTGAGAGGAAGAACATACGATGGAACACCGCTGTCTGAGGCTTGTGGGGGGCGTCCTGGTGGCCCTGTCGGTCCTGCTGGCCATCGCCGCACCATCACAGGCTATCACCAATGAAGAATTCATGCGCTTTACGTATTGGACTGGGTGCAGCCCACTAAGGCTAGGCGTCGTTATCTCTGAAGATGCGGTCACGGCGGGCCTGACAGAGGAGAGCGTCGCTACGGCGGTGCGCAGCCGACTGCGGTCCGCATGGCTCTATACTGATACTAATGATCTTGAGGTTCCGATGCTGATGGTGCATGTAAGCGTTGTCAACTCACGGAGAAGACCAGGAGGAGCATTCAGCATTGAGATGGCTCTCTATAAGCATCTCTACGATCCTCTCACCGGCCTCTCTATTCCTGCTCGGACTAATGATATGGTCGGGGGCCTCTATGGCAAGACCGGCATGTACTCTGGAAATGCAGCTTTCATCCTCTCCGTGATCGCACAAGCGATGGATGGGTTCCTTGACGCCTATCTGCGGGTCAATGAGCCGGCCTGCCCACGCTCACCGATTGATCCGTGATGCCCTGCCCAAGGTAGACGTAAAGGAACGTTATCGACCGCCCAGGACGGATCGCGAGCCAGGACACCCGCTAAGCAGCCTTATCAATATCGTCAGGATGGTAATTATAATGGCGGATTTCCCAAGTATGTGACGCACTTAAAAGAAGTCCGGGTACGGATGACAGAGAATTTTGTGTTTACGACAAGATAAATCAGTGGAGGGCGGGGGATTTCTTATCGCTGCCTATCCATGTGATAGGGTAAAAGAAGGAGAGGTGATATGGTCAGTATAAAAGTCATTCATGCTCCAGCCGGAGAAACCCTCACTGTGTACTGGGATGACCCAGAACATGAGGAAGTGTGCGAAGAAGTAGGCCGTGGTCTTATTTTAATCAAGGATGTTCAGGGCGAGGCTATTGGCTTCGAGCGATTATACTTTAAGTCAAAGACCCCCGCCCATGAGCTTGGAGTTGTCCTCCAAACGGCAAAGGCGTAATTGCTCCCCTCATGAACTCCGAGCACTCATTTTATCCCTGACTGTCACTGACAAAAGCTTGATAGGGAGTGCAGCCACCAAAGAAAGTAAGGAACCAAAATCAAGAAAAGCAGGAGAACATTACACATGACCACAACATACGAAACATTTACCCTCGAACGCTCCGGCCCCATTGTGACCGTCTCTTTCAATCGACCGGCAAAACTCAATCCCCTCAATGAGCAGGTACTGCGCGAGTTTCTGGCCATTACCTATGAGCTCCAAGAGGACGAGGACTCACGGGTTGTGGTCCTGACCGGCAAGGGCCGTTCGTTCAGTGTTGGCGCGGATATGAACGCCCTGTCCAAGAGCTCCAAACCGGAAACTCAGGCCGCACTCACCGATACCGCCAGGCTGCGGATGGCAAAGCTTGGCTGGCGGGTGATGGACGAGTGGGAACGCCTGGACCAGATCAGCATCGCCGCGGTCAATGGTTTTGCGGTGGGTGGCGGCGTGTCCTTGGCTATGGCGTGTGATTTTCGTATTGCCGCCAGTGGCGCCCGGATGTGGTTGCCCGAGGTACGGTTGGGCGTGCCATATATGTGGGGTTCCATTACCCGCATGATCAACCTGATCGGCATGGCTAAAGCCAAAGAACTGGTGATGACCTGTGATGAGCTGACCGCAGAAGAAGCCTGCGAGGTCGGCCTGGTCAACCAGGTTGTGCCGTTGGAGGAGCTGCACCACGCGGTCCACGCCTTTGCCCAGAAGCTGCTCAACAAGCCGCCCATGGCGCTGCGTCGTACAAAAGAATTCTTCAAAGCGCTGAGCACGAATAAGGCGGGCGATATTACCTATGCCGACGCCCATCTGGGGCTGGCCTGCACGCTGGGAGAAGACATGCGCGAGGCCGTGGCCGCCTTCCAAGAGAAACGTGATCCGGTGTTTGTCAATCGGTAGACGTATCGACCCTTACGGCGATATCGATAAGCTTGAGCCTTTGGCCGGATTCTTGAAGGGGTGCTGGCGGTCCAAGCTAGACACGAAGCTCAACTCTGGACCGGATAGATAGGGCCGTTTACCGGTGACGAGACTTCTCTTCGCGTCGATCTTTCAGGTAAAACCCCAGCCAGCCAATAATGGTGGCCCCCAGCACTAAGGACAGCAATAACGCAAGTTCCATTCGACGCTTATTCTTTCGAGTTTCTGTCTGCCCGTTTTCCGTCACCCTTCCTACCTACCATCGTCTTCGGAATGTCAGCAAGCCACAGGTTCACTTACCAAACGATAGAGCAGGTGGTAGTCTGGCCTGGGGGACATCCTATGCAACAGACTGCCATTGATCCGATCCAGTACGACGCCCTTGTCCAAAGCGAACGGGTCCATCGGTCGCTGTACACCGACCCGCATATCTTTAGCGATGAGTTGGAAAAAATTTTCTACCACGGCTGGGTGTTTATTGGTCACGAGAGTGAAATCCCCCAGCCGGGGGACTTTATTACGCGCCAGGTCGGCACCCAGTCGGTCATCCTGGTGCGCCGCACGGACCACACCGTCTCGGCCCTCCTCAACCGCTGTGCACATCGTGGTACGACCGTCTGCCCGGCGGAACGCGGCCACACTCGCACGTTTACCTGCCCCTATCATGGCTGGAGCTGAGCCGCGGCCTGGACCGTGAGTATGTCGATAGCCACCAGCAGCGCGTCGGGCATATGACCGATGAGACAACAAATCGGGCGTTCTGGTCGCACTATCGCGGCGTAATGCAAAACGGCCAGGCATAACGGCCATGGTGTCCGACGCCGAGTATAGAGCCGTTGAGGCCTTCCTGTACAAAGAGGCGCGTTTCGCGGATGAGGCGCGCTATGCGGACTGGGAAGCCTTATGGACGGACGAGGCCGTGTACTGGGTACCGGCGATAACCGACCCGGAGGCTGACCCCAACACCCATATCTCGCACATCTACGACAACCGGCAGCGGATTGCCACGCGCATCAAACTCCTGCAAAGCGGCCATCGCTACAGTCAAGAACCGGCGTCGTCCATGCGCCGGCTGATTTCTAATATCGAAGTTGAAAAAAACGAAGATAAGGAGTTCGTTGTGGGCTCGAATTTCCTTTTGGTCGAGCTCTCGATTCAAGCCAAACACGAGACCCACCTGTGGACTGGGCACACGACGCATACCCTTCGGTGGGTTGGCGATGAGCTCAAGATGAGCCGCAAGAAAGTCGTCCTGGTCAACGCCGCCGAACCGCTGCCGAATATGTCGTTTTTGATGTAGCTGGCAGCGATGAGGACGCCCGCAAAACCGGCGCGACTCAAGCTCCTTGTGTTGACTCAAAGAATGCCTGGGTGACTGCATTTACTCATCCCACCGTGACACAAGGTACGGAAAAGATTGTTGTACTCAAATCAGCTCCAGGTACGAAGTTCAGCAGAATCTCCCTGGTTAACGGGATATTCTGTCGCTCTCCTTTTCCAAGAGGAAAATACCGATCATCGCAATGACGACACCCACCCAAACACCAGGAGCCTCGAACGGTATCTTGGACTCCATATTAGCGTGAGAGGACAGAAGAAATTCAATGGCAAGTGTCAGCACCGGGGCCAGCCCTAGCGAGGCGGCTGCAACGAGGTCGCCGGTGATGTTTACCATAAAGAAGAACAATAGGTGTATCAACACGGCACCACTGCAGAAAGCTAGTAGCGCAGATTCCTTGGTAACGTCTTCAAAGGAACCGGTCAGCAGAAAATAGACTACAGCTACTCCGCTATAGCGGAGTAGCACCAAGAGGGGCATTGGCACGTCGTGCTCTTTCTTTATGGATCGAGTTAACAGGACTGACAACGCTGAGCCTACGGCTCCCACGACCCCGAAAGCCACGGGTATAACGTTTTTGAGTGTCGCCTCCAGGATAGGAAGATTGTCCTGAATTTTGTTCAGATTAATCGATAGCCCTAGGCAAATCAGGCCACAAGCAATTAGCAGAGCACCCCAAGAAATACGACCTGTATTAGGAACTACCTGCTCAATTTCAGCGGAACGCCGTCTGGCTGCCAAGTAGAAGATTAGGTAGAATAACGGAGCGAGGCCAGATTCCAGAGTCTCGGCCACACTGGGACCGAGTTCGAGGATCGCAATAAAAAATCCAGAAGCGAGTACCCCAGCCACCGCCAACATTACCAACATCAAGAGCAACCCAGGAGACACCGTCCCTCCCGGACTAGCAATTCTCGTCACTCCCCTTTTTTTGTACGTCTGGATACCAATCGAGATTCCAAGTCTGGCGAGACCTAAACTCACGGCTCCGGCAGCAAAGAAAAAAAACAAAGCGGATTGAACTTCTCCACTAGGATTTTGTCCGTTTAAGCTCTCTGATAGCTTCAAAAAATTCGTAAGCAGCGCTATCGATAAGGCCATGAGGACGCCTAAATAAAAGTCACGCATCTACTATATCTCCAGTTGGTTTTGGTTTGTCGCGAAGCCGGAAACATAGGCAGTAATTCCGATGCACCTCCGGCTCAGCGGCCTCCGCTACGTATATAACGTGTTTCCGTTTCAGACGTGCTCTTACCTCGTCCTCTGTGATAACCCCGGCAGCTATAAATTCCTCCTCAATCCTTTTGGGGAGTCTGATATCCGTATCGTGCCACAGTCTGACAGGCCCTTGCCGGTCTATGAGATAATCCTCCTCTCGTGGTAATAACTTCTTGCTGAGGAACTGATCTACTGTTTTGAGAAAGTCACCTTCCATGGAGACCCCAAAGAATTGCGGCTCCCTATCTAAAAGACTCCCTCCCTGCTCAAGTATCTCGCTAGGTAGGATGACCAGCGTCACAAGGGAGCGGGTCGGTATCGCGGGCGTCCCGCCAAGAAAATCATATGGATGGTGATTCCTGTAAGGCGAGATTGTCCTCGACATTTCCAGAGAGAAACCGTATTCGGTCTGCTGATCTGGAGGAATCTCCCATGTCAGAATGGCGGAGTGTGCGTTTGAGGCCTTATCGATGGTTAGGATACATCCATTTTTCTCAATATCCTCCTCCTTCCTACCGATTCGCTGATTAGTAATTAAGTCTCGTGGCCAGCGCTTATCATTTAGGTCGGTGGGAAAGTCACCATCAAACCATGTTCTAACTCTCAAGTAGGCTTTGCGGTCGTATTGATTGGCTTGAACTCCTTGCCACAGACGCACACCAAGACAATCTAGATTGCCCGATGGATTTGGTGGGGGCTCGTCTACGGCAAAGACTTGAAAGAGTCGTTCGGCGGCGACCCGATTACGCTTTGCTCCTGTGTGAGTGTCCATATTAGCGCACTCACTCAACGTGAATCCTTCAAGGAAAAGGGTCGGGAAGCCGACTCTTCGCCAGTGGGCCAGACGGGACGGATTCAAGGCGTCTTGACCAATACGAGCTCTGGTCTCGCCGATTAGCCTTTTGTTTCTCAGACACTTCGCCGCTTTTTCTTCGAGATCAACTTTGTCATTCATTCCATTATCTCCTCTATCTTTAATCAGGCAGGCGAATGCCTGCCTGTGACCGACATCAGACAGGGCTCGCAAGGCAAGCCGTCAGGAAAATCGAGCAGCTAATCGGCCCCCCGATAAGGCACACTAACGCACATGCGGCACAGTCTAGGCCGACGGTCTCATCATCACCGAGATCCGTGTGCTCTTTGTTGCAAAGCTGAGCGGCCCAGCCTTGGCCGTACAGGGGTAGGATGGGCGGAGCCGGATTAGTAGGAGATGGTGGACTAGGGCTCCTCCCATTGGGAGGAAAAGCAATAGACGACAATAAGGGCGGAGCCTCTTTATATACATCTGCGTGGGCGAACGCTAATCCAGCCGCGATTGAAAGGATGCTGATTGGTGTCGCCTTCTTCAAGAATATTACATCGGACATGATCATTGCCTCCTACCCGTTCATTCCGTGTTGAGAGATATTCGAAGTGCTTTCCTTGCATAATGCAGTCGGCTCATCACCGTTCCCCTGGAACACTGCAACACCTGACTGATCTCTTCATAGGACAGCCCCTCGACCGCCCGTAGTAATATGACCGCTTTATGGGGCGGTGTCAGTTCGTCAATAGCGGCCCGGATCTGCTGTCCAAGTTCGCGCTCGGCAATGAGATCTGAAGGATCAAGGCCCCGCGTATCTGGAATACTCTCAATCCAATCGTCATCGTCATCTCCCCTTGACTGATGTCGCTCGAACATTGATCGTCGGCTACGCTGGCGCTGTCCGTCAATCGTTTTGTTTTTAACGACTCTGCGTACCCACGCACGATGTTGGCCCCGCTCTTCGTATTGGCCGCGAGATATCGCTACAGCGGCCTCCTGGACTGCCTCCCTTGCCAGGTCGTCATCTCGGGCGAGAGGCCCAGCGATAGATTTCATAAACTCCACGTCGGACTCTGTGATTTCGACCTTTCCCATATCTGTACAACGAAATCAATGCATTTTTATTCAAAATCTACAGAAAAATCTACAGAAAAATCTATTTCGTCTGCAAGACCGTCTCACTCAGGAAGATGGGGTAGTGTCTGGCAGCTCTCCCCCATTTGATTTTACAGGCAGGCATTCACCTGCCTGGGTGTTATTAAATCGGGCTCGCAAGGCACGCGGTGATGCAGATTGAACAGCTCAAGGGCTCGGCGAACATACATACGAAGATACAGGCCGTGCAGTCTATCCCGGCCAGATCAGTACCCATTTCTTCACAGGACTGTTCTGCGGCCCAGCCTTCTAAAACAGAAGGAGGGCTGGGGTCGGTGGGGGATGGAGTGGTCTGGCGTTCTTCCAGAATAGGAGTAGGAGCGACAGACAATGTATCTGTCGTTGTCAGAGGAGGAGGGTTGGATGCAAAGACATATCCGGCGAGGACTGACAGGACGGTTAGCAACGTTGCCTTCACTACCAAGAGGACGAGGAGGCCCTTTGTCATTTTCTTCAACGGGCCTGCTGCGGTAAGCGTTTTCATCTCAGATTTCCTCCCTTATCGTAATTAGCAATACTGTAACGTTCTTTGCCTTTAAGTCGCCTATTACATGGCCTCACCTCCTCTCTCCGCATACGGAGAGATATTTACTTACATAAATGTAAACGAATCTATATCGATTTTATTCAAAAAGATCTCTAATAATCCGTAGATTTTTTTGAATCGATGGTAGAAAAATAGAGAAACTATCATAGCGGACACATGAGATTGTTGACAATTGAAATTGCAGGAGTAATATCTTCTCTGGATATGATATGGACAAATCAATCCCTGAATATCCGCTCGAATTCCTCCTGTCTTTCGACGGACGCATCCACTACCTTGAAGAAGGCTACTGGATCAAATTCGAGATCAAGCGCGCCAAGTCGAGCGAAGAGCGCCCGCATGGCCTGTCTTATTCCTTCACTTTGCACGCGCCCTCGGGCAAGCGGCTTATCGGTTTTGACAACGCCCACAGCGTGGCAGCGACGGGTTCACGCTACAAAGAACGCTCACACATCTATGACCATTGGCATCGTACAGAGAGCGACTCGGGCCGCCCCTATCAGTTCGTCAATGTGGAAACCTTCCTTGACGATTTCTTTTCCGAAGTCGAGCGAGTGTTACAGGAGCATGGTGTGGGAACGACAGTCATTGCCGGAGAGGAGAAAGACTCATGACGACCTACAGGATTCAGAACCTGCGCGAGTTGCGTGACGAGATGAAGGCCGTGGCACGCGGGCAGAAACCGGTTCCTGCGGACGCGGCACGACCCAGCTTCAATTCCGTCAAGGCGCTGATGCGTTTGCTCACCCCGGAGAACCGCCGGCTGCTGTCACTTATCCGTGACCGCAAACCCGAGTCCATGACCGAACTGAGGGAATGGACCGGGCGCGCCCAGCCCAATCTTAGCCGCACGTTAGCCAAGTTGGAGGCGGCAGGGCTTGTCACCATGAAGCCCGGCAATGGTCGCCGCAAGATTCCCCAGGTCAGGGTCCGCAAGATCACAGTCGAAATTGATCCCTGCGGCGGGCAAGATCATCTGCAAATGGCCTGATGACGAAGCGGCAACTCCAGGTCCACGCCGTTGGCCGGCCCGAAGTGCGCGCGGATGATGCTCGCGAGGTTCCGAGAACTCGGCTTGCACCCGACGGCATCGCGCAGGATCAGCCGCGCCTCCTCTTCCATGGAGCGGCCATTGTCCGCCGCCCGCACGCGCAGCCGGGTTTTCACATTGTCGTCGAGATTGCGGACCGTGATGCTCGCCGTAATCATGCCCTCCGTTCGTCCGGGAGCCCAGTTTACGCAGCGATTGCGATGCAATCAAGACAGTGTAAATGGCCTGCTGACGAAGCGGCTTCCTCATCCTCATGCCTCGACCATCGTCCTCGCCAGGGTATGACCCCGCAAACGCTGGAATCCACTGTAGAAGCTCAAGATAAGGCCGGGTAATCCCGGAGTCGTAATCTCTTGGGCAAAAGACGGCCGCTTGAGGAGGCTTTCATAGTGTGTCTTGAGTCGCGGGTGACGCTTGATGGGGTAACCGGCACACACCAGCCGATGGAGAGAGATAAACCAGGCGATTTCGAGTACGGAGATCCGTTGTCCGATCAGCCAGGTATTCGCCCGTAACCACTGCTCAAGCGTATCAAAGGCCGCGGCAAAGGCCCGGAGAGATGCCCGAGCCTGGTCCGGTGGCACGCCGTCCTTGGCAAAGGCGCGCCACCAGGCGACTTCTTTGTCTCGCTTGGTGTCCGGCGCACCGCTTTGTTCATAGGCTTCCAGCACCTCGGGAGACTTTTTTGCCAGAGCGTACGGCACCAAAAACCCCATGGTAATCGTCCGCAGGTCCATATGGAGCGAGTCTTCAAGCGCCAAGGATTCCCGGACTCGCGCGCGCCCGGATGCATTCTGAGGAAAAAACGATGGCACCGGTGAGGGCAGTTCATCAAGGTATTCCATGATGTCATTACTCTCGACATGAACAACACCATCGTGGACCAGCACCGGGACAACGCCTCTGGGATTGATACCGAGAAACCACGGCTTGGTATGTTCCTGACGGAGAAGATCGACCGGATGGGATTCCCACGCAAGCCTCTTTTCCGCCAAGAAAATTCGGACTTTCTGTGAACACGAGGAGCCATGAAAGTGTAAAAGGTGGATGCCCTGCCAACTCTTAACCTCTTGCGTGGCGACAGTTTCGTCAGGAAGCTGCATCAGCCCGCTCCTCGCTTATGCTATGCGGGGAGCCCCCCCGCCCTTCCCTGGCCGCTTGGTGCCAGCCATGGGCTTTCCCGCCGAGCGTGGACTGGCACGGCGACAATGTATCGTAAACCGCGCTAGGTGCGCTCTCCCGCAGCCGCAATGCCCCTGAGCATACCGGCAAACACTAGTTGGTGAAGTGGGTAAATGCCATACCAATAGACAAGACCCAAGAGGCCAAGCGGGTCGAAGCTGGCGGTTTGACGAATGGTGGCCTGATGCTCATCGCCTTCAACGACAAACTCCAGCCAAGCCCGACCGGGAAGCTTCATCTCGGCCTGCAAACGTAAAAGACGGTTGGGCTCAACGGCCTCGACCCGCCAGCAGTCCAGCGTATCGCCGACCTTGAGTTGGTCGGGATGAGGCCGCCCACGGCGCATGCCAACTCCACCGAGCAGCAGGTCGAGAAAGCCGCGCAGTTGCCACAGCCAGTTGCCGTAATACCAACCAACTTCCCCACCGATACGACGAATCGGGCGAAAAGCCACTGCCGGTGGGACGGGAACGCGAACAATCCGAGAGTCGAGCAGGCGGGGACCAAACCGAACACCGCCCCACGTCCGGAGCGGACCGGCCATCGAGAGGGCATCAGACCAGCGGGACTCGGCAAGCTCCCGGTCCTCGTTCCGGAGGGCCTGGGCAATGGCCTCACGCACTCCGACGGGACGGATGGCAAAATGCTGCAAGGCTGAGTCGTCTTGCACGATGGTTGGATGTCGCAAACTCTCGACCAGTTTGCGGCCAACACGGGCATAGAGCGGTGTGACAAGACCCAACCACAGACTCGACAGACGTGGAGTCAAGACCGGAACGGAGAGCATCCAGCGCCGGGTCCCCCGCTGCCGGGCATACTCCTGCATCAATTCCCGATACGAGACCTGGTCGGCCCCTCCAATTTCAAAGACTTGATTGCCCGTACAGTGCAGCTCGAACGCGGCTGTCAGATAGGCCAGTAAATCTGCAATGGCAATCGGTTGGGCCTGGACCGACACCCAGCGCGGCGTGAGCATGACGGGCAGGCGTTCGACCAGAGCCCGGATCATTTCAAAAGACAGGCTACCGGAGCCGATGACAATCGACGCGCGCAGTTCAATCGTCTGGACGCCTGAGGCGCGCAGGATGCGGCCGACTTCCTGCCTGCTCCGCAGGTGGGACGAGAGCGGGCCGGCGCTGTCGCCCAGACCGCCAAGGTAGATCAGGCGTCGCACTCCAGCCTGGCATGCGGCCCGTCCGAAATTGTAGGCCGCCTGACGGTCCTGTGTCTCGAACGCTCCGGCCGATCCCATGGAGTGGACAAGGTAGTAGGCCGTATACACCTGCTGGAGTGCAGCGTCCAGGGAAGCCGGATTGAGAACGTCGCCGGTGACAACTTCAGTCTGCGTACCAACACGAGGTTGCAGGAATGCGGGCTGACGCGCCAGACAGCGAACGGTATGGCCTTGCCGTTCCAGGGCCTTGAGCAAGCGCCCACCGACATAGCCCGTTGCACCGGTGAGCAGAATACGGGAGGAAGACTCGCCCACGAGCAACCTCGAAGGGTGGCCGCTGATTACCGCTGCGATTCAAAAAGATACACGCGTCCGACGTTGACCTCGCCCATGATGTGCTGACCAGGGGTGCTCATGGCGAACTCAGGAATACCATCCTGATTCAGGTCGCCCGGCGAGAGTACGGTGTAGCCGAATTTTGAGCCCTGGTGGCCCCAGGGATTATCGAGCGTCATGAGGTGCCGGCCGTCGCGCCCGTTATAGACAAATACCTCACCCTGAATGTCGAACGCATCCACCGCCTGAAATGGCGCTCCAACTATAATCTCGGGCACCTCGTCCGCGTTCACGTCCATGCTGGTAGCCAGCGCCCAGCCAAAGCCGGCGTGTTTGCGCGGAAACGGGTCCTTGAGGGTGTAGATCACGGAACCGTCCTTCCCGCTGATAGCGTAGGCAACGCCCTGACCCTGATAAGCCCCAACGTCGTGGTAGGGCGCGCCGACCAGCAGGTCGGGCGTCCCGTCTTTATTCAGATCCCCGGCACCGACCACCCGCCAGCCAAAGGTCGATCCTTCTTTTGGCTCCGGGTTGTCGATCGTGAGCAATAACTGGCCATCTGCGCCGCTATAGATATACGCTCGCCCTTGGACACTCAGCTTGCCGACCGTGGTGTAAGGAGCGCCCACCGCAATCTCCTGGACGCCATCCTGATTGAAATCCCCGGCTGCGTTGACAAACCATCCAAACGCAGAGCCACCCCGGTCGGTGGGCGGCGCGAGTGTGTAGACGAGTGATCCGTCCTGACCGCTGTAGACAAACGCCCTGCCCTCTCCGTCCTGGTTATAGGCACCCACGACCAACTCGGGGATAGTATCGCCGGTGACATCCCCAATGCCGGTGACCGACCAGCCGAATCCCGCGCCTGGCTGGGACTGAGGCGGTTTGAGCGTGAGCAAATACGCCCCGTTCGTGCCGCTGAAAACGTAGGCTTGGCCGCCTTTATTCTGGCCAAAGGCGCCAATCAACAAATCCGGTATCCCGTCCTGGTCCACATCACCAGCCGCGGCCACCGAGCAGGCAAACGCCGCGGCCTTTTGCGGAAACGGATGATCGAGGGTGTAGAGCAGCTTGGCCGTCTGCCCGTCAAAGACAAAGGCCCGGCCTTGATGGTCCACGTTTTCTCCGACCTTTTCTGCGCCGCCGAAGCCAACCTCTTTCCCGGTCATGCCCTTCCTGGCATAGGGTTGGTCATACGCACCAACGAGATAGTCCGGGATGCCGTCGCCCGTCACATCGTCCAGCATGGCCAGCGAGGTCGAAAAACTGGAAAACCGCATCCGGATGGGATTATCCAGGATTTTAATATTCGGGCCGGCCCACACAGCAGAACTCACCAGCAGGAGAGCGGTGAGAGAAAGACTCACCAGCGGAAGAGATATTGAAAAACGAAACGGCCCGAACATGCTGAAACTCCTTACTCCGGTCGATACGATCACTATATTTTTTATGCGCGCCTCTTCAAGTCACCTTCTCGGGAAAAGCTACTCCCTCTCCCCCAAGGGGAGAGGGACAGGGTGAGGGGAAGGAGAGGAGGCCAGACCTATACTCCCTGAGCCACCTCCACAACGGGTGCGACAGTGTCTATGCAGGCCATGGCTTGGCCGGTCGCGATCGCTTTGGCGAAAGGCTGGGAGAAGAGCACGATCCGGCTTGCCCCGGCATCGCGATAGGCTTTCATCTCATCGGCCGAGAGCGTCCCGTCTTTGGGATCAATAAAGGCCGACATCTGCAACGCGTCCGGGTCACGCCCAAACTCTCTGGCCATGGTACGGATCGATTCGACCTTGGTTTTATAATCCTCAGGGTCAAACGCCAGCGGACACCAGCCATCATAGGACCGGGCGACCCGCTCCAGCGCCTTGGGCACGTGGCCGCCCAGGAATATGGGCGGACCGGCCTTTTGGACGGGCTTGGGATCGCAGAACACAGGCGGGAACTGGACCATTTCGCCTTGATAGCTGGGCTCTTTTTCGGTCCAGCAAATGCGTAATGCTTCGGTCGTTTCGCGCAAGCGCCGCCAGCGCAGCCGGAAGTTGGTGCCCATGACTTCGGTTTCTTCGCGCAGCCAGCCGGCCCCGACGCCAATAATAGTCCGGCCGCCGGAATAGAGATCGAGGGTGGCGATCACCTTTGCGGTGATGAGCGGTTCTCGCTCCGGGAATAAACAAATGCCGGTGGCCAGCTTGAGCGTGGTGGTGGCAGCGGCGGCCATCGTCAGCGCAATAAACGGGTCGGCCCAGCGGTTGTAGTGCTCGGGTAGGGTCCCACCCCCAGGCACCTCGGTTTTGAATCCGACGGGAATCACGGGATGTTCGGGGATCCAGAGGGATTCGAAGCCCAAGCCTTCGACCCGTTGCGCGATTCCAGTAATATCCTGCGTCTCTACCGTTGCCGGCACAAGGATACCAATATCCATACCTTGCCCTCCTTACGATTCATACGACCACGATGGGGATTATCAGCTCTGGGGAAGGGAAGCGGGAGCGGGCTGCCCGCCCACTCCCATCATCAGCAGACAAAGCACTTTACGCACTGCGGACAATACGGCCTGGCCGTGCACCCGTGTCTTTTCCGTTTTCCTGAACGACTTCTCCGCTCACATAGGTTTTCTCGTAGCCTTGAGCGGTCTGCATCAGACGTGGCATCCCGGCCGGCAGATCGTAGATCATCTCGGGATGGCTGACGCTCAGATTGTCGTAATCAATCAGGTTCACATCCGCCTTGGCCCCTGGCTCAAGCGTGCCACGGTCTTGCATGCCAAACAGACGCGCGCCATCGTGGGTGAGTTTCTTCACCACAAACTCAAGCGGCAAGCGCTTGGGATCTTCCTCGGCTTTGTCCCGCGCCCAGTGGGTCAGGGCATAGGTCGGGACACCGGCGTCAATAATCTGTCGCACGTGGGCGCCCGCATCGCTGCCGCCCATGACCGTAATGGGATCACAGATCAGTTCATGAAGCGGCTCTGCGTTGCCATCCGCATAGCCGGCCGCAGCATACATCAAAAAGGCCCGGCCGTTTTGTTCGAGCATCAAGTCATAGACCACCTCGCGCGGGCTGCGGCCTTCGCGAGCGGCAAGGACAGCAATGCTCTTGTCGGCACTCGGCTCATAGCTCAGCTCCTCGCCCATGGGATAGGTCCGCTCCCAGACCCGCTCGTTCTGATACAGCAGGGACATGCCGGTGGTGTTGGGGTCCTGTTCCGTGACCAGCTTGTGGCGCAACTCAGGATTACGCAGCGCGGCCATCTTTTCGTCGTGAGACAGTTTTTTCAGGGGTTGAAAACTCGGCAGATATTCAAATGGATTATCCCCCTGAAAGCTGAACAGCACACACACCGGACGGGCAAACACCATCGGCGTGATCGGGACGCCACCTTCAACCGCGGCGGTACATTTAGCCATAACCTCACGCCATTGGGCGGGATAGGTATTATTCTGGGCCAGGAGGAAAGTCAGCGGACAGCCCGTCGCCCGGGAGATCCGAATCATCATGTCCACTTCTGGCAGCAGGTCCGGGTCTTCGCCGGCAATACCGCGCGGCACCATCTCGAAAATGCCGCGGCCGGTTGAGCGCACAGCCTGGGCAATTCCGATCAACTCGTTTTCATGGGCGAACGTGCCGGGGACGGGTTCGCCGTCATTGGCCGTATGCACCAGAGTCCGTGAACTCGAAAAGCCCAAGGCACCGGCGAGGACGGCGTCTTTGACAATAGCGCCCATCTTGGCAATGTCCTCTTCGGTCGCGGGCTCGTTCTTTGCGCCGCGTTCACCCATGACAAAGGCCCGCACCGCGCCGTGCGTAATCATGCCGCCCGCGTCCAAGGTGCGGGGCATCTTATCCAGCACATCGAGGTATTCGGCAAAGCTCTGCCAGCCCCACGGCAGCCCGGCCGACAGCGACGGAGCGGGAATGTCTTCCACCCCCTCCATGAGACCAATCAGCCACTCGTGGCGGTCCGGCGTGGCCGGAGCAAAGCCCACCCCGCAGTTACCCATGACCACGGTCGAAACGCCGTGCCAGAGTGACGGGGTCATTTGTTCGTCCCAGGCCACCTGACCGTCATAGTGGGTATGCGCATCGACCCAGGCCGGCGTCACCAGCAGACCATCGGCATTCACCGTCTGCTTAGCGCCTCCCAGGTCTTTACCAACGGCGGCAATGCGCCCATCGGCAATGGCCACGTCGCCCATAAAAGCCGGCTTCCCCGTTCCGTCAACAATTTTTCCACCACGAATGACTATCTCATGCATGCAGAAACCTCCTTCGATTTGTCTGAGACTGATATTTGCCGGGAGCACCATATAGGGTTCGCCGCCGGTATGGCAAGCGGCTTGAGAGTAATGCGGGAGAAAGCCGCCCTGTACGACGCGCGCAGCGACGACGCGGGGTTGCGAGGCCAGCCCTGGGGGGCTAGGTAACAAGGAGGCAAGCAGGGATTGGAGAAACCGCAAACCAACAGGAGGAGAAAGGATGAGCGAGAACACCTATAACGGGAGTTGTTTCTGTGGGGCCGTGCAGTTGACCGTCAGTGGCGCCCCCGCGGCCATGGGCTACTGCCACTGTGAGTCGTGCCGCCACTGGTCGGCGGGACCGGTCAATGCCTTTACCTTATGGCCGCCCGATGCAGTCCAGGTCACCCAAGGGGCGGACAAGCTCGGCAGTTATGCCAAGACCGACAATAGTCACCGTAAATGGTGCACGGCCTGTGGCGGCCACGTGTTTACCGAGCATCCCGGCATGGGTCTGACCGATGTGTATGCGGCCGTTATACCGGACCTTCCTTTTCAGCCCGGCGTGCACGTCTTCTACGAGGAAACCGTGCTGCGTATCCACGACGGCATTGTCAAACAGAAAGATGTGCCGGCCGAGATGGGCGGCTCCGGCGAGGCGCTGCCGGAATAATTAATCCTCAGCAGCCCCACCCTCAGGTGGGGCTGGTAATCGGGCCAGGGCAGAGCATCGCGGCCATCAATATGACGCGCCTGGATTCAGGCCGCCAGCAAGCCTTGGCGCGTGACCCAGTCCAGGGTCTCATCCAACCCCTTTGCATAGCGTACGAAGATCTCGTCCACTTCATCCGCGGAGACGATGAGCGGCGGACACAGCGCCAGCGTGTCGCCGATGGCCCGGGAAATCAGACCGTTGTCTTTCATGCGGGCCAGGCCGTATTTGCCGACTGCCGCGTCTGGATCAAAAGCCTGGCCGGTCGCCTTGTCCATCACCAACTCGCACGCACCGACCAGCCCCTTGCCGCGTACCTCGCCGACCAGCGGATGGTCGGCCAGCTGTTGCAGGTGAGCCTGAAACTGCTCACCGAGTCGGGACGCCCGCTCGAAAATGCCGTCTCTTTCGTAGATTTCGAGTACCTTGAGCCCCAACGCAGCCGAAACGGGATGACCGCTATAGGTAAAGCCATGACCAAATATCCCCCATTCTTTGCTCACCTCGGCAACTGCCTGATAGATGAACTCGGGGATCATGACCGCGCTCAACGGCAGATAGGCCGAGGTCAGCGACTTGGCCAGAGATATGGTGGCCGGCTGGAGATCAAAGGTCTGGGCGGCAAAAGGGTTGCCCGTCCGGCCAAAGCCAGTGATGACCTCGTCGTCGATGAACAGGACATCGTATTTTTTCAGCACCCGCTGGATCTTCGGGAAATACGAATCCGGCGGCGCCAGCACACCCCCCGCGCCCATAATCGGTTCGGCAATAAACGCCGCAACCGTGTCCGGGTTTTCCGCCAGGATGAGCCGCTCCAGGTTATCGGCCAGCCGAGTGGTAAAGTCCTCTTCACTTTCGCCGGGCTCATGAAAGCGGTAGTAGTGTGGGCAGTCGGTATGCAGAAAACTCTCGACTGGCAGATCAAACCCCTGGTGAAAGGGGGCCAGGCCGGTCGCACTGGCCGCGGCGAACGTCACGCCGTGGTAGGCTTTGTTCCGGGCGATGATTTTTTTCTTCTCAGGTCGTCCGACGGCATTATTGTAATAGCGCATGAGCTTGATCTGCGTGTCGTTCGCGTCAGAACCCGAGAGCCCGAAAAAGACTTTGGAAAACCCACCCGGTACTACTGCCTTGAGCTTTTCCGCGAGCTGCATGGCCGTGTCGTGGCTCTTGTCGGCGAAAAGGTGGCCATAGGACAGCTTCTTGATCTGCTCGTAGGCAGTCTGGGCGAGCTCTTCGTTGCCATAGCCGAGCGACGTGCACCAGAGTCCGGCCAGCCCGTCAATATACTGCTTGCCGTCTTCGTCCCAGACATAAATTCCTTCGCCCCGCACGATCATCAGCGGACCCTGTTCGTTCAGGGTGGCGATCTGGGCCATAGGGTGAAACACGCTGGCAAGGTCGCGCCTGCCGAGCGGCGTTAGTGTTCCTGGCTCGTTCATGGTTCGCTCCTCCGTTGGTCTATATGCCCATTAGTCATACATTTGCCTCATCCGCCCAGTACGGCATACTCCGCGCCTTCATCATCTGGCGGAAGGCGCGGGTCGAGTTGGGCAATAACTCACCGGTCCCCCAATCACAGATGACCCCATACTGGCGAATCACATCGTACAGGTCGAGCTGGCCCGTGCGGAAGCGCTCGGCAACCTGCTGCGGGTCCTCCTCCAACCAGCACTTGCGCTGCGCGGCGATCCGTCGGCGTTCTGCCCGGGTGGCGGTTTCATCGATTTCGTACTCCGCCAAGTCCTCGTCAATGACCGTGAGCACGACGCCGTAGTCTTTGCGTGCCCGCTCGACCGACACATAGTCATCCACGACGTCTTCGAGCACTCTTTGCGGGTCGCGTTTGAGTGGATCACCATAGCCTCCGCCGCCCGAGGTCCCCCGCCAGAAACGCGCGCCGGTATGCACGGGAACATTCGAGAACACCGCGCCCAGGAAGCGCGCCTCCTCACCCGGTGGTTCAAGCCAGAGCCCATGCGGACGCGCCGGGAGGCCGCCCTCAATACCCCACACGATCGACCGTTCACGATCGCAGAAATAGGAGAACACGCAGTTTTCCACGTCCAGGATGGTGCCGCCTTTGTCGAGTCCAACGCCACCCCGCCATTCCCCAGGGCCGGCGCTGTCGGTGACGATCTCAAAACGGTCGGTCCGAACCGGACACAGCCGTTCCTGGCCTTCAACCGGCTGGATCATCAAGCCCACACCAAAGCACGAGGCCGTCACGCCGAGACCGTCCCGGCCGTTCCGGCCACCCCAGCCGCCGGACAGCCAGTCGTACAGCATAAAATAGGGACGGTCATCTCCGCGGGCGTCATAGCCACCGGTTTGCAGATACTCGATGTTAAAGGCGCACGCCATGGCCCGCTCCGGCATGAGGGCGGAGAACAGCTCAAAGATCGCATTCATGATCTTCTCGAAGCCCATGACAAAGCCGGATACCGCCACCGGCCAGCGTGCACTGACGATGGTATCGTCGGAAACAACGACCTTGACGGTCCGATACAATCCGGCGTTCAGCGGGACGTCTGGAAAAAACGTTTTCATACCGGACACAATGCCGGCAAAGGTTCCCCCGAAGGCACAGTTGTAGATGGAGCCTATCGTTGGGTGAGAACCGCTGAGGTCGAATTCCGCCTCGTCACCCCTGATCGTCAGTTTAACCCGGATGGGGATCATCCCTTCTTGCCCGGCCGGATCCTGATCGACAAAATCGACCGTCTCCCACGACCCGTCAGGCAGTTCGCTCAGGCGGAGGCGTATCGCGCGTTCGACGTAATCCTGAACTTCTGCAAATGCGGTGATGATAGTCTCAACGCCGTATTTGTCGCACAAGCGGAGAATTTCTCGTTCGGCAATACGGGTTGCCTGGGTCTGGGCATCCATATCGCCGATGATGGCATCGGGGTCGCGGGTGTTCTTGGCCACCAGGCGCGCCACATCGCGACAGTACTCGCCCCGCCGCCAGATCTTGACCGGTGGCACGCGGATACCCTCTTTGAACATCTCTCGTGCACTGACATCAAACGATCCCGGCACGCTACCACCCATATCCGCCCAGTGCCCGTTCGCCTGGCTCCAGGCGATGAGCCTGCCGTCAACAAAAATCGGTAACAGCACCCGGGTATCGTTGAAGTGCGTTCCGCCCACATACGGGTCATTGATCAGGAAGATATCCCCCGGATGGATATCGTCGCCAAACTCGTCGATGACAGCTTTACAGGTGTAGTGCAGAGTCCCGACGTGGGCTGCCAGGTCCTGGTTTCCCTGGGCCACGGTATTCCCTTCGGCATCGCACAGCGCGTTGGAGAAATCGCGATTATAGACCACGAAGGAGTAACAGGTCCGACGCACCTGCTCTGCCATCTGATCCACGATATTCACGAAAGCGTTGCGTAACACCTCGAAGGTGACCGGGTCGAGGGTCGTGCTGAGTGTGGGTAATTTGGTCATGATTGCATCCTCAGTCTCAGACCGTAATGATGAGATTCAGCCACGGGTCAACCGTAACCGAAGCTCCCGGCGGCACGAGGGTGGTCGAGTCGAGCTGCTGGACCACGGCCGGCCCGGGCAGTTCCGCGCCACTCGACAAATCGTCTCGCCAGTAAATCGGTGTCTCCAACGCCTCTTCATCAAACCCAACCTTGCGCCAGGCTCGCGGCTCGGGTCTGGCCGTACCAGCGACGTGCCTGGCCAGTTCGGCTTTGGGCGTCAGACCGACCGCCGTCAGGTTCAGGCGAAAGATCTCGACGCCGGCGCCGGTACGCCGGTAGTTATACTCCCGCTCGTGCGCCGCACCGAAAGCGTCAACGACCTCCTCCACACTGGTAAAGGGCGTCCCGACAGGTACGGCAAGCGACCGCCACTGGCCGCTATAGCGCATGTCGATCGTCCGCTTGAGGATAATGTCTTTGCCCGCAACTCCCTCTTTGGTCAGCCGCGAGTGCGCCTCCGCTTCGAGCAGTCGAAACTCCGCTTCTATTGCCTGGGGGTCGGCCTTTGCCGTATCGACCAGATAGGTCGTCAGGAGATCGTGTTGGATGTCAACCAGCAAGCAACCCATAGCAGAGGTCACCCCGGGGTGGGGTGGGACGATGACCGTCGGGATGGACAGCTCTGTAGCCAACGCGACCCCGTGCAGCGGTCCAGCCCCGCCAAAGGCAACCAGCGCGAAGTCGCGGGGGTCGTAGCCGCGCATAATAGACACCAGACGAATGGCGTCCGCCGTATTGGCGTTAGCAACATTGAGAATTGCCCTGGCAGCGGTCTTCACATCCATGCCGAGGGGGCGCGCAATTTTTTGCTCAATCGCCGCGGTCGCGCGAGCCAGGTCGAGGTCGAGGTTTCCGCCGACCAGGTCTCCACCCAAACGCCCCAGGATCAGGTTGGCATCGGTATTGGTGGGATTCTCGCCGCCGCGGCCATAGCAGGCGGGACCCGGTATGGAGCCGGCCGACTGCGGGCCGTTGCGGAGCGAGCCCGCCTCATCGATCCAGGCAATCGAGCCACCCCCGGCTCCAATGGTCTTGATATCGATACTCGGGAAACAGATCGGATGTCCGTGCTCAATATGCCAGTCACGGGTCGTCAACATCTGCGAGTCCCACACCAGCGACACGTCCGTACTGGTGCCACCCATATCGAAGCCTATCGAATTGGGAAACCCGCACAGGTTGCCGATGTAACGGTTTGCGATGGCACCGGCGGCAATACCAGAACTCGCCAAGCGCGCGGCCTGCGAGCCCACGCCCTGAGGCGTCATCACCCCACCGCCGCTATGGAGGAGCAGCACATCGCTGGTATAGCCGCCCTGTTTCAGCCGCTCTTGCAGACGCAGGGTATAAGCCCCGATCACCGGGTGCAGCACGGCGTTGACGACCGCGGTGGAAAACCGGTCATGCTCAAAGATTTCGGGCAGGACCTCGGCCGACGTCGAGATGGCTACCCCAGGCAGTTCTTCTTCAAGAATAGCCTTCAGCGCCTGCTCGTTCGCCATGTTTGCGAACGAGTTCATAAAGCAGATGGCCACGGCCTCGTATTTGCGTTTGCGCAGTTTCGCCGCAAGCGTGCGCGCCTCGACAACATCAATCGGCTTCTCAACCCTGCCCGAGGAATCGGTGCGCTCCGCAATAGGCAGGCGGTCCCGCCGGCGAATATACGGCGGGGGGTTATCACGGTAGGCGTCCCATAAATCTTCTTTCGTGGACCGGCCAATTTCGATAACGTCGCGAAAGCCTTCGGTGACGACCATGGCGGTGTGGGGCAGGTTGCGCTCAATCAGCGCGTTGGTTGCAACCGTGGTGCCGTGCGCGAACAGTGTCACATCGGAGAGCGCGATGCCGGCCTTGTCGAGTCCGTCCAGCGCTGCGTCAATGGGATCCCTGGAGGAAGGGACTTTTGCAATGTGCAGCGCATTCGTGGTCTCGTCGAGAACACAGACATCGGTAAAAGTACCGCCAATATCAACGGCAACACGGACGTTAGTCATACCTTATCCCTCACGACAGGTAGAGAGAGCAGGAATCTCGGCCCTCCCAGGACCTCACCGTTCAGCGCCCTATCAGATATATACCACCTAGTGGCGGTATACTCACTCGCAATTTCTACGTCAACAACTAACCGCTACCTATCCTCACACTAACGGGCCGGAAGAACGACCGGGGATTCGCGGCCGGGAGTAAACCTAAGGGAAACCGCTTGAGAATCTCGCCTCCAGGGCGATAATCACGTTCAGGCCGGGCGCGTTAATCCCGGACCCGTGTTCACGGTAGGATTTGTCAAAAAGATTTTCAACCGCCAGCAGCGCAGAAACGTGGTCATTGATCTCCCAGTTGAGGCGCAGGTTGGTTGTGAGCCAACCCGGTGTCCCGTTAGGGTTGATCCGTGAGTCACGTTCATCGCGCGCACTCAGCCGGTTTTGATCAGCGCTAAAACGCAAGAAGGCCTCAAGCTCAAGATTATGCGTCAGGGCGTAGAGTGTCCCCACTCGCCCATTGGCCGGAGGGATGCGGCTGGCCGGTGCCGTCTCGCCATTGGGAAATCGCTCTTCCGCCCAGGTGTAGGTGAATGATCCGAAGAGTTCCCAGCCATTCCGCGCGGAGAAGTGTCCGCTCGCCTCTAGGCCAAGAAGACGGACGGAATTGAGGTTCCGGCTTTGGACGATGAATCTGTTCTCGGACGTGACTGCTCCCGTGGGGACGGCTTCGATCTTGTCCTCAAAATCCGAGTAAAACCCAAAGACTTCGCCCCGAAGACGGGAGAACGACCATTTGAGTCCAGTATCAACGCTCAGCACCTTTTCCGGTTTGAGGTCAGGATTCGGAATATTGAAACGATTGCCCGGTCGCGGGCCGAGGGTAGACAGATCAAAGACGTTCGGGACCCGGAAGCCACGGCCGATATTGGCCACAAGGTTCACGCTGGGGGTCAGACGATACGTCAGGCCCGCCTGCCCGGTCAGATCGTCAAGGCCGAGACTGACTCCGATCTCACGATCCGCCTGGGGGAGATCGATATCAAAATAACTCACCCGGCCGCCGAGCACCGCGGTCATTTTTGGGTGGAGCCGGATGGTACTCTGCACATACCCGGCAAAGCTATTGAGGGTCGCTCCATTAGCAAACCGACTTTGGAGGACTAGCCGTTCGCCGGTTTCTCGATTCCGTCCTCTGCGCCGACTGGTAATAGAGTCCAGATACACCTCGGCCCCATAAGTCAGAAACAGCCGGTCCCGCCAATGTGACGTCAGTTGCGCTGTCACACCGACCATACGACTCCGGTTGCGTTCTCGCTGCTCCAGAGGGCTCCCGAAAGCTTGCGTGCGGCGGTCGTCGTTCATTTCCTGAAAGGCTGTGCGGAACTCCAGCCGGTCAATCAACGGCAAGGGCCGCCGCACCCGGTAGCGTCCGTGGAGAAACACACGGTCGTTGGGCTCAAAAAAAAGCGGGCAGCGCTGGGCTGGGTTTGTCCAAAGCCGGCCACCAACTCATCATAGCGCGGCGTCTTGGGTTGGCACAGATACTGGACATTCAGCAAGGCGTCATGCGCGCCATATTCGGTAAAGAGCGTCCCGTTTGCCGCATATGCATCAAAGTCGGACGGGCGCTGGACGTGGTCGTCACCACCATCCTGTCGATCCTCCCGGTTCTGGTAGGTCAGGCCGGCGCTGACCCCTAGACCCTGTTTTCCTCCGCTCAGGGACAGGCGGGTAATCCCTGCCAGGTCCGCGCTGGCAAAACGGCCCAGCGCTCGACCGTCAAACTGCCAGTCTTGGGTGTGATACTCCGGGACCGGAGTGATGATGTGCACAACGCCACCCAGGGCATCGCTGCCATACAGCGCCGAGCCTGCGCCCCGCACGACCTCAAGACGCTCAACGTTATACGCATCGACCAAGGCAGAGTATTGGTTCGGCGCAGGACGGAAGAACGCGGTGTTCAGCCGCATGCCGTCCACCAGCATCAAGACCGAGCTGCCGGTCAGGCCACGAATGATCGGCGTGCCTTGGCCAGGGGTTGTCTCCTGGACGAATACGCCGCTCGTGCCCCGAAGCAAATCCGGCAGTACGCCGGGAGTCTGCCGGGCAATCTCGTTCTGCCGTATAATGGTGACGGCCCGCGGCACCTCAAAGTTGGCTTGTTCTTCACGCGTCGCGGTAATCGTCAGCTCGGGCAGGGTGACAATACCGGTATGGTCTTGCGCTCCGATCCTCCGAGGAGCACCAAGCTGGAAGAGACATAGGATCAGGAGGACGCTGCAAGCGCATACGAGGCACCGTCCTCCCAAGCCAACGCCATTGTTCATGCAGAGGAGACTGTTTACTTGCCTGTTGGCGTCAGTTTGACAATAAATCCGTCGGGCAGCTCACGCTTTCCCGCGATAAAGTCACCGTTGATATCCGTCACCCACAGCGCGCCATTGACCACCAACATGCCAACCGGATTCATAAAGCCGCTGGCGACGAGGTGCAACTTGCCGTCCTCGCCAGCGCGGAGTACCCTGCCGTCTGTTTTGAGCGCTTGCGTCATCGGTACAGGCGCTTGGATGTTGGCCACATCGGTGATAAAGAGCTGGCCGCCATACGTACCGAAACCTCCCGGCGCACGCATAATCCCCATAGGCTGAAAGAGCCCCTCCACAACGGGCTTCTCATCAACCGCGCCATCCGACGATACTCGCACGACCATGCCACTCCCTTCAGAGGGCGGCTCCAGGATACCACCCGTCTTGAGAGTGACGAACATGGACTGACCGTCTGCGGAAAAGGCTAAACCCATCGGCGCACCGTTGATCGTCCCATCAAAGGTGACGAATGGAGAACAGGTGTTATCGGCCGATACCTGGTAGATGGAATTATTGAATGCGGTAATAGCAAAAAAACGGTCGGCGAACGCGCTGCCGTCCGGACCGAATCGGGCATCCACACCAAAACCGCTCACTCCGGCATTGGTGTTGCCCGTTTCCGTGAGAGTACACACCACGCTGGCTTCGTCTTGTGAGTTCGGATCAACCCGCTGAATCACATGGTTGGCGGTTGCGCCCGGTGCCGCTACTCTTGCCTGCGCAATGGAGTAAATATGCCCGGCGAACTCACCAAAGCTGGATGGCGCGACGTCATAACCGGTGACTGGCAGGAGACGACCCAACCCGACCAGGTCGGCTATGTGACCGTCCGGATTGATCGAAACAATCTTGCTCCCTTTTTCACCTTCCTCGCCACCATCGTCATTAAGCCAAATGGCATCGCCTTGTGCGTGGAGCCAGAGCGGGTCATAGAATTCGCCCGGGGGAATCAGCATCTCGACACCAAATCCCTCAGCGGCCTCAATCGTTGGAGCCGCCATTAAGCGCTCCATCAAGTTCTTGACTTCTTCGTCCGCGAACACCGTTGTTCCGAAGACACCCAGACTCAGAATCGCCGTCAGGATAATGTACCGCACCCCGGTCAGAACTTTCTTCATTCTTCCCTCCTTCCATATTACAGGTCCGATTTGGATAGGGCCGGATCAGGAAGCTGCCCTGGGTGTCACTCTGAGTGGCAGGCGGGTCAGACCGACCAGACGATTGTTATTCGTCCATTCGAGATCACCGACGATCTCGAAGTCTGCGTAGCGGGCCAGGAGTTCCTCGAACACCACCCGGATTTCAAGCCGCGCAAGATTGGCCCCCAAACAGAAGTGGGTACCGAGACCAAAGCCAATATGAAAATTGGGGCTGCGCCCGATATCGAACCGGAACGGGTCTGAGAACTCCTCCTCGTCCCGGTTGGCCGACATCTCCCAGATGGTGACTTTTTGTCTCTGGCGAATGCGCTGCCCGCGCAGCTCGACATCGCGCGTCGTCGTCCGACGTTTGTACACGGACGGCGAGGTCCAGCGCACGATCTCTTCGACCGCGCTCTTCATCAGCCCAGGGTCGGTACGTAGACGTTCCAGTTCGTACGGGTTTTCGATCAGCGCCACCAGACCGCCGGCAATGGAGCTGCGCGTGGTCTCGGCCCCGGCCGGAAAGAGCAAGGCAAAGAAGGCGCGCAACTCACGATTGTCGAGCTGCGGGGAGCCGTCCTCTAACCGGGCGTGAACAATCACGGACAGAATGTCGTCCGCGGGTGCGCGGCGTTTCTGCTCCACGATCCTATCCGCGTACGCGCCCAGACGTTTGATATGCTCCAGGGCCAGGGCTTCGCCTGTCCCGGCACCGATGGCTAGGTCAACAATATGCCCCAGCTCTTCTCGATCTTCCTGCGGAATCCCGAGAATAATGCAGATAGCCTGCAGGGGCAGTTCACGTGCCACGGTCGGCACGAAATCAAACGGCTTGCTGGGCGAGATGCCGTCAAGAATATGGCGGGTCCGTTCCCTGAGCTGGGCTTCCAGACGACCGATCATGCGCGGCAGGAAACCGGTATTGACCAAGTCGCGCAGGCGGCGATGCTTGGGGTCATCCGTCTGGTTCAGTTGATAGCCGGCTCCTCTGCCATCGAAAATCTGGGTCCCTCCCAGCTCGGAAGAAAATGTCTCAGCATCCTTAAAAACATTCACCACGTCAGCGTAGCGACTCACCACCCAGAACCCCTCGCCGCCCGGCGTGTGCTCGGTCGGCGCATGCCACCAGACCGGGGCCTCACGCCGCAGATGAGAAAAAAATTCGTGCGGAAACCCGTTGGCAAACGAACGGCCGTACGACAGATCAACAGACTCCATAGCGCTCTCTCGTCAGTGGACTTGTTTATATATGGTAGATATCCAACACACCCTCAATAACATCGTTCAAGAGGGTAGTCTTCTTTTTGGCGATCCGATAGCCCGCCGGCGTCCGCCGGAGCAGGTGCTCATAAAAGCCGTAATAGAGAAACGACCGCTGTTTCCCAGGCTTGTAGGCATTCACCTGCCAGTGCGCCGCCACGACCGGTTGGTCAGCATCCTCGTTCGTGAGACGGATATTGGTAATCAGGTGGCAGGTCCGGTCCAGGGGCTGAGAGGCCGGTGACAGGCCCGATTCGATCCGCCAGACCCGGTCTTCCAGGCCGGCCTTGCTGTTGTAGTAGATCAGCGACAGCTCGGTCTGCGGATCGTTCGTGGGCCGGCCCTCATCGGTCCAGGCCGGCACCCAGTATTCCGCATCATCGGCATACAGGGCCAGCCAGTCCGCCCAGCGGCGCTGATCCAGACAGGCAGCTTCGTCAAACACGAGCTGGGTGCAGTGCGCCAGCAGTTCAGCCGTCATGGCCGTTTCCGCGGGTGGCTTCCTGGCCCTGGCTCATGAGGGCCAGCCAGCGCCGGTACTGGCCCTGAAAAATAATCTCGTCCTGAAAGTTGCCGCTGCTGGCAACTGGTTGCAGGCCTACCGAGCGGGCTTCAGTATCGGCGTCCGACACGGCCCGGCCGGTGCCGCGCACATAGCCCTGCTGCCAGCGTACCTGGTGACCGTTAAAGCCGCGCTGGCAGGCCTCGAACGCGGCCAGGTCGTCCGGGGTACCAACCCCGCTGGCGTTAAAAAAGTCTTCGTACTGGCGCAGCCGGTGCGCCCGCGTCTCGGGAGCCTCGCCCACCGGCGCAAGACAGTAGGTCGAGACCAGGGTCTTATCGACCGCCAGCGGAATGACGACCCGAATCTGGGCCGAGATCTGATCCATCAGAAACACGTTGGGGTAGAGTAACAGGTTGCGCAGCCGTTCGACCATCCAGCGCGCCTGCGCTTCCCCATATTGGGCACACAGGGTCTCCCGCTGGGCGTACGAGGGCCGGACCTGCGGGTTGGGGTAGTCGGTCCACAGCAGGGTGTGGCCGTTGCCCAGATCGTAACAGCCGGTCGCGCTGGTCGGGGCGTCCAGGCGCTCGGCGTCCAGGGATTGTACCTCATCCGCGCCCGAGCGCGCCCGGCGCTGAACGACACCCACAAAGGTGCGGTGGACCACGTCGAAATGATAGCCGTCCACGCCGTTTTCCACCTGGAGTTTCCAGTTGCCGTGATAGGTGTAATCCGCGCTGCCGGCGACCACCTCCCAGCCGTCCGGAGCCTGGTCGGCCAGCATGTCAATGATCGGCAGGGCCGCAGTCAGGTGGTCTTCGAGAGCGGGCACCTCGGCATTGAGCGAGCCGAACAGAAAGCCTTTGTAATTGGCCAGCCTGGCGATGGGCGTGAGGCCGTGCGGCTGCTCCTCGAACGCGGCCGGATAGGCACCGTTGGCATGGTCCTTGACGCTGATCAGCCCGCCAGCGGTATTGAACGACCAGCCATGATACGGACAGGTCAACACCCGCTGGTTGCCGCGCTTGAGCTGGCATACGGTAGCTCCCCTGTGCGGACAGGCGTTGATGAACGCGCCGATCTGGCCGGCCTTGTCGCGCATGAGGAGGACCGGCTGGCGGCCCATGCTGGTCGTAAAGAAATCGTGGGGCCGGGCAAGCTGGCTCTCGTGAGCCAGGTAAATCCAACTGCCCTCGAAGATATGCTGCATCTCCAGGTCAAAGACGCGCGGATCCCGGAATACGTCCCGGTCCACCGTAAACACGCCCTGCTCGGGCTGGTCCATAATGTAGTCGCGCACGTCCCGATCAAGGTCTCCGACCGGTTGCCGGTCGTTCAGACCTGTGCCGGATGCAACTGAGCCAACAGTCTGGATGCTCATGCCTGCCACTCCTCCCGAATCGTGACGTTCCCGGTCACACGTTGCGTCTGCCGGCGAGTATGAGGTGCTTAAGCTCAGTCCTCTGCCGGACGGTCTCGGTGACCGGTCCAGAATGATGAGCCGTGAAACAATACGCCCTCAATCCGCGCCACACGCTCGCCTAATGTGGCGACAGCACGCTCCAGAGAACTCAAACGCTCGTCCAGTTTGTGCATATCGGCCCGAATGTCCCGCCAGCTTGCCACGGTTACGCCGGCCAGAGCCACACCTACGGCTAAAATACCAATCAATTCCGGGCTCATAACCTTCCCTCCTGACACGCGAGTCCTTAATGTCCCCCTATAAGACGTTGTGTCCCGGTTCGGACCGACTGTCAACTACCAGATTTTACACCGGAACCATCAACCCATTGTGGAATTTGCGGTCGGGACCGTTTTGCGCCGCTGCTATTAGCTCCCGCGCCAACTCGATACCGCGCACTTTGTCAATGTCGGCATTGCTGATGTTGTAGGACTTAGCCGGCTCGATACAGTTCGGACATCCCAATCGGCATTCGCAATTGTCGGCAATCTCAATACCTTTCTCCAGGGCTGTCTGCCACACCTCGAACAATTTCTTAGCGACTCCGATACCGCCCCGGTAGTTTTCATAGTAGAAAGCAGCCGGTTCTTCACCGGTTTTCGAGTAGGTGCTGGTGTCAAAGCGGTCTGCCGGAATCACGAACATTGCACCAACCCGAAACAGATGCTCCAACGCGCCAATTCCGGCATCGGTACTTGGTCCCGGTGGGACATTGATCCAAAAGGCATACAAATCATTCATGAAAAGCGAATCTTCGGTTCCGCCCTCGTTTACGACATCACCTGTATTTTCATCCACCAGCTTATAGCCAGTGAAGTTCGTTATGATATTCAGCGAGCCATAATAGATTTGAACATCTCCGTGGGCGAATCCGTCGAAAATGTCCGTTGGAGACAGTACGGTGTAAAACCCGGCATCAGTCCTCAAGTGCTGCTCGGCTTCGGCTAGGACAACTGCGTTTTCCTCATGGGAATGAACACGGTACTTCTGACCAAAGAAGGTGAAGATAGCGCCGATGTAGGCTTCACGAAAGCGACGAATTGCCGAGATTTGGCCGACTTCTTCGCTGCCGCGTTTCAGTTGGAAGGATGGACCGATGCCGCCTCGCATGTTTAGACGCTGATGAGGTCGGTAGTTTTTGGGTACCGTTCCGCCGGCCTTTTTCGCTGCTTCATAAAATGCGCTGCCGAGGACCGATTCATCGACAGGATGCACTTTTCCACCCGTTTCCGCAAATAGCGGCGCAAGGTGGTTCTCAATCAATGCCTCGTTGGCCGGGTCCACCACCAGCTCATCAAATGGCTTATTCAGGAAGGCGTCTAGGTTGCCTACGAAGAATTGGTCAATCGGGTCGTTCATCGCATAGAACAGCACGAAGGCGTCCTTGTTCCAGCCGCGTCCAGCCCTCCCAATCTGCTGCCAGGCAGACATGATGCTGGGCGGAAATCCTGCCAGGATAACACCATCTAGCCCGCCGATGTCCAATCCCAACTCCAAGGCATTGGTAGCAAACACCACGCGAATATCGCCCGACTTGATTTTCTGCTGGATGTCCTGCCGGTCATCGTTTTTCAAGTCGGCGTGAAACGCGGATATTTGCTCCGGGTCTAGCCCGAGGTCTGCCGCCTTGCGCTGGCAATTGCGGAATGCCTCTTCCAGGAAGCGTTTGGTCGGACAGAACGCCAGCGTCTGCAAGCCCTCAGTAAGAATAGTCAGTGCCGCCTGCTCGACGCGCAGTCGGAGAATGTCCCGATATTGGTAATCAGGAATATCGGGCTTGACGAACAGAAAATGGCGTTGTGGGTGGAGGACATTTCTGGCGGATACCACCTCTACATCGCGCCCGGTGAGATTTTTTGCGTGCTCGGCTGGATTGGCGCAGGTGGCCGTTGATAAGAATACGCGGGGAGATACTCCGATACGATTCAGATACAGAAAAAATCGTCGAAGCAAGAGCGCCATATTGCCGCCGAAAAAGCCGCGGTACTCGTGCATCTCGTCAATGACTACATAGCGCAGGCCACGTAGAAAGCTTTCCCACTGCTCTCGCCAGCCCAGAAATGACATATTCAGATACTCGGGATTGGTTAGCAGAATCTGTGGCGGTTTGGTTCGTAGGACTTTTTTGATATCCTCCGGCGTGTCCCCATCGTACGGCCACGATTCGACTGAGAGTGGTTGGCAAAGCTGTTTGATTTGTGCCCTCTGGTCAAAGGCCAGCGCCTTCATTGGGTAAATCATTAAGGCATGGGAACCCCTGTTGCGCACGAGCGAGTGGAGCATCGGCGCGGTGAAGGCCAGCGTTTTACCGCTAGCGGTGGGCGATTCCATAACCACATCCACGCCGTCCAGCACCCTGCTGATGGCATCAGCCTGATGCTGATAGGGGCGGGGGATTCCAGTTTCAATCAGCGCATCCCGGATGGCCAAGTCCAGTTGTATCGGCCACTCGTCAGTGAGTTGTGGCTGAATACGTTCAACGGTTTCGGTTTGTATCTCGTCCTTGTCTCGTAGCGCATCGAATTCTTTCAGTTTTGCCTCGAATGTGACGATATCGAACATGGGATTCTCCTTTATGATGGAGGTTAGACGCTTAACGGCGATAGCCTTCCCGCAGAACTGGTAGCACCTGGTTCAGTTCAAACTCGTTTCCATACCTCACCGCCTCCCTTTACTTCTTCGGAAATACTAGGTGCAAATCTACCAGGACCGCACGACGCGCTTTTGGGCTCTTTTTGGCTTGCCTGACCCATTCCCGCTGGCGCTCATGGTCTTTGACAAGACGGGCAATACCGATTGCGGCGGACAAACCAATACCCCCCTCATCCCGGCCTTTGCTCGCCTCCTTGACTTCTGGAGCGGAATTCCAGAGAGAAATACGATCTCGTACGAACTGACCACTTTTTCTGATCATTGTGGCGATCTCGGACACGGAATACCCCTCTTCTTCAAGGTCAGCATAGCGTTCTCCTTCTTCAACAGCAGTCAGGGGTTTCTCATCCTTAGTAGAGCTTCTTTCATTTTGTTCAGCTTGGAGAATACGGATAACGGTCTGTATCTTTTCTTGAACACTAGCAAGTTCTTCAGTAAGTTCTTGTAGACGAAGGGAAATGTTCTTCATGATTTCCTCCTAGACTTCATATTTGCTGCTGTTCCCATTCATAGCGCATACAATCGTCGATTGCAATGACCGTTTTCCACACGCCGGTTAGCTCATCTGGCTCGGCGGTGACCCTGCTAGAGCGTTTTACGATAAGTTGTAGCCATATCACTCCGTCTTCATCATGCCGGACTTGATCCGGCATCCAGCAGGCGGCGGGGCGGCTAGATTCCCGCTTGCGCGGGAATGACGGACGGCTACACAGTATCGTAATTTGCCCTAGACGAACTGTTCCGGGCGACGGGAGGGGGACTCACGAACGCTCGTTTTCACGACTCGGCTACGCTGGCTTGCAAAGCAGCGGAAAAGGGAGAGGGAGGCTGCTCAAGAACCGTCTTAGAATCAGCGATGTAAAACTGGAGCGACGTAAAGAATTTTAAGATGGGAAGACAAGAAGTAGCGGAGGGGAAGCCAAGCGAGCAGGGTTCTGCCTTTCATATCAGCAAAGGGCTGATAGATGACCGCGGCCCACACGCCGCGGTACATTTATCCCATGGGGTTCTTCTTGAACAGCGCTCTCACCCCCGTCCCCCGACAACATCGTAGGCTTCGAGTTTGGGCGCGGCCATCTCGGCGTCAAAATGGGTCTGGGACCAGGGCCAGCTTGCCGGCACACCGTGCTTGTCCAGGTACCAGCTATTACAGCCCGTCGCCCAGATCGATTTCTTGGCGGCCTGCGCACGGGCTTGCTCGTAGTCGTCCGTGGCTGGGCGGCTGGCGCTGATTTCCCGGCACTCCCCCCTGCGTATTCTTTCCATGAGTTGCAGGATATAGCCCAGTTGCAGTTCGGCAATGCGGATCAAGGAAAAGTTGCCGACCGGACCGTTGGGACCGTTCAGCATAAAAAAGTTCGGGAACTCCGGAACGGAAATTGAGAGATAGGCAACCGGATGATCCGCCCATACGTCGTCGAGATCAACGCCACCCCGGCCACGCACCAGGGTCGGTCGGATAAAACGGTCGGCCCGGAAGCCGGTCGCCAGCACGAGGACATCCAGTTCGTGCAGTTTGCCGTCCTTGGTCCGGACGCCCTGGGGTTCGACGGTTTCAATGCCTGAGACCACGAGTTCCGTGTTCGGGTGCTGAATGCACTCATAGAAATTGGGCGACAGAATGAGACGCTTACAAGCCGCCCGATAATTTGGCCGGAGTTTCTCACGCAATTCCGGGTCTTTCACCGTGTCTTCAAGGTTGGCCAGGCAGACGGCCTCAATCTCCTTCATCTCGGGGGAATCAGAATCAATGACCGCCTTACTGAAATTTTCAAAAAACTCCTTCTGTTCTTCGCGTAACGCGTAGATTTTCTGGAGGTCGTTGGCAAACGCAGCGCGCTCGGCAGCCGCATAGGCGTCGTTCTCCATTTTGAAGACCCACTGCGCGGTCCGCTGGAATAATGTGTAGCGGGCCACGCGCTCAACCAGGGCGGTGGTAATCTGGATGGCAGTCGAGCCGGTGCCGACCACGCCGACACGCACGCCGTCAAGCGGGACGCTGTGGTCCCACTCGGCGCTGTGGAAGTGCGCGCCCTCGAAGGTGTCGAGGCCAGGAATATCCGCCCGATTGGGATGGTGCAGGACGCCGGTGGCGGCAATGATGATATCCGCCTGGTCTTCACGTCCCTGACTGGTCCGAATCTGCCAGCGGCCGTCAATAAATTCGCAGGCCGTAATCTCTTCCTCAAAGCGGACGCGGTCTGCCACGGCGTACTTCTGCGCGACATTCTCGAAATAGGTCCGAATCTCAGGACCCGGGGCAAACACCTGACTCCAGTCCGGGTTAGGCTCAAAAGAATAGGTATACGAATGCGCCGGCACGTCGCAGGCCAGCCCCGGATAGGTGTTCGCCCGCCAGGTGCCGCCTAAGGCGTTCGACTTCTCATAGATGATGAAGTTGCCATAGCCGGCCTCGCGAAACTTAATGGCAGACAGGATGCCGGCCATACCTGCGCCGATAATGACAATGCGTGGGCCATGGGTGTTCAGATTAGAGGTGGGTTCAGTCATGTACCTTTCCTTTCTTACATACTGCCTGCGTGGGATTGCCTAGTCGGCCTCACTCTAGTCGGCTCGGTCAATT
>JAJDZM010000171.1 GCA_022824615.1 Candidatus Binatia bacterium | reverse complement strand
TCTGGGAGCGGCCACACCGGGGCAAACCGCGGCAATTGAAGCTTTTACGACCCTGTGTCCACATGCTGAAGTGAAGCTCGTCGAGAACGGTGGCGGGACCTATCACATGATCGAACAGCCCGAGCAGACGGCTGCCATTGTCATTGATTTTGTGAATACCCATGCCAGAGTCTGAGGGGAGCCGGAGAGGAGGAAAGAGTTTGATTATGTGTTACGTTTGTGTCACATTATGTGCATGAATAAATCAGCGGTTATACATGCGCGTATAGAACCCCAAATAAAGAATCAAGCTGAGGACGTTCTCCAGAAGCTTGGCCTCAGTCCCACTGAAGCGATTCGGCTCTTCTATCGCCAGATTTGTCTGCGCGGTGGCCTCCCGTTTCCAGTCCTTATCCCGAACAAGCTGACGGCTAAGACGCTGAAGAAGAGCCATCGGGGGGAGGATGTCGACACATTCGACTCACTGGAGGCTATGCTTGAGAGCTGGGAGCAATGAAAAAGCTCTCCCAGACAAAACAATTCGTACGGGATGTCAGACGGATGCACCGCCGAGGTAAAGATATTGGCAAGCTCAAGACCGTAGTGGGCCGGCTGGCACAGGGGGGGCTCTTGATGCAAAACACCGCGCTCATGCACTGACAGGGATGTGGAAGCATTACCGCGACTGCCACATCGAGCCGGATTGGGTCTTGATCTATTCAATGGACAGGAACAATCTTCGACTTGAGCGTACAGGCTCACATAGCGACCTTTTTGAATAGCCGTATCCAAGCGAGAGTGGGGCAATCCGTGGAGGGGTTAAAATGCAATCCCTAAAGGAGAGCCTTGCTAAACCTTGACGGCACGTCAAGCGCTTTGCGATAAGTGAAGGTATCCAGTCCAAAGGAGGGGTCCTATGCTCGATTGCGTTATCAAAGGTGGGCAGGTTGTTACTCCCCAGGCAGTCGGGGAAATGGATGTCGGCATCCGGGGCGAGAAGATCGTTGCCGTCGGCTGGTCAGGCACACTGTCGGAACAAGCCACCCGGGTGATTGACGCCAGCGGCAAAATTGTCATCCCAGGCGGTATCGAGCCGCACGCGCATATCGGCATTCCCGTGCCGAGCGAGTGGTCGGGTCAGCCGGATATCATGACCCAGCCACCCCAGGACGCCAGCCGGGCCGCCGCGTTCGGGGGTGTCACGACCATCGTCGATTTCGCCGGGGACCTGAGTTTTGCAGAGGTGGAAGACGCAACACCCAAATCCATTATGAGTGTCGTGGAGGAACGCCGCAGCGTGTTTCGCACGCACTCCTACACCGACTACACCTTTCACTACATTCTGGCGGGTGAGGTCGCGCCAGAGACCATTGGCGAGATTGGCGAGGCCATACAGGAAGGCATAGCCAGCTTTAAGATTTTTACCACCTTCCATCCCATCCGGGTCCCCTACGGACATCTGTGGACGATCTTTGCCGAGGTGGCCAAGCACGGCGGCATTATGGCGGTCCATGCCGAAGAAGACGAAGTCGTGCGCTATATGACCGAAAAGCTCAAGCGTGAGGGCCGCGACCAGGGCTATAACCTCCATCTGGTGCACAACAACATCTCTGAAGATCTGGCCTTCCGTCATATCATTCGTCTGGCCCAGCATACCGAGGCGGGTATTTATTTTGTGCATACGACCGCCAAAGAAGGCGTGGCAGCCATCGCCGAGGCACGCGCTGCGGGTCAGCCGGTGTATGGTGAGGCGCTCCACAATTATCTCCAGTTTACCTGCGATGATTACAAGAAACCCGGCGGAACCGCGATTCATACCTATCCGGCCATTAAATTCGCGGATGACAGAGACGCGCTGATCGCCGGCCTGATGGACGGTCGTTTGGCGACCACGGCCACGGACGAATATACGACCCATAAGGGCCCGAAGCTGTGGGGCGATACCATCGAGACCGTCTGTGGCGGTCATAACGGCATTGAGACCCGTATGCCGGTCGCCTTCACCAAGTTTGTGGCCGAGCGGAATGTATCGCTGCAACGCTTTGTTGACATTACCTCGGCCAACGCCGCCAAACTCCTCGGGCTCTATCCCCAGAAGGGGGCCATTCAGCCGGGGAGCGATGCCGATATCGTCCTGCTTGATCCCGACATGAAAAAAACCCTCACCATGGACGATCTGCACGCCGACTCTGACTACAGCATCTGGGAGGGCTTTACCTGTCTGGGCTATCCGGTACTGACCATGCTGCGCGGTAAGGTGATTGTTGAACAGGGCAAACTGGTCGGGAGTTCGACCGACGGCCAATGGCTCAAACGGCGCGTGTCGGGTGATATCATCTCCCGGCCAGTGGTATAGGTCGTAAAGGTCTGGAGGTCTGCATGAAAAAAGTAGGCGGGGTGTTGGCCTGGCATCCCGAAGTGGCCATGACCCAGGAGGAGATCGACGATTTTCTGTCCGGGCGCTGGGTTGTGCGTCTGGCAACGCTGGCGCGGGACGGATATCCGCACGTGACTCCGCTGTGGTACTACTGGGACGGCCAGTGTCTCTATCTCGCCCTGACCCGGAATCGACTCGCCTTCAAACACCTCAACCGCGACCCGCGCTGCTCGGCCGCCATTGATATGGATGACCGTCCGCTTATGGGCATGCGCACCAATCTGGCCAAGGCGGTGGTGATCAAAGGCAAGGCAGAAATGGTAGCGGTTGGCTCGGGGAAAACCGTGCAGATCGAAGCCGGTCCGTGGCAGGGCGAGCATACGCCGGAGCATCTGCTGACCCTGCTTGCCAGACGTTATAGCCTCTCCGCACACGATGGGGCGCTCGGCTTTAGTCACGAGGAGTTTGGTGATCTCTTTGCGCGGCCCGAGGGACGGGACAGCCAGCTTTTTAAGGATAATGAAGGCCGCGTCATCACCAAGATTCGACCGCAAAAGATCCAATCCTGGGACTTTTCAAAGGCACCCATGGGCTATGTAGAGTGAAGCGCAAGGAGACATAGAGTAAACGTGTCCTCCACTAGACATGACAGGCTGGATACGTTTACTCTTTACGGCATGGCACGTTCTTTTACTGTAGCGGCCGCCCAGCTTGGGCCGAGTTCCAACACCAAGGCCCAGACCGTCGAACGTATGGTCGCGCTGATTCAGGAAGCCGGACGGCGAGACGTCGAACTGCTGACCTTTTCCGAGTTGTCCCTGACCCCGTATTTTGCCACACGGGTACACGAAGCCTGGCAGGATTTCCCTGAAGACGGCCTGCCTTCACCGCTGACCCAGCCCCTTTTTGAGGCTGGGCGTCAGGCTGGGCTGCACTGGGTTTTTCCCTTTGCGGAGCGCGAAAACGGCCAAGTCTATAATACCGCGGTGCTCATTGACCCGGCCGGAACCGTTGTCCAGAAATACCGCAAGGCGCATATTCCCGGTGTGGTCGAGCCGCGGTGGGAGGGCCTCGATATTTTTGAAAAGCGCTATTTTACCGAGGGGAATCTGGGCTTTCCGGTGACGGCGTTGCGGACCGGCGAGTCAGCCAAGCTGGGCATGCTCATCTGTTACGACCGGCGGTTCTCGGAGGCATATCGGGCGCTCGCGCTCGGCGGGGCTGAGCTGATCTGCATTCCCTATAATACCCCCACCTTTGGCCGCCCCCGAGAAGAAGGGCATGAAACCGCCGAGATTCTCCTGCGCGCCGCCGCCATAGAGAACCAACTCTTTATTGTCGCGGCCGGAAAAGCCGGCGTTGAAGATGGCGTCGAGTATATCGGGGGTAGTGAGATCATCTCGCCCGAAGGGAAGATATTAGCCAAAGCCCGGACCGACGGAGATGAACTGGTCGTCACCACAATCGACCTGGACGCGCTCGCAAAGCTCAAGGCACGCTGGGATTTCATGCCGGACCGCCGACCGGAGCTGTACCAGTCCCTCTCAGACGAGGACGATACACCCGCAGCGTCAGCGGGAAAGTGAGAGCGTCAGCATTCGTACCTGTGGGTAAGCCTGTGGAATAAACACGATGCAAGCCGATCAGAACGCAGCTGAGCGCCGAGCACGTTATCCCGTGTCTGACGAAGCCGTCCCAATCCTTGACCTGGGTCCGTTTCTCGCAGGCGAAGACGGCGCGGCAGAAAAGACCGCGGCGGAACTCCGCTCCGCGCTCGAGCAGATTGGTTTCTTCTATATTCTGAACCATGGCGTTGACAGCACGCTACGCGACCGCCTGCTTGAGCAGACTGCGGCGTTCTATCGCCTGCCGCTTGAGCGGAAGCTACCGCTCAGGATGAACGCCTACGGGGTCGGCTATGTACCCAGGCGGGGCGAGTTGCTCAAAACCTCGCCGTATTACACCGGCACGAAAAAACCCGATGTATGTGAAGTCCTGATTCTGCAACGCGACTGGGGACCGGGCTCGGAAACGCGACAGAATCCGTGGCCGGACCATATGCCGCTGTTCCGGCAGGCGGTTCAGGACTTTTTTGAGGCTACAGAGGATTTGGCGATTCAGATGATGCCCCTATACGCCTTGGCGCTCGGACTTGAGCGTGACTTCTTTGCCCAGAAATTTCGCAAATATAAAGCCCTCAACGCCCTGCGGGTTTCGTATATGCCGCCGGAGACGCTGGAGGAGGACGAGTTTCACGTTGGCCCGCATACGGATGGGTCGTTCGTGACGCTGCTAGCAACGTCAGACCAGCTTGGCCTGGAAATTCTGTCGCCATCCGGTCAGTGGCTGAAGATGCCGCTTGTCCCCGATGCCTTTGTGGTCAACTCGGGCGACCTGTTAACCCGCTGGTCCAACGGGCGGGTCCGGTCCACACCGCACCGGGTCATGAACACCTCGGGGGAGGACCGCTATTCGATTCCCCTCTTTGTGCAGCCCACCGCAGACACGATTATTGACTGTCTGCCAACCTGCTGCGGTCCGGACAATCCGCCCCAAGAGCCGCCCATCGCCTGTGTCGATTACCTCCGGTGGTTTATGCAAGAGAATTTTGCACTGAGAGAACGCAGCTACGATAGGCCGGAGTCGTCATAGATTTTTCAGGAAAGGCACAGACTTCAGCTACCACCATGACCCACACCCCCATCCGACGCCTACGCTTGGTCGGTATTGCAGAAGGTATTTCCTTTCTCCTTCTCCTCGGTATTGCCATGCCGCTGAAATATGTGTGGGGACAGCCGCTGGCGGTGCGAATTGTCGGTCTGATTCACGGCCTGCTGTTTCTCTGGTTTTGCGGCGTGTTGCTCAACGCAAAAGAGGCGGCCGGCTGGGACCTGAAAAAAGCCGGTCGGATTCTCGTTGCCGCGCTGTTGCCTTTTGGTCCCTTTGTGATTGATAGAGGCTTACGCAGAGAAGATGAAGCGCTAAGAGGAAAAACACCGGCCTAGGAAAGGAGAGAGCTATGCAAACGATCAGCAAAGAGCATATTGTCCGCACCTTTGACGCGACCCATCCGCCCGCGGCCCGCATTCAGCCGGGAGAAGTCTTTGTCATGGAAACCAATGATCGCTTCCAGGATTGGAACGATGGCGGTCGGTGGCCTATGGAGCAGTTGTCGGTGATGACCGGCCCGGTATGGATCGAAGGCGCCCAGCCCGGCCATACCCTGGCCATCGAAGTTCTGGACATTCAGCCGGCACTGGGCTTTGGCTATGTGGTCGCGATTCCGGGCTACGGGTTACTCAAGGATCAGGTCGAGTTTTGCAAAAAGGTCGTGCCGATTGAGGGTAATCGTATTCGCTACAGCGATACGATCAGCCTGCCGTTTATTCCGAATATCAGCAAGATTGGTCTTGCTCCTGCCGACGAGGCTCGTCCGAGCAACGCGGTCGGCGCTTTTGGCGGCCAACTCAGCAACAGCCAGCTTGGCGTTGGTTCCACCGTGTTTTTGCCGGTGAGTGTCGAGGGTGGAATGCTGACCATAGAAGATGTGCACGCCCGGATGGGTGATGGCGAGGCAACAGCTTCGGCGGTTGAGATCGCGGCGGAAGTGACGCTGCGCTGTCGCGTCGCCCACGAGTTTCCGGTGCAGCGACCGCTGGTGATCACGCGCGATGAAGTCCTCACCATGGGTGACGGAGAGACGATGGAGGTCGCCGCGCGTCAGGCCCTGGAAGACCTGTCTCACCTCTTAGTGGACCGCGCCGGAGTCAACCCAACCGAGGCCGCTATGCTGGCCAGCGTGGCCGCCGACCTGCGTATTTCAGAAGTGGCAGGCTCTCCGTGCCATGTGCGGGCCGCAATTGATCGGGACATTCTCAATTTATAAGTATCCTACCCAGCGGCTTCCTTAGCCTTGGGGCGGTTTGAATGCCGGCGCCATCACGGCGCTGGCGTTTGTCGTAATTGCCAGACGGATGTCTTTGACCGGCTTGTACTCCGGGTCCTCCATAAAATCCTGGATCGTCTGCTCGGAGGGGAATTTGAGCACCACCACGCCTTGGGCGGGCTCACCCTGGAGCGGCGTTGCGTTAAAGTCGGCCACCACAACTTCGGCCTGATACTTTGCCAGAAAAGGCAACACTCCAGGGAGGTACTCCTTCTGGTACCGCTCTGGGTCCGTAATCGTCTGGGTCAAAATAAAATATGCTGACATCGCTATCTTCCTTGAACGGTGTTTACTGCTTTGGGGCCTGCCCGAACGATCCGCTGCCGGAGTCCAGAAACGCCTGCTCTTCCGGCGTGGACGTTCGTCCGAGCAGGACATTGCGGTGCGGGAAGCGACAGAAGCGCTGAATAATGGACAGATGCTTTCGAGCCGAGCCTTGAAAATCCTCGATCAGTGCCGTCCACTCCGCGGGAGCAGTCGCCAGCACGGCATCTCCCCGACGCACAGCTTCCTCCTGGAGTGCCAGGTCCTCGGCGTGCTGGAACGGCATCAAACAAAACAACTGCTCCAGCACGCCCAAAGAAGCATAAAAGGAGCGCTCAAAACCTTGTCTGGCGACGTGTTGCGCTAACGGATCAGCCACAAAGGCCGCGGCCGACCCGCGGTAGAGATTGCGCGGCAGTTGATCCAGGGCGATAATCAGCGCCAGCCACCCGCGGGGACGAGATTCCCAGGACGCCAATCCGCCGGACTGGGCTTGCCTGACGAGATCGGAAAAGCGAGTGCGGATGACGGCATCGGTTTCGGGGGTGGCCTGAAACCAAAAAGGATAGCGCTCCTCGGCCTTGCGCGCGTCCGAAGCCGCGTCGGCGAACCAGAATTGAAGCAGATATTCGGGATCCATAGGCGTCCGGATTATCCACTCGACTGGAGCACTCTGACGGCCTCCCCGTCTTGAACCAGCACGGTTGGGGTCAGCCCCACAAACAGCCCGCTGCCAACAACGCCGGGAATCGAGAGGAGATCTTGCTCGAATGCTGCGGGCCGGGCAATCGGCCCGATTGCGCAGTCAACGACGGCGTTGCCGTTATCAGAGACAAACGCCCCGGAGTCGGTCTGCCGTGGGGTTGGCTCGCAGGACAAAGCACGAATCCGCCGGCAGCAGGGCGTGACCCCGAACGGCACGACTTCAACCGGCAGCCGGCCGCGCTCTCCGAGGACGGACACCAGTTTTTCAGTGCCTACCAGAACGATGAATTTTCGGGCTGCGGTAGCCACGATTTTTTCGCGCACCATGGCACCACCATAGCCTTTGATAAGGTTCAGGGCGGGATCAACCTCGTCTGCACCATCGACGGCAATATCAATGGTCTCGACTGCATCAAAAGTTGTGAGAGGAATGCCAATCTCCTGGGCGAGTGCCCTCGTAACTTGGGAGGTCGGAATCCCGCGAATCTGTAAGCCGGCGCGCACTCGGGCGCCAAGCGCGCGCACAAAGGCGGTCGCGGCTCGGCCCGTGCCCAGACCAACGACATCTCCGTCTTTCACAAATTCGAGGGCGCGTTCGGCGATGGTCATGCCTTGCTCTATGGTGTCAGGAGAGGCAACTAGGCCAAGGCTTGCGTGATTGTCTCGCGCAAGGTTTGCAAGCCAGCCGGCACATCAGAGCCAAGGTGTACGCGCAGTACTCGCCGTCCCCGTTCGACCAGCACCGCAAAGTCTCCCTGGGCCTGGAAGGCTTTCAGCGTGCCAAAACTGTAGCGTTGGTCGGGAATATCCAGGTCGCTGACGTCGTCTGATGTAATCTGGAGAAACACACCAGAGTTGGGGCCGCCCTTATGCAGTTGGCCGGTGGAGTGCAGGAAACGCGGACCAAAACCGAGAGTGGTGGCCACCTTCTTCGCGTCCCGCACGGTGCGGCGCAAGGTTTGCAACTCGGCCCAGGTTTCCTCATTCATTTCAATATAGGCGTTGAGGGCAAAATAATCGCCCGCCTGAATTCGACCGAGATGCGCGCTAAGCAACGCCACCGCGTCCTGGCCGGTCGCCGCCTGGAGCGCTTTGGCGTTTGCTGCATCCGAGAAGAAGCGCAGGTCCCGGTCTTCTAAAAACGGCGTCTCCTCCGACACCTGGCCGGTCTCTTCAAACGCCGCGGTCAGTTGTCGGGTGGCCCTTTTACTGGCTTCCACATCCGGCTGGTTAAAGGCGTGAACCCCGAGCATGGCGCTGGTCACGGCCGTCGCCATTTCCCAACGGAAAAATTCCTGACCAAGACCAAGCGTATCTTCGAGGCTGATACGCACAACCGGCTGACCGGCTTTTTCGAGCGCGTCCACGGCCGCATCCTGTTCGGCCGCAGGCGTGCTGTTGAGTCGAATATAGATAAAGAGCCGGTCCTGCCCATAGACCTCGGGCGGACCCAGGGGCTCTGCGTCAATCGGAATAAGTCCGTGCCCTTCTTTGCCGGTCGATTCGGCAATGAGTTGCTCCAGCCACGCGCCTAAGGCGTCGATACCCGGCGAGGTCACGAGCGTCACCTTGTCGCGCCCGTGTTGCGCCAGGGTGCCCATGATCGTCCCCAGCGTGACGCCGGGGTTGACCTCGGGCGGCACACTCGCCGAGCAGGCCTGGACCATCAGGGCGGAGCGGTCCAGAAAGCGCTGGACATCAAGGCCCATCAGAGCGGCCGGAACCATGCCAAAATTCGACAGGGCAGAATACCGGCCACCAATGCTGGGCACCCCCGGAAAGATGGCGCGGAACCGACGCTGTTCGGCAAGCTGTTGGAGTGGGCTGGCGGGATCAGTGATGGCGATAAACCGCGAGCCGGCTCTGTCCGCGCCAAGAGCCTGGGCGACTAGATCAAAGAAATACTGCGTAAAGGCATTCGGTTCGGTCGTCCCACCCGACTTTGAAGAGACGATAAACAGCGTCTTCCCAGGATCAATCTGTTGCGAACACGCTAAGACCTGGGCTGGCACAATCGAGTCGAGAACGAGGAGTTCGGGGTGGCCGTCGATCGCGCCAAAGGTGCGTTTCAAGACCTCCGGGCATAAGCTCGACCCGCCCATGCCCAGCAGGAGAATATGCCGGAAGGCGTCGGCCTTGATTTCTTCGGCGAACTGCACGAGGGGGCGGATGTTCGTTCGCTGCGCCTCCACAATATCGAGCCAGCCAAGCCATTGGTCCTCGTCCTTGCCCGACCAGAGAGCAGGGTCCTTCTGCCATAAGCGCCGGACTTTCCCCTGTGTCCGCCAGTCTTTCAGGCTGGCTTCGATGAGGGTGGAAGCACTATCCAGACTGTACGTCTGCTGGACTAATTCACCACCCAGCATGGCTTGGCGCTTGCGCTCAATTGAACTCAGCAGCGTGTCGAACGGTTCAACGAATTTCCGCACGCCTTCATCCAGGAGTTGGTCGGTTGCAGCGTGCAGAGACACTCCGACCTCGGCCAGGGTATGGATGATGGTCCGTGCGTCTTTCAGGTTTTCTTCCCAGTTGGTGGTCAGCCTTGGCTCGGCTCGACCTCCATCCCGAAAGGCCGCAAAGGTTTCGCCCGGTATGGTATTGACGGTGTCCGGGCCGATCAGTTCGTCAACATAGAGCGTTTTGGAATAGCGCGGATTTTTCGTGCTCGTACTGGCCCATAAGAGGCGTTGCGGGCGGGCGCCGTTTGCTTCGAGGGCCTGCCAGCGTTCGCTGGCCATCAGGCTTTTATACGCCGCGTAGGCAATTTTTGCGTTTGCAATGGCGACTTTCCCGAGCAGATGCTTGATCTTGGCCTTTTGCTCGGCACTGTCCGCAGCCTCAACAGCCTGGCTGAGTTTTTCATCAACCAGGGTGTCGATACGACTGATGAAAAAGCTGGCGACACTCGCTACCGTACTCAGGTCCCCACCCTTTTGAGCGAGTCGCTCCAAGCCGTCCAAATATGCCTCGGCAACCGCTTCATACGCTTCGACCGCAAAGAGCAGGGTCACATTGATATTGATCCCCTCACCGATCAACTGGGCGATGGCCGGAACACCGGCCTGGGTGGCCGGCACCTTAATCATGACGTTGGCCCGATCAACCATTGTGTACAAACGCCGGGCTTCTTCGAGGGTCGCTTGCGTGTCATGGGCCAGATAGGGGGAGACTTCGAGGCTGACATAGCCGTCTTTGCCTTCGGTTTTCCGATAGACCTCAAACAACACGTCCGCGGCCAGCCGGATGTCCTGAATCGCCAGACGCTCATACACATCTATGGCCGACCCCACCCCCTGTTCGACCAGGGCCTGCATGGGCTGATCGTAATCGGAACTGCCCGTCAGCGCCTTCTCAAAAATGGCCGGATTCGACGTCATACCGAGCAGGCCGTCATGCTCGACCATGGCCTGGAGATCACCGGAAGTGATAAGGCTGCGCTGGATATTGTCATACCAGATACTTTGACCCAATTGCTGGACAGCAACTAATGGATTCTCCATGCTCTTCCTCGTCCTTCCCCCTCACCCCAGGCACTCATTCCTACCGGGTAGGGTCTGATATGGCATCAGCGATCTGCACGACCCACCCTCTTCTAGCATAGCTCCTTTCTTGGCGGCAAAGGGGGAAGACCGACGGGACTTCTGATTGTCTGTGGCCGACGCACGCCCAGGGAGATGTAGGCATTTCCCGGGCTACCTTCCATAGGGTTTGGAAAGCCAGGGTGTTGTACATGACCGCGGCCCAGCGTAGGGTAGACCTCACATATGTTATTCTACCCGGAGGACGACCATGAGCCTCAATATCAAGAACGATGAAACCTGCCGGCTGGCCGGTGAGCTGGCGCGTTTGACCGGCGAGACCATGACTGGTGCGATTACCGTCGCGGTGCGTGAACGCCTTGCGCGCGAGAAACGCCGGCACGATGCGGCTGTCCTCGCGCGGGAGCTGCACGCCATCGGACAGCGCTGCGCCAAACTGCTGGGGCCGGGACCGTCCTCCGTGGAGCATGGCGACCTGCTCTACGACGAACGGGGATTGCCAAAGTGATCATCGACAGCTCGGCAGTGCTGGCGGTCCTGTTTGGCGAAGCGGATGCCGAGACTTATGAGAAGGGCATTGCAACGGCTTCGCCCTGCCGCATGTCGGTCGCCAACATGCTGGAGACATCCGTCGTCGTGGAAAGCCGCGGCGGTGCGGCGGCGGGTCACGAACTCGACGTTTTTTTGGAACGCGCCGGAATCGAGCTGATACCGGTCACGGTCGAACATCTGGAAGCGGCCCGGCGGGCATGGCGTCGCTTCGGCAAGGGTAATCACCCGGCGGCATTGAACTTCGGCGACTGTTTCGCTTACGCGCTGGCCAAGGTCGAGAACGAGCCTCTGCTGTTCAGGGGCAATGATTTTACCCGCACCGATGTCGAGGCGGCCTGATCGAGAAAACGAGCCGAAGTCCTTATGGAATGGGGGTTGTCGGATTACGCCTATGGCTAATCCGACATAACCGGCGTATCGGTGACGACCAATATCGCCCCAATCCGCCGCGCCACCTCCGCAAAATACCCCACCTCCTCCGCCATCAACGTCCGCCCCAGTACGGCCCGTTCCCGGTACGACAACCACTTCTTGAGCACCTGATAACCGCCTAGCTTGTAGCGCCAGACCGCAGCCGGGACGTTGCGCCAGTAGGCGGTGCCGTTCAGGTAAATGTCGAACGTGGTCTGACCGATCACGCCGGGAGCATCCCCCAGGGCGGCGCGTTCGTCTACCGTGTAATCGCGTTCAACAATGCAGCCTTGGCCGGGCATTACCGCCTC
>JAJDZM010000204.1 GCA_022824615.1 Candidatus Binatia bacterium | reverse complement strand
CGGGCTATGTTGAGCAAAAACGTTTTGCGCTCTCTCAGGCAGGCCATGAGTGGATACTCAATATTGATGCAGATGAAGAAGTCAGTCCACTTCTTCAGAACGAGATTCAGGCTGTATTGCAACAGGATGATCCGGCAGTCGACGGATTCTATATCCCGCGCCTCGTCCACTATTTAGGACGCTGGTGGTGGCACGGCTGGTATCCGAGCTATCGGCTCCGGCTCTTTCGGAAACACAAGGTCAGGTGGGGAGGTGTCGACCCTCATGAAAAAGTACTCCTGCATGGCTGCTCCGAGCGCCTGGGCGGTAACCTCCATCACTATACCTATACCGATATCAGTGACCATCTCCGTACCGTGAACAGCCTGACAGATATCTCGTCCCGTGAGTTGATACTGCGAAAGCACCAGAGGCATCTGAGCGATGTCTTATTACGCCCGTTGTGGCGCTTCCTGAGTTTTTATTTTCTCCGAGGCTGTATCAGAGATGGACTTCCCGGCCTTTTTGTTGCCACGACCTCGGCATTCTACGTTTTCCTGAAATACGCCAAGCTGTGGGAGCAGGTATCAGATTCTGCGCAGGGCTCGCCCCGGAACACTTCTCATGACACGCCGGTTACGGATCCTGCACGTTGACCCGGAACGGCATTGGGGAGGCGGAGAGGCTCAGGTGTTGGGCCTGACCCGCTACCTTGACCGCGCTGGCCACCTCTCCCATGTTGCAACTCCGCTGCACGGCGTCTTGGCTCAGCGCCTCCAACACGACAACCTCCCTGTTCGGCCTCTCTCGATCCGTAATCATCTTGATGGTCTGGCCGGATGGCGGCTGCGTCGTCTGGTCCGTCGGGAACGCTACGACCTGGTGCATTTCCATACGGCCAGAGCCCATGCACTCAGTCCGTGGCTCCACGCCCTGCCAGCCCGCCGTCTGGTCACACGTCGGATGGATTACCCTATCAAGGTGGGCTGGTTGGGTCGGTTTCTGTATGGCAGACAGGTTGACATGGTCATTGCGATCTCCTCAGGTGTGGCGACCGCGCTGGAAGCCGTACATATTTTCGATCAAGCTATCCGCATCATCCCGAGCGGTGTTGACACCAAGCAGTTTCTACCCACGGCCTCCCAGCGCATGGCCATTCGACGCCAATACGGACTCAGCGCAGATACCACAGTGATTCTCATGGCCGGTGCGCTGACGAAGCGTAAATCACCGCATACGCTGATCGAAGCAGCAGCCCAACTCCGCCCCCGCTGTCAGCAGGGGCGGTATGCTAAGCAAACCGGCCAGACGCTATCCCCCCATTACCTCATCTGCGGAGATGGGCCACTCCGACAGGAATTAGAGGCCCGTGTACACACGCTGGGCCTAGCTTCCGTGTTTCACTTTGCCGGATTCTGTCGAGATGTGTCTGCCTACTTAGCCGCCGCAGACATTTTTGTTCACACTCCTGTCTGGGAAGGCTTGGGCGTCGCCGTTATCGAAGCGCTGGCGGCGGGTCTCCCAGTGGTGGCAAGCCGGGCTGGCGGCATTCCTGATATCATCACTGATAGAGAAACAGGTCTCCTCATACCAGCCCAAGACTCCTCAGCCTTATGCAATGCGCTCATCCAATGCCTGCGCCATCCTGACTGGGCGAAGACTTTGGGCGCCCGTGGACAAGCCAAGGTCCGTACGCATTTTGATATCGAGACAACCGCGCGCGCTAATGAAGCCCTCTATTATGAACTCTTGGCGGCACGCCGTGAGCGACAGAGAGGGGCGCCATGAAGCCTCCGTCTTCTCGTCGCCATCAGTCGTTCGTGAACCTCGCCCCCCTACTCCCACGCTTCTCACGTGTTCGGGTGCTGGTTATTGGCGACCTCATGCTGGATCGTTACATTTGGGGCCAGGTCAACCGTATCTCCCCTGAGGCACCGGTTCCTGTCGTGCGGGTCACGCGTGAGAGCCTGCACGCCGGAGGAGCGGGGAATGTGGTGACCAATATCCGCGCCTTGGGCGGTCAGGTGACGGTCTGTGGCGTCGTGGGAAAGGATCGGGCGGGCCGACTTCTGCGACGAGAATTACTGGGACAGGGCGCAGCCGTCGGGGGTATGGTAACCAGCAGTCCATATAAGACGATTAGCAAAACCCGCATCATTGCTCACAGCCAGCAGGTCGTCCGACTTGACCGCGACCCAATCGATGGCCCGAGTGCGCGCGTACGATCACGACTGCGAGCCTTTATCCAGCGCCATATCCACAACTTTGATGTCTGCGTGGTGTCGGACTATGGCAAAGGGCTGATTGAGGCCGACCTGCTTGACCTGTTGGCCACACTACGAACGCAACTGGACTTTGTCTACGTGATCGATCCGAAACATCAGAATTTTGTTCATTATCGCGGCGCGAGTCTTATGAAGCCGAACAAAGAAGAAGCGGGACAAGCCGCGCAGATCGACCTTGTGGACAACACCGCCTTACAACAGGCCGGTGCTCAGCTTCTTGATCTCTGGGACACGGACGCTGTTCTTGTTTCTCGCGGGGAAGAAGGTATGAGCTTATTTCAACCGGAGCGTCGCGCGGTCCATTTCTCAACCACCGCCCGCGAGGTCTTTGACGTCACAGGAGCAGGCGACACGGTCATTGCCGTGTGCGCGCTCGCCCTTGGAACCGGGGCTGGGCTCGAAACCGCCACCATTCTCGCCAATCACGCGGCTGGAATTGTGGTCGGTAAGGTCGGTACGGCGACCGTCACTCGGGAGGAATTGAAAGCCGCATTGAGGGCACCCCTGTCATGAAAAGTATGACCGGATTCGGAAGCGGAAGCCTCGCCTTTTCGGGCGGACGTGCGACGGTCGATATCCGTGCGGTTAATCACCGTTTCCTCGAAGTCAAACTCCATCTGCCCCGTGGCTTTCTCACGCTTGAAGACGAATTGCGGGCAATGGTTGCCGCACAGGTCAAGCGTGGACGGATTGAAGTTTTCCTCACGCTCTCAGGACAGACGGCGCGCTCGTACGCGGTTGTTCCCAATATCGAGCTGGCACGGGCGTATACCAAGGCTGCCAAGCAACTCAAGAGTACACTCAACCTCGAAGGGGACCTGACGCTCCATTTTTTTCTGTCTCGGCCAGAAGTGTTCCAGGTCGCCGAAGCACGGCAACCCTCTAGCACCGAGATTGAGGCGTCAAAGAAAGCACTGCAACGTGCGCTCACCGTGCTGGAGCGACACCGCCGGCGCGAAGGAAAATTTCTGCAGCGCGACCTCCGCGGGCGGATTGCGACCCTCGAAAAAATACGTCGGAGTGTCGGGCGGCGTAGCGCACATACCCAACAGGCTACGAGAGAGAAATTGGCGGACAAGGTCACCGCACTTTTGCCCCATCTCGACTCTGACCGCCGACGCGTCCTGCAGGATGTGGCAAGCCTGGCCCAAAGGAGTGATATCACCGAGGAATGCGTCCGACTCGAAAGCCATCTTGGCGCGTTTTCCGATCTTCTCCGACGAGCCGAGCCCGTTGGAAAACGGATGGACTTTCTCCTGCAAGAGATGCAACGGGAGATCAACACAATCGGCGCAAAGGCAGATGATACGTCTATCCGCCATCTCGTCGTCCAGGCTAAGGAGGTGGTGGAAAAAATTCGCGAACAAGTGCAGAATATAGAGTAACGTATGCTGGATGACGCTGATCAATGTTTGAGCTTTTCTCGGCGCGGAATTCTTCTGATCTTGTCAGCCCCCTCTGGGGCTGGGAAAACCACCCTGGCGCATGAACTGATTGCGAGAACATCGAATCTCGGTTGGTCAATTTCGCATACCACCCGACCCCGCCGGACGGAGGAAGTGGACGGCAAAGACTATCACTTTGTGAGTGAGGAGACTTTTCTTTCACTTCAAGATCAGGGAGCCTTTGCCGAATGGGCTCAGGTCCACAAAGCCTATTACGGTACGACACGCACGACTATTGAGAGCACGCTCAACATGGGGCAAGACCTCCTCTTGGATATTGATGTCCAGGGAGCTGAACAGCTCAGGACGTGCTATCCAGAGGCTGTGCTCGTTTTTATCCTGCCGCCTTCGTGGCAGAAACTGGAAGACCGCTTACGTGCGCGGGGAACTGATGAAGAAGAAGCGATTACGCAACGCATTCGGCGTGCGCAGGAAGAGACTCGGGCGTTAGCACGCTATGACTATTGCGTCATCAACGATCAGCTCGAGGCTAGTGTCGAGGCGTTACACGCCATTCTCTGTGCAGAGAGAGCTCGCGTCTCACGCCTGGACCTCTCTCTCCTACGTATCGCGCCTGCTCACTCAACGTGCGATACACCGTCATAGGGACCGAATGAACCAGCACTACGACCTGGACACAATTATTACGAAGGTCCAATCCTACCATCCTGAGGCGAAGGTCGGCCTGATCACGGATGCGTACACGTTTTCGGAACGTATGCATCAGGGTCAGAAGCGCCACTCTGGCGAGCCCTATTTTATCCATCCGGTGGGGGTGGCTGAAATTATTACCGATATGAAGCTCGATGTGCCGAGCGTCGTCACCAGCCTGCTGCACGATACAGTAGAGGATACCTTAACCACTCTCGATCAGATCGAGCAGCATTTCGGTAATGAGGTCGCCGCTCTGGTTGATGGGGTGACAAAGATCAGCAAAATTCACTTCACCACTCGCGAAGAGCGTCAGGCCGAGAATTTCCGGAAAATGATTTTTGCCATGGCCCAGGATATCCGCGTTATTTTGGTAAAGCTCGCCGACCGCACCCATAATATGCGCACCCTCTCCTATCTCAGCGAGGATAAACAGCGGGAGATTTCGTCGGAGACGCTCGAAATTTATGCCCCGCTGGCCCATCGTCTGGGTATCTATTGGATGAAAAGCGAACTTGAGGATAACGCGCTCCGCTATCTCCACCCGAAGGTCTACTCCGAGCTGAAGCGCAATATTATCAAGAAGAAGAGCGAGCGGAAGCAATACATTGCCGAGGTCATTGACATCCTCAAAAAGACATTGGCCGAGGCCGACATTGTGGCTCAAGTCTCCGGTCGCCCAAAACACTTCTATTCTATCTATCAAAAAATGCGGTCTCAGAATCTGGTCTTCAGTCAGGTTTATGACTTGGTCGGCTTCCGCATTGTCGTACCCTCCATGCGCGAATGTTATCAAGCGTTAGGCATAGTCCATAGTCACTGGCGCCCCGTTCCCGGCCGCTTTAAGGATTATATTGCCCTACCCAAAGCGAATATGTATCAGTCGCTCCATACTACCGTCATTGGACCGCATGGCGAACGGATGGAGGTTCAGATTCGGACCCGCGAGATGCACCGGGTCGCAGAGGAAGGTATCGCCGCCCACTGGACCTATAAAGACGGCCAAGGACAAGAGGAAGCGCAGCGTTTCGCCTGGCTGCGTCAACTGGTTGAGTTGCAACAACACGTCCAGGACCCTCAAGAATTTCTCCATACCATCAAGGAAGATCTCTTTACCGAAGAAGTGTATGCCTTCACCCCGCAAGGCGATCTCAACAGCTTCCCGTGCGGCGCATCGGTTATCGATTTTGCCTATCGCGTTCACTCAGAGGTCGGCAATCACTGCACCGGCGCTAAGGTGAACGGACGCCAGGTCCCGTTGCGCTATCAGCTCCAAAACGGTGATGTCGTCGAAATCGTCACAACCAAAAACCAATCGCCCAACAAAGACTGGCTGAAGATCGTCAAAACCCCGAAGGCCAAAGCCCGAATTCGACACTGGCTCAAAGAAGAACAGCGAGAGCGCAGCGTTGCCCTTGGGCAAGAACTCCTTGAGCGTGAGTTAGTCCGCAATCACAGCTCACTGACGGCGATGCGCAAACAACGCCGAATCGGACCAACGCTGGAGGCGCTGGGATTCAGCGATGAAGAAACACTTTTTGCGGCCCTGGGTTACGGACAAGTGACAGCGGGACAGGTGCTCAGTCACCTCCTTCCTCAATTCACCGAAACGCTCAATCGGACGACGAATACCATAGAGCTTGAAAAAGTTCGTCAGAAACCTCCATCAGAGGACTCAAGCGGAGTGAAGGTCGGGGGAATCGAGAATGTCTTGATTCGGTTCGGACGCTGTTGTAACCCCCTCCCCGGAGAACGCATTGTGGGCGTTATCACGCGAGGCAAAGGCGTCACCGTTCATACGATTGCCTGTCAGCGCCTGCTGGAAAGTGACCCCCAACGACATATTGCCGTCAGTTGGGACCCCACTGCGGATTATACGCGTCTCGTGAAAATCGAAGTCCTGTCCGAAGACCGCCCCGGTCTCCTGACCAATATGAGTAAAGCGATCAGCACCGTTGGCCTCAATATCTCCAGTGCCGATGTCCGGACTCTGTCGGACAAACGCGCCCTCAATGTCTTTGAGGTCCTCATCCCCAGCGCCGATGATCTTCAGCGTGTCCTGCGCAACCTGGAACGGGTCAGAGGCGTGGTCAAAGTGTCACGCGTGCCTTCCTAAGGGTTGTTAGAGAGACAGAGCGGAAGGAAGTGTGGAGGCTTTTACGCCGCTTTCACAATTTTTCCAGAACGGATACAGCGCGTACAGACGCGTAGGCGTTTCACCGAACCGGCGATTCGTGCCCGCACTCGTTGCAGGTTCGGTAACCAGCGGCGTTTCGTCTTGTTATTTGCGTGACTCACATTATTGCCCACTGCGGGGCCTTTTCCACAAATTTCGCATCTCTGGGCCACAGCCGTCCTCCTGAAAGCACCTGCGTATACCACAGGTCCGACACACGCGCAACACGGGGGAACCGAGCCGCTATGCCTGATAGGCGACAAGAATACGTTCAATCAGATGTGTCGTTGAAAGGCCGTCCTGATGACGGACCGCAACGACCTGTCCACCGGCGTGTTCAACAACTTCTTTTCCCACAATAGCCTCGGGGCTCCAATCTCCCCCTTTGACGAGGACGTGCGGTTGAAGCCGACGAATCAAGGCAAGCGGCGTATCTTCTTCAAACATGGTGACATAGTCAACGACTTCAAGGGCCGCCATCAGACTCACACGACTGGCTTGATCCAGAATTGGCCGCTTATCTCCTTTCAGTCGTTTGATTGAAGCATCGGTGTTCATACCAACCACAAGGATATCGCCAAACGTCTTTGCCTGAGCCAGCATATAGATATGACCGCTATGCATCAGGTCGAAACAGCCGTTGGTAAAGACGATACGTTTCTCCTGGTGGCGGAGTCGTGCCAGATGCTCTGCCAGCCTTTCTTCGGAAAAAATCTTTTGCATAACGGTCTCATACGGCGGTCTCGATCGGACTGCCCGGTCACAGACCTGGCTCAAAACGCACTCTTCCCGGCTGATGTAATACCAACCAAAGACAAGGAAAACCGAAACTCAACCTCATCAGGGTTCACTTTCTCAACAACTCCGAAATCAAATGTCCAACATTTCTGCGGAGAGAGGACACGAAAGAAATAGCGCGACCCGATAAACACTTTATCATTCAGATCATAACGGGTGAAATAGGCAACTGTCAGGTATTCATTCAGACGGAGGACAACACGGGAATTGAGCTCTTTCAGGAGCCGGTCGGCAATGGTCCGGTACGAAACCCCGATACTCGTCCGTCGCTGCAGATGGCGTAGTAATGGACTCGTCTCTGGGAGCGGACGCGGGTCATGGAGGTATCCACCAATACGAGCAGCGATCATATCCCCTTGATCAACATCATACGTCGTCTCTGCCGCGAGGGTAAAGAGCGAGAAGGGACGAACATGCGCGCTGATATCCACGTCAGAAAAATGCTGATCCGTCTCACTCAGGCCAAATCGCTCGCCTTCTTCTCGTAGCCGTCGGCTCGGGTCGTAAGCCTGGGTCACCGACACGCGGAGCAGTTCGCGGACGCGAGCCTGCCGATTGGCGGCACCGGGGAGCGGGTCAAACTTTCCAAGGAGTCTGTTTGCAACACCATAGACAAAGAGGCTGCGCCGGTTAATCCGGTCGAGCGCATCATAGAGCGGCAGATCATCTTGACCAACCCGAGGGACGTAGGAGAACGAGACGTGCGGGTCGATAACGTGCTGGAGTTTATTCACCCGTCCCCAACCAACATCGAAAACTCGAGAGAGGCGTGTTCCGAACTCAGCCTGTAGCTGGACCGTCTCCCTGGTCTGCGTCTTCTTTAGGCGTCTGGAGCCAGGCACGACCGGTCGCCCCCGAGCGCGGGAACTCATATGGTAGACTGTCTCCCGTCCAGTCGCCGTCACCGACCCATAGACATACCTGCCGAGGGAGAAAGGGAGCGATACCCAGGGAGCGAGATCAAAGCGCTGACCATAGTAGCCACGGTTCCGAAAAAAATGGCTGCCCTGTATGGTCACCCCGGCTTCAAGACGGTCGTTCCAGAAACGGCGGTGGCCCTGAAAATTGACCTGAGGCAGAACCTGAAAGGCGTCATCCTGATCGTTTCGCAAATCCTGATAATAGCGCGCCTCAGAACGAAGCTGAGCGTTCTTCCAGGTTTTCAGACCGCCGGCTCGGGAAGCGGTAAACCGCCGTGAACGGAGCTGATGATCTTCAAGCCCTGGATGGAAGGAGACATTGAACTCACGCAAGAAGAAATCATCGCTCACAAAAAAGAAATCACTATAGACCTCCACATTAGCGGCCATACGCTGCCGATGTGCTCCTGTGACACTCCAGCGATCAACAGGTGAGGTCGTTGAGGCCGGTCCTCGAATCTGTTCATTAAAATACGAGGCGGAGAAATCGCCCTCTACCCGCTCACTGGGCGCATAGCGGTATTCTCCCAGGAGGCCAACCCGGGCAGAGGTTTCAACATCCGCTGTGAACGTAAAGTCCTGACTCTTACTGATTGCCCAATAGAAGGGTTGTTCCCACTGGAAACCGCGTTTACTCGAAAAGCCGCTCCGGGGTGCGAGCGCGCCGCTTTGGCGGTCCTTGCGAACAGGGACTGCAGCATAGGGAATATACAGGAGCGGGATGTCTCGCGCCCGCAGAAGCCCGCCACGAAGCTTACCGGTTCCAGCCAGGGTAAGATCAAACTCGGAGGCGTCCATCTGCCAATCTGGCCGCTCGTCGTCTTCACACTCACATGTTGTTATCGTTCCGTCTTCAATATGATACGTCTGACCGTACGATTTTTGGAGCCTCCTGCCGGTAATCGTATATTGACGCTGGGGCATGTGAATGACGCCGTCTTCAATCTCGCCTGTTTCGTCTGTGAGCTCCAGGCGCAACGCCTCAGCCTGTATACTCCCCTGGGGGTCTTGCAGCACGACATTTCCGCGGGCCTGCAGTTCATTCCTGGTCCGGCTGACGCTCACCGTATCTGCGGTGAGTGTTGTCTGACCCTTAGTGACGACGACGTTCCCCTGCGCCGACACCGTCTCTCCGTCCTCTTCGTAGCTCAGCGTGTCGGCGTTGACCTCAACGGGTTCTTGTGCAGAGACGGGCCCGCCCTCGATGAGCCAGGCAAGCGTGAGCAAGAGAAAAAGGCAGAAAATTCTTTGCATGACGGTCCGTACTCTCTCAGACTGGCGGCTGTTTGTCTTGGGAAATCGTGGGGGCAACACGGGATTCGGGAAAGAGCGGCAGCACTTCTCCAACCAGGAACAACGAGCCACACACCACAAGAACCTCTTGAGGTCCGATTTGATGGAGCAGTTGGCGACAAGCTTCCGCAGCTCCTTCAATGGTACGCACGGAACAGTTGGCAGAAAAGGCATGTTGTACCGTATATGGATCTTCGGCTCGTGGTTGCGCAACCGCGGTGACAACAACCGCGGCAGCGACCTGTTCCAAGGCGACTACCATCGGACGCCACTCCTTATCCCGCATGACTCCAAAAAGAAAAACAGGTCGCCGATTCGGAGCGAGGTCAGGGAGTTCGGCCAGTAACGCGTGGAGAGCCTGGATATTATGCGCCCCGTCAAGAATGACAAGGGGGTGTGTCGACACAATATCCAACCTCCCCGGCCAGCGTACCAACCGTAATCCCGCGCGAATCTGAGCCTCTGTCACCGGGAAGGAGTCCTGGAGATGTTCCAGGCTCGCCAAAGCAACCGCGGTATTGTGTGCTTGAAATTTCCCGTTCAGAGAAAGCTGAAGATCCTGATATTGACACTGCTTTCCATCGTAGCAATACCGGCCGGAGGCAGCTTTCTGAAGCGTAAAATCCTGGCCATATGACAGAATCGCGCTCCCTTGATCTCGAGCCTTTCGATATAAAACGGCTCGGCTCTCCTGATCGAGCTTCCCGAGTACAACGGGTACCGCGGGCTTAATGATTCCACCCTTTTCACGGGCAATATCGGTGAGAGTTGACCCCAGATACTGCTGGTGATCAAGTCCGATACTGGTGATGATGGACACCAGGGGAGTGAGAACGTTGGTGGCATCGAGTCTTCCACCTAAACCAACCTCCACTATGGCGATATCCACACGCGCTTGGGCAAAGATACGAAAAGCCAACACCGTCATCATTTCGAACGGAGTCAATCGAATGCCTGCCGGTTCGAGGTCGGACTTAATTGCCGCCACGGTATCCACCACCTCGCGTGGAGAGACCCACCGCGTGCCAATCCGAATCCGCTCACAAAAATCGATCAGATGTGGAGACGTAAACAAGCCCGCTTTATATCCCGCAGCGCTGAGAATGGCATGCAATATGGCTGCGGTGGAGCCTTTCCCATTCGTACCAGCTATATGAACGCTGGGGAATTGACGCTGCGGGTCATTACTCAAACGAAGCGCCAGCGTGGTCCGCTCAAGCTTGAGGTCCATACGCTCGACTTCAAGTCCGTACAACCACGTCAATGTATCTGAGTAGTCGGACATCCTGTCGCTCTGAATAGCAGATTACAGGATGGGGCGTTATGGGGGAGAGTCGGACGCTTTTAGGATTGAGTCAGGGGTGGGTACAGGATTGCATAAGAGACTAAGCAACTGGCTTAACATCCCACGCAAATCCTTGCGCTCAACGACAAGGTCTACCATACCATGGTCCAATAAAAATTCCGCTCGTTGAAAACCCGGAGGAAGTTTTTCCCGGATGGTCTGTTCAATCACGCGCTGTCCAGCAAAGCCAATCAAAGCTCCTGGCTCGGCAATATTGATGTCACCCAGCATCCCCAGTGAAGCGGCAACGCCACCCGTTGTAGGGTCTGTCAACACCGAGATATACGGCAACCCAGCTTCGCGCAAACGACCCAGCGCCATAGTGATCTTTGCCATCTGCATCAGCGAGAGCACCCCTTCCTGCATCCTGGCACCGCCGGAGGCGGAGAAGAAAATAACAGGTAGTTGTTCGGTACGGGCGTGCTCGATAATCCGGGTCAGTTTTTCCCCCACGGCAGTTCCCATACTGCCACCGAGAAAAGAGAAGTCGAAACAGCCGAGCGCAACACGACGCCCGTCAAGGGTCGCCACCCCGCAGACAACGGCTTCGGCACGTCCCGAGCGGCGGCGCGCATCCGCTAACCGTTGGGCGTAAGGTTTCCGGTCGGTGAAGGTGAGAGGATCGGTGGAGTGCACGTGCGGTGCATATTCAATGAACGAACCGCGATCGACAATGATGAGTAGTCGTTGTTCGGCGGTCAGTCGGAGATGAGCGCCACATTTGGGACAAATAAAAAGACGACGCTCGACTTCCTTCCGAAATAAAATTTCTTGGCACGTCGCACATTTGAGCCAAATGGCCTCCCCCTCCTCTTGACTCACCATGACTGCCGATTCTGCCATACTCACTCTTTCCTCAGTGCTCTTCACCTACCGTCAAGATCGTAGTGAGACGATGGTTGTCCCGGTATCGTGTGGGGTCGCGACGCTACGGAGGGCTGTTTTGAGCTCGGCAATAAGCGCTCCCACACGCGGTACCAGGTCCGGCCGTCCCAGTGATTGTTCAATGACCTGTGAGATGGCGCTGCCGACAATAGCGGCGTCAGCCACGCCCGCGACCTGCACGGCATGCTCTGCTGAGGAGATACCGAACCCAACACCAACGGGAACTGGGGAAATGGCGCGAATGCGTCGAACCATAGCGCTCAAATCCGCTGGGAGTGCCGCCCGTACGCCCGTCACACCAGTCACCGCGACATAATAGATAAATCCGCGTGCACGAGCCAGCACCTTCTGCGCTCGGTCCAGCGAGCTGGTTGGGGCGAGAAGAAAGATCATATCCAAATCATGGCGATCTGTCTCTCGTTTCAACTCTTCTGCTTCCTCGGGCGGGAGATCAACGCAGAGGACACCATCAACACCTGCCTGACGAGCATCGGCGGCAAAGCGCTCCCCGCCGTAGCGCCAGATCGGATTATAATAACCAAAGAGCAGGATTGGAATCGGGAGCGACTGTCGTAAACGACGCACTAGTTCAAAGACGTGGGACAACGACGTACCGTGCTGCAAGGCACGCTCTGCGGCACGCTGCAGGGTTGGCCCATCGGCCATCGGGTCAGAAAAAGGAACACCGAGTTCGATGATGTCAGCCCCCTGGCGAGCCATTTCATGGACTAACGCGAACGTCGTCTCCAGATCGGGATCCCCGGCAGTAATGAAGGGGATGAGGCCGACCTCTCCGCGAGCCTGCAGCTGGGTAAAGGTGTCGGCAATGCGCGTCATAGAGCGTTTTCACCAAGAAAGTTGGCTACACTTTGGAGGTCTTTATCCCCTCGACCAGAAACATTAATCACCACAATAGCCGTGGCAGGCAGTTGTGGGACGAGGGTCGCAGCATGGGCGACGGCATGAGCACTCTCCAAGGCGGGAATAATCCCCTCGGTCTCGGCCAAGAGCCGCATCCCCTCGACTGCTTGCGCGTCCTGGACCGTCACACAGCGAATGCGCTGCTGGTCATTCCAATAGCTCAACTCTGGTCCAACACCGGGGTAGTCCAGCCCCGGCGCAAGCGAATGTGTTGCGGAAATCTGGCCGGTCTCGTCCTGGAGTACATACGTCTTGCTACCGTGTAACACGCCGGCGTAGCCGTTTGCCATTGAGGCGGCATTCCGGCCTGCACCGAGCCCTCCGGCCTCAACCGCAACCATGTGGACGGCGGTTTCGGGGAGAAAAGGAGCAAAAAGGCCCATCGCGTTGCTTCCACCCCCAACACAGGCAATAAGATAGTCCGGTAAACGACCTTCGTACTGCACGATCTGCTTTTTGGTCTCACGCCCAATAACGGACTGAAAGTCACGGACCAGCATGGGATACGGATGCGGACCGGCGACTGTTCCGATGACATAAAAAGTATGCGCCACATGCGTAATCCAGTCACGCAAGGCTTCATTCATCGCATCTTTCAGGGTCTGACTGCCAGAAACAACCTCCCGCAGCGTTGCTCCCAAAAGTCGCATCCGGAAAACGTTAGGCGCTTGGCGCACGGTATCTTCACGGCCCATAAAGACTTCGCACGAGAACCCGAGGAGGGCCGCAACGGTCGCCGTTGCAACCCCATGTTGACCAGCCCCGGTTTCGGCAATAAGTCGCTCTTTTCCCATGCGTTTGGCCAATAAGGCCTGACCAATGGTATTGTTGATCTTATGCGCACCGGTATGACATAGATCTTCACGCTTGAGATAGACCTTTGCTCCCCCAAGCCGCTCGGTCAAGCGGGCGGCAAAGGTGAGCGGTGTCGGTCGGCCAATATATTCACGCTGGAGGGCGCGGAGTTCTCGCTTAAACGTCGAGTCTCTGCGGCATTGGGAGTAGACCTCTTCGAGCTCAAGTAGAGCCGGCATCAAGGTCTCCGCGACATAGCGGCCACCGTAGAGACCAAAATGCCCATATTTATCAGGCAGTTTTGACATTGTTGATGAACGTGTGCAGTTTTTCGGCGTCTTTCCGGCCGGGGGTTGACTCAACACCACTGGCGACATCGACGGCCCACGGCCGCACAGTCTCAACCGCAGCAACGACGTTCTCTGTATTGAGCCCCCCAGCCAAAATCGTCCGGTCCAGGATCAACCGAGGGAGTGTCGCAGCATGCTTCCAGGCAAAAGTCTCGCCCGTCCCTCCGTATCCGCGAGGACTATACGTGTCAAGGAGGAAGTAGTCAGCCTGAATCCCTTCGAGCTGCTCAGGGAGAGACGTCTCCGAGCCGACCCGAATCGCCTTGATGGTCGCAACCGACCAGTCCGTCAGAACAGCAGCGTCCTCATCACCGTGAAACTGGACCGCGTCAAGCGAGAGAGACCGAATATAGGCAGCGATACGCTCCCGCTCCGCATTAACGAAAACACCAACACAGCGAATATGCTGAGGCAGAATGCTCCGGATCGCTTTGGCAGTTGACTCAGAAACACAGCGTGGGCTAGACGGATAAAAGTTCAGGCCAATCAGGTCGGCGCCGGCCCGTACGGCAAGCCGGGCATCAGCGACCGTCGTAATACCACAGATTTTGACGCGGACGGACATGGGGAGACTACGAGGAATATCCTAACAGCGAGCGGAGCGGCTCTCCGGGGTCCGGCGCCGCCATAAAGGTCTCACCGATTAAGAACGCCCGCACCCCCTGAGCCTCGAGTCGGTTTAATTGATGCCGGCTTGACAGTCCGCTTTCAGACACCACCAGTACATCGGAGGGCAGCCCTTGCACCAGACGTTCAGTAGTCTCAAGCGTCGTATGAAAGGTACGCAGGTCTCGGTTGTTGATACCTAGCAGAGATACTCCATGGGCCAGGGCGCGCTCACATTCTGCTTCATCATGCACTTCGACCAGACAGTCGATCCCTAGCGTTTGCGCTAGATGCATCAGGTCTCGCAGCTGGGCGTCTTCGAGAATCGCGACAATTAAGAGAATGGCACTCGCTCCGTAGGCACGCGCTTCGTACACTTGGTAGTCATCAAAGACGAAATCTTTTCTGAGGAGGGGGAGTGCGACCTGCTGGCGAATCTGTTTGAGATATTCGAGACTTCCCTGAAAAAATTTCTTTTCCGTAAGCACGGAGATAGCCGCGGCCCCCGAAGATTTATAGGTACGGGCGAGAGCAAGGGGATCAAAGTCTTGCCGGATCACCCCTTTGGAGGGAGAGGCCTTTTTTACTTCGGCAATAATCGTCCGCCCATTCCAGGCGGACAAGGTCTGGAAAAGACCGGCCGGCCGAGAGTGGAACAGCGGCATGTCTTGGAGTTGGCCGAGCGATACCTGCTGTTTTTGGAGCGTAAGTTCCTCGCGCTTATAGGCCACGATGTCGTCAAGAATCATACCATTTCCCTGTGCGTCAGCGGGATAAACCGTTCCAGCGTCCGGGCCGCGGCTCCACTGTCAACCGTGGTCCTGGCAAGCGCAACCCCATCTGCCAGTGAAGCAGCCGCATTACCGGCATAGAGGGCTGCTCCAGCATTAAGCAAGACAACGTCCCGGTGGGGGCCTGGAGTTCCAGCCAAGACGGACCGGATGATATCTGCCGATTCCTGGGCACTTGAGATCTGGAGGGCGGTTAACGGACGGCACGGAAAACCGTAATCCGTCGGATTGATACTATACGTCCGAACACCCGGTGGTCCCCACTCAGCAACTTGCGTCGGACCGCTCAGCGACACCTCATCAAGTCCATCCTCTCCATGCACGATCAGGCCGTGCCGACAGCCTAATCGTCCGAGTGCCGTGGCCAGTGGTTGGACCCAACGCTGGTCGAAGACGCCAATGAGCTGATATTGCGCCCCCGCCGGGTTCGTGAGGGGTCCGAGGATATTGAAGATGGTCCGTATCCCAATTTCCCGACGTGGACCAACAGCATGGCGCATGGCCCGGTGAAAGGCCGGGGCAAGCAGAAAACCGAAGCCAACTTCCTGCATGCAATATGCCACCTGCTGTGGCGACAGCTCAATACGCGCGCCGAGGGTCTCTAGGACATCGGCACCGCCGACCGTTCCAGACATCGCCCGATTGCCATGTTTTGCCACGCATAAACCCGCGGCAGCAACCACAAAAGCGGCACAGGTCGAGATATTAAACGTATGACAGCCGTCTCCCCCGGTTCCGCAGGTGTCAATAACCGCACGCCCCGGACGAACTGGTGTCGCCATGGCGCGCATCGCCCCGGCCGCCCCAGAGATCTCTGCGACGGTCTCACCTTTGATGTGGAGCGCGGTCAATAGGGCTCCAATCTGAGCCGGAGTGGCCTGCCCATCCATCAGATCGGTAATGACGGCATACATCTCTTCTTCCGTCAGATCTGCGCCGGCAACCACGTGGGCGATGGCATCTTTGACCGTCATAGATACAGCACGAAGGGTTAATCTGAGACCAGGTAAGCCTGGGCGAATTTCTCTTCACGCCGAAAATGCGCAGCCACACGTTGGGCCTCTTCTTGGGCAAATGTTCCGACGCGCAAACGGTACAATATTTCTCCGTTTTTTGTCAGTTTGTTGACGGAGACGGTATAGCCTCGCTGACGCAGTTCTGCAGCGATTTGACGCGCCGTATTCTGGCTCTTGGTGACATGAACCTGAATACTCCACCCATCCGAACCCAGCGACTCTTTTTGGCCCTGCGCCTTACTTTCGCTTGGAGCCGGCGCCGTTAGCACAGTCTCTCGTTTTTTGTTTTGCAACGCCTGCGCTGGATTCATAGCAACACTCTCCCCAACGGGCGGGGCTGAAGAGGTCATCTGTGGCTGACCGTCTTGAGTCTGCTGCTCTAAAGCCCTCTTTGAAGTCAGCGGAAAGGCCTGAGGCGCAGGATTCACCGACACCTTGGAGTCAGTATGCCCAACCGGAAAGCGCACAGTCCGGGTTTCTTGGGCAGTTTTATACGCCTGCACTTCTTTTCCAATATAAATCCCAAAAGCAAAGACGAGGAGAAAGCTCACCACGACACTCACGCATACGATACACCCCTGGGAGAGATTAAAGTGAAAGGCATACTGCCGAACAGCCATGGCGAGTCCTTCCTCCTATTTCCTCATATGCACCCGACTCATCCGAGAGAACGACAAAGGGGGAGCGCTGCTCCCCCTGCCCGACTCGTCCGCTGAGGTGTGCGCTTCGAGGAGCTGTTCAGATGCTCGATCACTCCGGCTGGCACACCAACTCCCGGCTTTGTTTCTATACGCTTCCAGTTCCTCCTCCGGTTGAGGGGGCACTTGCCCGTTCCGTAAACTCGACAAGTGAGACCGGAGCGGCATCTCCACGGCGAGGACCTATCTTCAGCACCCGTGTGTATCCGCCTGCCCGTCCCTGAAAGCGCGGAGCAACTTCATCAAACAAACGTTGGACCAGTTTTCGGCTCCCAAGATACGAGAAGGCAAGACGGCGCGCATGGACCGAATTCTTTTTACCAAGGGTAACCAGACGGTCCGCCCAGCGACGGAGTTCTTTGGCCTTCGCATCAGTCGTTCGGACTTGTTCACGCAGCACTAGCGCCTTCAACAAGTTTCGCAGCAGCGCCTTTCTGTGCGCCGCCGTCCGATTCAGTTTTCGTCCTGCCTTCAGATGTCGCATCGTCCCTGCTTCCCTGCTGTCCCCTGAGACTCCGGCTAGGCTAGATTCCCCTCACGGGAGACTCGCATTCGATCCAATTCTTCCCGAGGGGGAAATGCTTCCAGATGCATTCCAAGTTCTAATCCCATCTCATGCAGTAATTCTTTAATCTCGTTGAGTGATTTCCGCCCAAAATTTTTCGTTTTGAGGAGTTCGGGCTCCGCCTTGACAACGAGTTCTCCCACGTATCGGATATCGGCACTTTGGAGGCAATTGGCAGAACGAACCGAAAGTGCCAATTCTTCAATAGGTCGAAAAAGATTTTCATTCGTCGGTGGCTGGTCTTCCTGCCCCAGACGCTCTTCTTGGCTGTGGATCTCTTCTGTCGTGCCAGAAAAAATCGAGAGCTGCTCCTGAGCGATCCGGGCGGCCTCAGCCACCGCTTCTTGCGGCTCAATGCTGCCATCGGTCCATATTTCAAGCGCCAGTCTTTCGTAGTCCGTCCGCTGACCAACACGTGCGTTGGTGACGGTGACATTGACCTTGCGAACCGGGGAAAACACCGCGTCAAGGGGAATTGTGCCAACGGGATCCTCTTCGGACTGATTCCGGTCAGCCGCCATATACCCGCGTCCGGTACGAATCTCGGCTTCAACCTCGAGACTTCCGTCTTTGCTCAGTTTCGCCACATGGGCTTCTGGATTGAGAATGTCGACCTGAGGACCCACGACCAAATCCCCAGCGCTCACGCTCTTCGCACCATTGACCCTTAGAGTGGCCGTTTCCATATCGCTGTCGCGGAGACGAAATCGGATTTCTTTGAGATTCAGAAGGATATCTGTGACATCTTCCGTGACACCGGGAATCGTCGAAAATTCATGCACAACGTCTTGGATCCTGACCTTAGTGATGGCCGCCCCAGGCAAGGAGGAGAGAAGAATTCGCCTCAGGGCATTGCCTAACGTTGTCCCGAATCCACGTTCAAGGGGCTCGCCGATAAAGCGGCCATATGTGGGGGTCAGGGTTTTGTCTTCAACATCGAGTGTCTTGGGCTTGATGAGATCACTCTCCTGCATGCTGCTCCCTCTTTCGTCCTGCATCCATGCCTAATACGATCGGCTACGCTAATCCATTGCGCTAGACTTTCGAGTATAGCTCAACAATAAGCTGCTCGTTGATAGGCAGGGTGATCTCCGACCGGGCCGGTAGGGCACGAACTTTTCCAGAAAAAGAATCCGTTTGGACCTCAAGCCATTCTGGCACGCCGCGTCGCTGGGCAAGCTCGACGGATTCTTGGATACGGGTAATTTTTCGGCTCGCCTCACGTACTTGCACCTCGTCTCCGGCCCTCACACAGTACGATGGAATCGTCACTCTTCGTCCGTTGACGTGAAAATGGCCGTGACGTATCAACTGGCGAGCCTCTGAGCGTGAAGTCGAAAATCCCATCCGGTACACCATATTATCGAGACGACTCTCAAGAAGAATCAAAAGATTTTCCCCAGTGATTCCGCGTTGGCGCTCGGCCCGCGCGAAAAGACGACGGAACGGCCCCTCAAGCGTCCCATAGATGCGTTTCAGCTTTTGTTTCTCTCGCAACTGAACGCTGTACTCGGTCGCCTTTCTTCCTCTCCCTTGGCCGTGCTGTCCCGGTGGATAGCTTCTTCTCTCAATTGCACATTTATCCGTGTAACACCGCTCACCTTTCAGAAAGAGTTTCAACCCTTCTCGACGGCAGAGACGGCAGGATGGGCCTCGATAGCGTGCCACAAAAACCTCCTGATCTATATCAGCTTCCAGCTCGCACACCCGGTCTCTTAGACCCTGCGACGCTTGGGCGGACGACAACCATTGTGGGGGATAGGCGTAACGTCCCGGATAAGACTCACCGCAAACCCGGCGGACTGCAGGGCGCGTAGAGCCGATTCTCTCCCAGCGCCGGGCCCCTTTACATGCACCTGAACCGAGCGCATACCGGCATCGGCCGCTTTACGCGCCGCGCTCTCCGCCGCCATTTGAGCGGCAAACGGCGTACCCTTCCGTGACCCCTTCAGTCCGACACTCCCCGCGCTTGCCCAGGCCACAGTATTGCCTTGCGGGTCGGCGATTGTCACAATAGTG
>JAJDZM010000184.1 GCA_022824615.1 Candidatus Binatia bacterium | reverse complement strand
CTGACCCACGGCTTAGAAGGTCGTTGCTCTATCCAGCTGAGCTACTGGCGCCCTCACGGCCTCGTCTGTCAGGAATGTTGGGCTGTTCCTCCTGACAGTGACATCGTATCGGGGCGAGCCGATTTGAACGGCCGACCCCCTGCTCCCAAGGCAGGTGCGCTACCAGGCTGCGCTACGCCCCGACATGGTTCAGTTCCCGCTCAACGTGAGGGTTGCGACGTTCTCGCTTTCCTACCCTAACATGCCGTCAAATACCGGACAAATCGAGCCCTGTTTACGCTTCAACGAATACGCGTTCGCTAGCTACCTAAGAAAAAACGCGTCGAACGGTCGGCAAAATCGAAGACTGGCGCCCAATACACCCCGAGGATAACAGTCGCCACACTCAGGATTGCCAGTAAGGAGCCATTGTGTGGGTCGAGAGTGACCTCACCTTCCGAATCAGACGGCTGATCAAGGAACATCGTCTTTACAATGCGCGCATAATAATAGAGGGACACAACACTGTTCAATATCCCGATTACCGCAAGCCAATAGAATTGGCCCTTCACCACCGCCGCAAAGAGGTAGAATTTGCCGATAAAGCCAGCGAGCGGAGGAAGACCCGTGAGCGAGAAGAGGAAAATGGCCATGGCTGCCGCAGGCAAAGCCCCCCCTCTCCAGGCAAGCCCACGAAAGCCTTCTAGGTCTTCACGACCGGTGTTATTCGCCACAACCATGACGACGATAAACGCTCCAAGGTTCATTAAATAATAGACGACGATGTAGAACAGCATAGCTCGCAGCCCTTCGTCGCTAAGCACAACAAACCCCATAAGGATGTAGCCAGCGTGAGCAATGCTGGAATAGGCGAGGAGACGCTTCACATTATACTGGTTCAGGGCCGCAAGGTTCCCAAGCGTCATGGTCACCATCGCCACAATAAGCATGAGTTGTGGCCACTCGACACCGGGGACGAATTGCCACATGCCGGCGTCTCCACTTTGAGAGAGCGCTGGATAGAAAAATCTCATCAGGAGAGCAAAGCCCGCCGCCTTTGAGCCGACCGAAAGAAAAGCCGTCACAGGAATGGGAGCCCCGTGGTAGACATCGGGAGCCCACATATGGAAGGGAACCGCGGCAATTTTATAGCCGAACCCGGCCAGCATAAGGACAAGGGCAATAAATAATGTGAGTTGATCCGGAGCATTTTGCAGCAGCGCCGCGTTAATGTCCGTATAATCCAGGCTTCCGGTCAAACCAAAGATCCAACTCATGCCATAGATCATGGTCCCCGAGGCCACACCGCCGTAAATGAGATATTTCAGCGCGGCTTCTCCAGATCTTCGATTGTGTGTCAAATATCCCGTGAGCACATATGAGGTCAGACTAACAAACTCTAAAGACAGGTAGGCCAGGAGCAGATTTGTTGCCGAAGCCATGAAAAACATGCCGAGCCCACTCGCCAGTAAAATGCCATAGTATTCGCCCTGATTCGGGCCGTTAATCTCCCGCGAGCCAAGAGACATCCAGACGACCCCGACTAGGGATAAGGAAAGAATCACTTTAAAGAAAATGGCAAAACTATCCAGCGCAATCATGCGATGAAACAGCCACCCCTCCCCGGCTCCTTGTAATCCTTCGATCAAACGGATGCCAAAGAAGGACAGGCCTGAAGTAAAGACCAAAGCCAGAGCGGCTCCAACCAGGGCAATATTGCCGAGCCGCTCCTTATCATCCACACACAGGTCTACAAGAAAAACAGCCAGAATGGAGAGAAGGAGAATCCCTTCCGGGTAGAGATATGCCAGGCTTTCAATACTGCCGAGGTTCATGGCGTGCTTTCTCTCTCGTTCAACACGCTAGCGCAGCGCAACTGCCGCAGCGTCAGGACTGCTGGCGCTTGACGACAGCACGACCTCGTTAAGCCCCTGGAGCGAGACGTCAAGCAGGTCCAGAACGGCGTGTGGATAAAACCCCAGGATTACAACAATGGCTCCAAGTGGGACTAACATACACAGCTCTCTCGTGTTGATTTCTGAGAGGTGCATGTCTGCATACTCCTCACGCGGTTGTCCGAGAAACATTTGTTGGATCGTCCACAGCAGGTAACTCGCCGTGATAATGACGGTCAGAGCGCCAAGTAAAGTGGGGATTTTATACGCGTGCCACGCTCCGAGGAGGCACAGGACTTCAGAGATAAACGCCGATAGGCCAGGGAGTCCCATGGCCGCAAAAAAAGCCAGACCCATCACGCCAGTATAGACCGGCATCACAGAAGCTAAGCCGCCAAACCCATCAATGCGCCTATGATGAGCCCGGTCATAGATCACCCCGACAATGAGGAAGAGCATGGCGGTAATCGTTCCATGATTGAACATCTGTAAAACCGCACCGTTGATCCCCTGTGGGGTAAACGAGGCCATACCCAACATGACATAGCCCATGTGACTGATGCTGGAATAGGCCACGAGTTTTTTCAGATCCTTGGGCTCAGTAAAACATTGGGATAAGGCACAGAAGGCTCCGTAGACAATATTCCATGCGCCTAAGGCAGCCAAACAGTACGGCGCGAAAAAGAAAGTTTCTGCTGGGAGGAGGGGATAATTGACGCGTAAAATCCCGTATGTCCCCATTTTCAGCAGGACTCCGGCCAGAATAACGGAGATCGCGGTGGGCGCTTCAACGTGGGCGTCAGGCAGCCACGTATGGAAAGGGAAGGCCGGAATTTTTACGGCAAAATTAATAAAGAGCGCGAGCCACATGATTTGCGGCAAAGAGAAACCAAACAAGAGCGGCTCGGTCTGAAAATGCTGCGCCACGGCCGGGAGTTGGGTCAAATCAAACGTGTATCCAACGCCTTCGATGGACCCGGCTTGAAAATAGAAGATCAGCATACAGACCAACATCAGGGCACTGCCGAGCATCGTGTACAGGAAAAATTTAATCGCGGCATATTCACGCCGTGGCCCGCCCCAGATACCGATCAGGAAATACATCGGCAGCAGCATCAATTCCCAGAAGATGAAGAACAGGAAGAAGTCCATGGCGCAGAAAACGCCCGTCATGGCCGTATCCAGCAACAGGAACAGGGCGAAATAACCCTTCTCAGCCCGCTCAATATTCCAAGAGGCCAGAATGCAAATCGGGCACAGAAAGGCGGTCAGCAGAACCATCGATATGCTGACGCCATCGACGCCAACAAAATAGCGAATATTAAAGGACTCAATCCACGGGACATTCACAACAAATTGGAGCGCTGTGGTCGTGGTATCAAAGTTCTGGTAGAGCCAGATGCCCAAAAAGAATGCGGGCAGGGTAAAAGCGAAAGCCGTCCATCGAATTAAATCTTTTGCTTGACTCGGCAGGCAGAAGACGGCGACCATACCCGCCAGAGGAAAGAAAATCATTAAGGTGAGAATAGAGGACTCCATAACGGCTCCTTACCGCACATCCGCACAAGGGGCTTGATAAAAAGTCTGATTCACCGGAGCTCCGAGACTCCCTCTTTTGTAAACATCAGACGCCACTGGATTCGTCTGGTGGAGAGCCACAGCGCTATTCCGACCACGATCACCAGGGAGAGAAAGACCATCACGACCGGGAGTAATATGTCCGCTCCCACCCGCGGTAAGAATTGGGAGACGGCAATCGCACCAACAATGACATACAGATAAATACTGAGATTGCCGGTCTGGATTTGGCGCAGCCGATTACCGATACCAAAAGTGACATCGGCCAGTCCGTTCACCAGTCCATCAATGATGTAATGATCGAATCGGCCAACCGCCCAGCCTACCAGGCCAGTCACTTTAGCAACGCCATTCACAATAAAGTCGATGACATTCCGATCAAAGGCGGAGCATAACCAACTGACCAGCAGGGTCCCTCGGACGGCAGTCGCATGGTAGAATTCGTCAACATAGTATTTATTGAACACGGCTTGATACGGGACACCGCCTCCGACCGCTGTAAACGTCTCGGTTGATAGGGACCGCCGATAGTAAATCAGATAGGCGAGGAATATCCCGACGGCAGCAATACCAACGGAAGCTACCATCAGGACATACTCGATCACCTCAACATGGTGATGCGCAGCATGACCACCGGCAAAGACGGGTTCCAACCAGTGTTCCAGGATATTGCTCCCACCGAGAGCGGGGGGTACTCCAAGAAAACCGGCAAAGAGCGCACCTACGGCAAGAACAATTAAGGGGTAGGTCATCACTGGAGGGGATTCGTGCAAATGCTCTTTGGTGTGTTCATCGGCACGATTCTCTCCAAAAAATACCATGAAAACCTGACGAAACATATAAAACGCGGTCATCCCGGCAGCCACAAACCCGATCAACCACAGGAACGGATGTCCACCGGAAAACGTCAGCCAGAGAATTTCGTCCTTTGAGAAAAATCCGGCCAGAGGCGGGATACCGGCAATCGCAATCGTTGAGATCAAAAAGGTCCAAAAGGTGAGTGGCATTTTCTCTCTGAGCCCACCCATCTTCCGCATATCCTGCTCATCGCCCATGGCATGGATGACGCTTCCCGAGCCAAGGAACAGACAGGCCTTAAAAAAGGCATGCGTCATCAGATGGAAAACAGCAGCGCCATACGCTCCAACACCGACACCCAGCACCATATAGCCGAGCTGACTGACGGTCGAATACGCGAGCACTTTCTTGATATCAAACTGAGCGAGGCCAATGGTTGCCGCAACGAGCGCGGTTAAGGCTCCGACCGTTGCCACCACACCGAGCGCAACCGGCGACAGGGAAAAGAGGAAGTGCATCCGAGCCATCATATACACGCCGGCGGTCACCATGGTCGCAGCATGGATCAGAGCACTCACCGGAGTCGGCCCGGCCATCGCATCCGGCAACCACACATAGAGTGGAATCTGGGCGGACTTCCCGGTCGCTCCGACAAAAAGACACAGCGCCGCGAGCGTCGCCGCCGGAACACCCCAGACCATCTGGCCTTCCAGGTGATGAATCAGGTGGCCCAGGTCACGAAAGACCGCGGTCGTCCCGTGTCCCGCTTCAAAGAGACTCCAGAAAATAATAAAAATACCCAGCGTAAATCCGGCGTCACCAATCCGGTTGACAATAAAAGCTTTGTTGCCCGCAGTGGTATTCGCCTGTTCCTTGTACCAAAATCCAATCAGTCCATAGGAGCACAGGCCAACGCCTTCCCAGCCCACAAACATCAACACCAGGTTATCGGCCAGCACCAGGGTCAGCATCGCCGCGGTAAAAAGATTGAGATAGGCAAAAAAGCGCCAGTACGCTTCGTCATCGTGCATATAGCCGATCGAATACAGGTGAATCAGACCGCCAATACCAGTGACGATCAGGATCATCAGGCCAGAGAGAGGATCGACGGCGAACGCGATATCAACCTGAAGAGCACCGATATGGATCCAGCGCAGGAGCGTATCGAGCAGGTAGCGTTCTTCAGGCACCAGACTGGTGAGCTGAAAAAAGGCCCGCAGCGCAAAGATAAAGGCCAGACCGACGGCCGTGCAGGCAACGACGCTGATCCCGTTCTTCCCAAAGCGCTCCTGGATCTTCGCTCCGAAAACACCATTGATGACGGCACCGAGCAGGGGAAAGAGAACGATCCAGCGCAGGTAGGAGACGAGAAGCGGGTGATCCATAGACTAGCCTTGCAAGCTGTCGACTGCTTCGATATCGATTGACGAAAAATTTTGATAGATCCCGAGCACAATGGCCAAGCCAATAACCGCTTCGGCAGCCGCGAGCATAATCACGAAAATCGCAAAGACCTGGCCATCGTAATTGCCGGAAGAAAAATGTGAAAAAGCAATATAGTTAATGTTTGCGGAGTTCAGGATCAACTCCACGCCCAGAAGGATTCCGATGGCATTCTTCCGGGTGAGGACACAATAGAGGCCGAGCACAAAAACAATCAGACTGACAAACAGAAAATGCCGTAGCCCTATATCGAGCAGTAGTCCGTCCATAATCATTCGTAGTGTTGTGGAAGGTCGTCCCGTCTTAAATGGGAGGAGGAAAAAAATCAAGGGAGGGCGTCAAGCGAGAGCACCGAGCTTGAACTTGGCCATCATCCGTCGGCCGTAGGCCCACGCAGTTCCTTGCGTGACACAACAACCGCCCCAATCAACGCAACGAGCAACACAACAGAAGCGAGCTCGAATGGCAGGATATACGGCCCAAGAAAAGCCTCACCAATACCAAACGTCGTCGGCTCGACCATAGGTTCGGCATGCTGCACCCATCCAGCCGTCCCAATACAGACCCCCATAACGGTCCCGACAACGCCAAGAATCAATGCTGCGGGAATGCGTCCGACCGTCCGATTCGAGACATCGACATCAGCAATCCGATGAGTGAGCATCACCGCAAAAAGGATGAGCACGAGAATGCCACCAATGTAGAGCATGACCTGAATCACCGCGACAAAGTCGGCGGCTAATAGCGCATACAAGCCAGCCACCCCCATGAATGTCCCCAACAGCGCAAAGGCGGAATACACCAGATTATGAGAGAGCGCGACAATAAGGGCCGACCCGATGGTCAAGGCGGCCAGCAGATAGAAAACCGACGCTTCCAAAGGCATTGCGATATCCCCTCATCCGCAACTTATGAGGCAGCCTCTTCCTGTTCTTTTTTATATTTCTTCATATCAACGGGCTCAGCCCATTCCGCCAGAAATTCCATACCGCGGTCCAAGACCGGCGCAATCAACGGGTCGGTCTCCTCCCCTTTCTTCGCCTTATACGCCAATACGGGGTCCTTCACGAAACGGCGGATCATGCTCTCCAGTGAGTAGTCCGCCCCTTCAAACTCGGTCGTATGATGGATCGATCCAGTGGGACAGACTTCACTGCACAGACCACAGTACATGCATTTGGCGATATCGATATCAAAACGGCTCAGGAGCATCGCCCGCGTCACTTTATCCTTTGGCGCATCAATCACAATACAATCAATCGGACACGCCCGCTCGCACGCCAAACAGCCAGTGCAAATCTCCAGGTCAACTTCAAGAATGCCTCGATAGCGCAGGGGAAGCGTATCTTGGACGCGAACCGCCGTCCGGTCCGGATACTGAATCGTATACGGCTTGCGGACGAAGTGGGACATGGTGACACTCATCCCTTCGAAAATCGTGGCCGCCGCATCTTTTGCGTGCTTCAGATATTGGCCAATACTACTCGCCATAGCGCGCTCCCCTAGCCGTCACTTTAGATTGCCGGATTAAAATAGAGTTCCGGCTTCGCCCGACGCAAATGGTACAGGACGCGGCGGAAGAAGATGACAAGGAGAGCCAGCGTACCGAAAACCATGAGATACGGCACGAACGGATTGCCCTCCGGCCAAATCACCATCCAGACCGCGGTCCCAACCAAATTCACAAATCCAAGCGGCACCAAATACTTCCAACACAGCGACATCATCTGATCCACCCGGATACGAGGCAGGGTGGCACGTATCCACATAGCCAGGAACACCCAAAAATATGCCTTGAGGAAAAAGACCGTGAGTTGCGCGATATTCAACACGACCGCGTTATTTGTCCATCCAGTCGGGATCTGCCAGCCACCCAGGAATAACACGGCCATAATGGCGCCCGTTACGTACAAGCTGCCCCACTCTGCCAAAAAGAAAAGCGCAAACCGGAAACCACTATACTCGGTCGCAAATCCAGCTACCAGTTCCGATTCCGCTTCCGGAATATCAAAAGGCGTCCGATTGGTTTCCGCCAGGGCGGAAATATAGAAAGCAAAGGCAGCAATGAACGTAAATGGGCTATGGAAGAGGAACCAGTCCCAGGGTGCCCAGCCTTGGGCTTGAATGATGCCTTGCGTACTCAGTGTTCCAGTAAGGAGCACGACGGGCAGCAATGCCAATCCGGCGGGAATCTCATAACTCACGACCTGGGCGGCGGATCGAATGCCTCCCAGCAGGGACCATTTATTATTCGATGCCCAGCCCGCCATGAGGACACCGACGGCAGAAAGTGCAACAATTGCCACAATATAGAGGAGCCCCACATTGAGGTCAGCAATAACGAGCGCACTACTGAACGGAATAACGACAAAGGTCGCCAGAAATCCCCAGACTAACAGATAGGGCGCGAACACAAACAGCGGGCGGTCCGCGGCATCGGGAACCACATCTTCCTTCAGGATATTTTTCACCCCATCAGCCAATCCTTGCAGGACGCCTTGAGGTCCAACCCGATTCGGCCCGACCCGCGACTGAATGCGTGCCCAGACCCGCCGCTCGAGCCAGATGGTGACCGTCACAATGGGCAATACAAAGCCAAAGACAACGAGGGAGGCAAACAGAAACATTATGGCGGGATAGATCGCTTCCGCAGGGAGCCCGCCAAATACACCGCTGGCAATTAGACCATCAATAAAGCTCTGCATAGCGCCGCACTCGTACCGTATTTCCCGTTACCGGTCAACTTCAGGAGCCACCACATCAAGGCTGGCAATCAGTGCAATCAAGTCGGCGATCATCAGCCCACGACTGAGTTTGTCCACTATGCTCATCGCTGAAAACGAGCCAGTTCTAATTTTTGTCCGATAAGGAAACTCACTCCCGTCACTGACCACATACCAGCCCATATCCCCCCGAGAGGCTTCGACACGGACGTGCGCATCGCCAACAGGCGGTTTGAGCTTTTTTGCCACTCTCGCGAGGACCGGCCCGTCAGGAATCATATCCAGGCATTGGCGGACAATTTTGCACGATTCTTTTAATTCTTTAATCCGCACCATATAGCGGTCAAAGCAATCGCCCAGGGTGCCGACTTCGCCAGTCCCGACTGGCACTTCAAAGTCTAATTCCGGGTAAATCGAATAGGGTTCATCCCGACGCACATCATACTGAAAGCCACAACCACGCAGATTAGGGCCAACCAAGTTGTAGTTAATCGCCTC
>JAJDZM010000166.1 GCA_022824615.1 Candidatus Binatia bacterium | reverse complement strand
TCGCCGGGATAAGGACGACCGTAGTATTCAGAAAAGAACTGTAACGACGCGGCACCGATGGCTCGCCCAAACGAACTCAGGTGTTGCTTGCCCGGTACGGCCCACACGCGTAGCGGCGTGCCCTCAATATCAACGGCCTCGCTGGCCTCAAATTCACCCACGATGAAGGCCACTAGATAGGTTGACATCTTTATCGTGTCTGCGAAAGCCACTTCTTTCTTGCCCGTCCCAGGCAGCGGGTTTTCGCTCACAACGGCTGTATTGGAGAGAGCCGTCAGCCCCTCGTCAATCACCAGCGTCGTCTGAAAGACGGCCTTGGCTGCCGGTTCATCCCAACATGGGAAGGCCCGACGTGCGTCGGTGGGCTCAAACTGCGTGGTGGCCAGGACGATGTCTTCACCCTCAGCATTCTTATAGGTGGAGCGGTAGAAGCCGTGGAGTTTGCTATTGAGAATGCCTTCAAACGCGAGCCGTAAGGCATAGCGACCGGGACTGATGGCCTGCGGGAACTCGAGCATCACCCGCTCGTTTTGCTCATCCAGGGTCGCGTTGCCGGCTTGGGTTGCGCCTGTTTCATCAGTTAATGCCACCTGCTGAATCGTCAGCTCACAGGCGTTCAATACGAGGGTGGGGGTGGCCTCATGAACGGTGATGGCAATCGTTTCCTCACCCGTAAACGTGCAATGAGTGAGATCGGGAGTCAGGCGAATCACGTACCGTTCGGGAGTCGCGGTTTCGGGCAGCCTATGTAGAGATAGATCTGTCATAAATCACTCCTTATTCGGTTCTCGGTCTCGCTCTGAGAATTTCTTTACTCGCTCCACGGCGTCCATAACATCCTGGTCTAACTCCAGAAGTTGTTCCATGTGAAGCGGGTGGTTCGCATCGATTCGACCGGCGAGAACGTGTCCGTAACTGATCTCGATCGCCATGTCGTAGACAGTGGCGGCATTTAAGCCGTTGATCTTCGAGAGCCTAAATAATAGGTAGTCGAACTCGTGACTAGCATCGCTGTCTAAGTCGCGCTCGGGGATCCAGGGATTGAATGACCGCCTGTCTCGTTTCGTCTCGGCTAGCAAGTCCTTGCAGTGATAGATAATCTCACTGACCGATCTGTCCGCTGGATTTAGGTCAACCTTGAGAAGATCGAGGAGCTGAGAGACGTAATTTTCGCAAGCTTTGAAGCCATCTGGCAGAAGACCGAGGGGAAGGTCGACTTCCTCCTCTGCATCGAGTGCGGCGATATCCTTAGATGCAAAAGTAGCCATCTCTGCGCCCAACACAAGCTCCAACGCAATGCGGAACATTTCGTTGGAGCGACGTTTTCGATTGGCGTACTCCCTCCGGAATTTCTTCTCACGGTAATACAGGGCCGCATGGGCCTCCAAGATCGCTCTCAGATAGGTATTATCACACTTTGTGTTGTCCATGTCGCCATCGCCCGCTATGGTGAGGGCAAGGGCCGCCAAGGGCCGAAGATGGGAACCCAGCTGAGGGGATATATCTGGGAAATATGCTCCTTCCATGATGTAATATGTCTCTCCCCCCATCTTACAGGAGTGCAGGCAGGAGTGTAGTGGGATCCCAATACTCTCCGCGTACTTTATTGCCTGGGGTAACTTCACATACCTTCTGTCGTGAGTCCATTCAATTTTGTTGACCAGCCAGCTTGGGGAAACGTCATGGTCAAACGCCCATTTTTCTATGCTGTGACCTCCTCTGATCTCGCGTAATTTACACGGGTCTAGATGGACCCTCACATCGTCGTTCGTAAGAGCTCTTCTGATAAGCTCATCTTCACAGTTCGGCTCTCGATGAGGCCTTCTATTTCTCATGGCTTTTCCTCCTTCCTTCTCATGAACCCTAGCAGTCCTTAACCCCCAAACGAAACATTCGTGGAAGCTTGGGGTACTCTACGCCGATAAGGCTGAGTATCCAGGATTATGCTACCTACATAGGACCAAAGTTAAACAGGAGGACGTAATGCGAAAAATTGATCTCTGCCGCTTCAAGTTGAGGCCTGAACTCATATACGTCTTGGAGGGGGTCAGCCGCGGCAGGCTGACCTGCTGCGGGAGGGGCAGTAGCTCTTCGTCTGGAGGAGGAGGAGACCTACCAGATACCGTTCCGAGCCTTATTGGCATCGCGGGTCTGGCCGTTCTCGGCCTCGTGGCCTACGGAATCCTGACCAGCCTGATATCCTGGATTTCCGGTCTACTTTCTTGAAGGAAGAGTCGCATGTTTGTCCAATTGATAGCCATCTCGATAAGTATAGTACTACTCTACTGTCCTCCAGATCTGCCGTGTCCCCCTTGCCCTACGCCCCCGCCGCCGTGTCCGTGGTGCTTGATCCCATAAGCCGCTGCTCTCTCGGCGTCACCCGCTTCGTCTTGGTGAGGGTGATCGTTTCCTCACCCGTAAAAATGAAGTGGGTCAGATCGGGAGTCAGGCGAATCACGTACCGTTCGGGAGTCGCGGTTTCGGGCAGCCTATGGGGCGACGGATTTGACATAATTCCTTATTCCTCCTGGCCTCCTGGGGTCGGTCGCGGGCTTCAGTCTAGTCCAACGTGCATTGAAATCCTATAGAAGTCCCATTATATCGTATGCTAATGATTCTGGTTATAATCGGACGGAACGAAAACCTGGGTACATACGTCTGTAGCGCGGTATGGAAAAAGATGAAGAGTGCGAGGGTGTTATGAGAGATCAGAATGATCGTGACACGGATCTCGACCACGGCGTAGTTACCGAAACCGAAAAAAAGCTCAAGAAGCCACCGCTCTACAAGGTCCTGTTACATAACGATGACTACACCACCATGGAGTTTGTGGTTTACATCCTCCAGAGCGTCTTTCGTCACGACGCGACCAAGGCCACCCAGATTATGCTGCACGTCCATCGGCAGGGGACTGGCGTGGCCGGCGTGTATACCTATGAGGTGGCGGAAGCGAAAGTCTCCCGCGTGGAGAGTTTAGCCAAGAAACATGAATTCCCCTTAAAGTGCAGTATGGAAGAAGCCTAGCGAGCGGTCGGGAGTCCTTACCATGCGAATTAGTCGAGAACTGGAAGTCACGATTAGTCTGGCGATTAACGAAGCCCGGCGGCGGCGGCATGAGTTCCTCTGTCTGGAACATGTGCTCCACGCCTTGCTGTTCGATGAGACCGTGGCCGAGATTGTGCGGCAGTGCGGCGGAGACGTCAAAGAACTCCAAGCCGACCTTGAGGAATTTCTCAAAGAGAATCTGGAGTCGCTGCCAGAGGATGCCGGTGAGGTTGACCCCCAGCAGACCCTGGCCTTTCACCGGGTCTTGCAGCGGGCCGCTGCCCATGTCCAATCCGCCGGCAAAGAAGTCATTGAGACGCGCAATTTCTTTGTCGCCCTGTTCCGCGAGGACAACAGTCACGCGGTCTATCTCCTGGAGAAGCACGGCGTGACCCGGCTGGATGTCCTCAATTATATCTCGCACGGCATTTCCAAAACGCCGTCCGACGAAGAAGCCGGACCCGGCTCTGCGCAGGACAGTCCGGACGAAGACGGCGAGCCCCGTCCGGTCAAAGACCCGCTTGAGGCGTTTACCACCAATCTCGTGCAAAAGGCCAAAGACGGGGATATCGATCCGCTGATCGGCCGCGAGGTCGAGATTGAGCGGACCATTCATGTGTTGTGCCGGCGGCGCAAGAACAACCCGATCTATGTCGGTGATTCGGGGGTGGGCAAGACCGCGATTGCAGACGGCCTGGCGCTCAAGATTTCGGCGGGCGACGTGCCCGAGGTCTTAAAAGAGGTCCGCATCTACTCGCTCGATATGGGCTCCGTCCTGGCCGGCACAAAATTCCGGGGTCAGTTTGAGGAACGGCTCAAAGCCGTGCTGAAAGCGCTTGATAAACAACCGGGGGCCATCCTGTTTATCGATGAGATTCACACCATAGTCGGGGCCGGGGCCACCAGCGGTGGGTCCATGGACGCCTCGAATATCCTCAAACCCGCGTTGGCCTCGGGCAAGCTGCGCTGTATCGGTGCCACCACCTATCACGAATACCGGAGCTATTTTGAGCGGGACCGAGCCTTGGCGCGGCGCTTTCAGAAAATCGAAGTCCACGAGCCGAGCATTGAAGATGCCGTGGAAATCCTGAACGGCCTCAAGCCGCACTACGAAGAACATCACGGGGTGGAATATACGCATGACGCCCTCAAGGCCGCGGCCGAACTATCGGCAAAATATATCAATGATCGTTTTCTGCCGGACAAGGCGATTGATGTGATTGACGAGGTGGGGGCGTCCTTTCAGATTCGCCCCGCTCCGGAGGAAGACGGCAAGAAAATTATCTATGACACCGACATCGAGTCCATTGTGGCCAAGATCGCCCGGATACCGCCCCGTAGCGTTTCCGCTTCGGACAAAGAGCGCTTACAAAGCCTGGATGCCGACCTCAAGGGAGTCGTCTTTGGCCAGGATACCGCGATTGAAACCCTGGTGCGGGCCATTCGGCTGGCGCGCGCCGGCCTGGGCCAGCCCGAAAAACCCGTTGGTTCGTTTCTGTTCTCGGGGCCGACCGGAGTGGGCAAAACCGAGGTCGCCAAGCAACTGGCCGAAACCCTGGGCCTTCAATTTCTGCGCTTTGACATGAGCGAGTATATGGAGAAGCATACGGTCTCGCGTCTGATTGGTGCGCCGCCGGGATACGTCGGCTTCGATCAGGGCGGGTTGTTGACCGACGCAGTCACGCGCAATCCGCACGCGGTCCTCTTGCTGGACGAGATCGAAAAAGCCCATCCCGACCTGTTCAATATTTTATTGCAGGTCATGGACCATGCCACCCTGACCGACAACAATGGCAAAAAGGCCGACTTCCGGCATGTGATTATTATCATGACCAGCAATGCCGGTGCCCGTGAGATAGCGGCGCATGCCATTGGCTTTGGCAATATCTCAAACGAAGGCAAGGATCAGCAGGCGATTGAGAAGCTCTTCAGCCCGGAATTTCGGAACCGCCTGGACGCCATCGTGCACTTTCGCTCCCTGCCCATGCAGGCCATTGAGCGGGTGGTCGAAAAGTTCGTGAAGGAATTGGTCGAGCAGCTCACCGAACGCAAGGTGTCCATTACGCTGACGCCGGCCGCGCGGCGGTATCTGGCGGAAAAGGGCTATGACAAAACCTTTGGTGCCCGCCCGATGGCTCGCTTGATCCAGACTGAGGTGAAACAGGTGCTGGCGGATGAGATTCTGTTTGGGCAGCTCCAAGAAGGGGGCGAGGTCGAGATCGACTTTGACGAGGAAAAGCTGACGTTTTCCTACGCCCCGACAGACAGCGAAGAAGAGGAACCGGCTCCCCCAGTAGAGACGGTTGAGTAGGCAGACCCTCGTCGCCGGCTTTTTTGCCAGGGTGCTACGGGGTCTTGCGCAGCACGACACACAGTCCCCGGACCGGCCTGCCGTTATCAAGGCGCAGCGTGACCGATTCGAGAGAGCTGACGGCGAATCCGCACTGTGTCGCGCGCTCTGCCAGATAGGTCCGGCCGTGCATATAGTAACCTGAGCTGTTCACGCTCAGCTCCTGGGTCGGGTTGTCCTCAGCCGTGAAAACGAACAAGCCGGAGTCCCGGAGTGCGCCGAACGCGGCCCGGAAAACAGGGCGGGGGTCGCCGACATGTTCAAACACGCCGGCGGCAACAATCACATCATACCAGCCCGCCTTTTTCTCCAGAAAAGGGTAAAGGTCGCCCACGGCCAGCTCATTATAGATCGCGCGCTGTCGGGCTTTGGCCAGCATTTGTGAGGACAGGTCCACACCATCCAGGCGTGTGGCCATCGAGCTGACGGCCTGGCCACACAGGCCGGTTCCACAGCCCAGGTCAAGAATAGTGACTTTGTCCCGGCAGTGCCGCTGCAATGCCGCCCGAATCAACTCCGGACACTGGTAACGTAGACTGCTCACCAGCTTCTGGTCGTACGAGGCGGCGTAATTATCATACAGACGCGTAATATAGGCCGGTGCCGGTCGCTCCGGGACCGCCTCGGCGCCCGTATAGGCGAGGAGCAGCCTGGCCCCGATATGATCCTCCGGCACCAGGCGCAGATAATGACGCAGGTGCCGCGTCGCCCGGTGTAAATCATTGTTCGAGATGAAGAGCCGACTGAGATAGGCATGTGCCACAGGCTCATCGGGTTGGATGGCCAGGACGCGCTGAAAGCTCTGGATGGCTTCCGGGTCGCGGCCTGTTTTCATCAAAGCCAGGGCTAATTCGAGATAAGTGCGGAGGATGGCCGATATGAGGTCTGCGGCCCCCGGGGTCTGCGGATCCTCTTGGAGGGCCTGCACGTAGAGTCCGAGGGCCTGGTCCAACTGACCATTGATATGATGTTCGATTGCCTGGTCGATACTGCTCCGGATAGCCATGCCGTGCTACTTCTTATTCTTATTATTCTTATCGTTGGCTAAAGGGTTGAATATTTTCTCCGTCAATCCATACCGGGAGGACGACTCCCGAAAAAGCATGGGCTGGTGTGAACCGGCCGAGTAGGCGGTCATTTGTCGTTCCGCGATTCGCCGCGTCGTCGGAGTCCAGGCGTTCATCTTCTTTGCCAGACTGGCAAGGTCCAGCAGATTCAGCAGCTTCGCCGTAATCGGGCGTTTGGAGTCCCAGAATACGAGGGATGACCAGAAATCGATCGCAAGTGGCGACGATACGAGATCGTACAGACAAAGGCACTCCTCCTCGCTGTCGCATGGGAAGAAGTAGCAGGTATCGTCCAGCAGTATGGGCTGTCCATCAATCGGTCCGATCTTTGTGAAGCGTAGACTCTTGTAGAGCCCCGAGATTGCGACTTTCCAAGGAGCGAAGGAGTATGGTCCGATGCCGAAGATCGAGAACTTTGGTCTTTTCTTGTAGATAGAGCTGCCGCGCGCTTCAAGAGTCTGTTCATGAGAGGTTAAGTATTGCCACGCCCGAGGCGCACGACTACGAAGCTCGTGTGACGATTCATCCATGGACCGGTGAGGAACTAAGAGATATTTCCGGGGGGGACGGTGACCGGCGACATCAGAACTCTTCAACAGAGGAAAGACAACATCGGTCTCCAGCGGTACGATTTCACCAAGGCCATTGACCAATTCTCCGTTCTTGACTGAGAACTCGAAGACCCGACTACAGTCATGCTTTACACCTGAGCGCCACCCGCTCAGACCGTCCGAGTAGAGGGAGTGAAGCCGCCCGTAAGTCTCCAAGTCGGATACGAGGCGACCATCTCTCATCCCGAAGCTCGACGATGGCCTCGGATCGTTCAGCGTATCGTAGACGGCGCACTCGTGGGTTTGCGTGCCTGGAACTAGACAAACGAAAAGCAGGCAGGCGTCTACCGAAACGCCGAACTCTCGATGAGCGTCAAGTCGATAGATCGTTGCGGACTTGATAGGGAGAGACGCAGACCATGCATGGACGAGTACCTTCCGGGCGACACTCGTCTTACACAGCACAGCGATTGCTCC